>NZ_CP029797.1:1487845-1807932 GCF_003268595.1 Paraliobacillus zengyii | reverse complement strand
CTTCTTTAGTCTACCTTCTTATGGATTAGTTGACCATAAACCTGCAGTTTTGATAAATGCACGTGGGTGTAATTTTAATTGTCCAATAATAAATTCTGCTAAATCTTCTGGCTGCATAACTTTTTCAGGATTACCATCAGTCAAATTATTGGAAACCGCAAGCTCCGTGGCAACTGTACTTGGTGTTAATCCACTTACGCGAATATTATGTTTCCGAACTTCCATTGCTAACGACTCCGTTAAACCAAGCAAGCCAAATTTCGAGGCACTATATGCACTTGTTACAGGAGCACCCTTTTGTCCTGCAGTTGAGGCGATATTGATAATATCTCCACCGTTTTTTTCTATTAATTGTGGTAATACAGCTCTTGTTACATAATATACGCCCATTAGATTCACATCAATAATATTTTTCCAATCTTCTGGATCTAAGTCAAGAAACCCACCAAACTTAGCTGTACCAGCATTATTAATTAAAATGTCCGTCGATCCTAGTTCATCCGTTAGCTTTTTAACAGCCGCTTCGACTTGCTCAAGTGACGCTACATCAACTGTTGCATAAGCAACTTTCACTCCAAACGCTTCAATCTCTGCTGCGACATTTTTAAGATCCTTTTCAGTTCGGGCAAGCAATCCAACGTGGACACCTTCTTTCGCTAATGCAATGGCTGTTGCTTTTCCAATACCTTTACCTGAACCAGTAACGAGCGCTACTTTACCTTTAATTGATTGTCCCATATAAAATGACCCCTCTTCTTAAAATATTTGATTCGATTCGTTCAGCGATAAAAACTAATTTACATTAATTGATTTTATCACAATAAAGTGATTTTTTATAATTTCAATTAGGCGAGGAAATAAACATTATCTTTTCTACACACTATCGTATTTTTTTGAGTTAATTCGGAAATATAATGGATAGGAGTGATAACGATGACACAAAAATACATGTCTATTGAAGATTTTAATGAAACACTTAAAGAGTGGACAGGCAAAACAATTGAAATATCGAAACACGAACTTGAAGATGATGATAACACGATCTTGGAGTTAACATCTATTTCTTATTCAAAGGATACAAGAAGGCTCGATGAATACGAACCAATGCATACATTACAATTGAATGGTTCAGGTGACATCAAAACAGATGAAGATACACGACAGGCCCTTCCATCATCTTTATATGAAATACCAATTGAAGACACAACCATTTACAAATTTGAAGATTCAACATTTACATTGATCACGGACAGAGGAACCTATACCATTAAACTTGCAACAGATAAATAATATTACATTAAATATACCTGACCCTCTAAAGCACTAAGAGATGTGCTAAGGGGGGTTTTGACGTTAAATTTATTATTTTAATAAAATAACCTTATAATTACTTGCTAAATGCATTAGGTTAATTTATTTTATTCTAAACAGTAAATTTTACCTTAAAATATAATTCATGGTAAATAAGTATTCTAATTTTATTTGGATCTATGGTTGCACTTATAATTCTAATTAAAACTGTTGCAACTATTGATTATAATAATGAAATTTTATAATTAAAGGAGATTTTACATGCATACATTCAATTTTAATAATGCTTTAATTTTGCTTATACTTATAGTTTTAGTAGGCTGGTTCATTTTAAAAATCATTAAAAAATAAAAACATAAAATAGCAAGTTATTTATATAATCGTAACTGAAAAATTCATTCATCCTTCTGTTCATTTATTCTTTTCACTTTGCTAATAAAGCTGGAAAAAATAACAAATAACAAAAACACAGCAAAAAACCATGTCAAAATAGAGTTCTCTAAATTAAAAATACTGTTTAATAACAAAATAACTAAAATGTACGCTATATAAATTAAATAAAAGATTCTAATGTTATCACCTCTCTATAAAATGATCGTCAAAATTGAAATAAATTTCTTTTTATTCTAGATTATTTAACAAAAAAACACAATAATAAAAATCCACTTATAACAAATTTATCAAATAGAGAAATTTTTAGTGTGTATCGTACATATTTATTTTAAAATCTCCGAAAACTTAATTAAGATACTTAGTTCGTGGGTGTTTTGTGAGTGCGTTCGCGGCTGGTGTAATTACTCTAGTAAAATCAAAACAAACAAAAACCCCTTGATGCTTTAAGCATCAAGGGGTTTTGCCTATTAATATGTTTGCATGTATTGTTCTCTTTCCCAAGGGTGTACTTGCGTACGGAACATGTCCCATTCGATTTCTTTAGATTCAACGAAATGTTCGAATAAGTGGTCACCAAGAGCTGAAACTAATACATCATCACCTTTAAGTAATTGTACTGCATCATATAGAGTAGCTGGCAGATCTTGAACGCCATTTGCTTCTCTTTCCTCTTTGTCCATTACATAGATGTTGCGGTTGATAGCTTTTGGAGCGTCTAGTTTGTTTTCGATACCGTCTAGACCAGAAGCTAATAATACTGCCATTGCAAGGTATGGATTAGCAGCTGGATCTACGCTACGAACCTCAATACGTGTGCTCAATCCTCTTGAAGATGGTACACGAATAAGTGGACTTCTATTAGAACCAGACCAAGCAACATAACAAGGTGCTTCGTAACCAGGTACTAAACGCTTATAAGAGTTCACTGTAGGGTTTGTAACTGCAGTAAAGCTTAATGCATGCTTAATGATACCAGCGATAAACTGATAAGCAGTTTCACTTAATTGTAATGGACCATTTTCATCCAAGAATGTATTCTTGCCATCTTTGAATAATGACATATTACAGTGCATACCAGAACCGTTTACACCGAACAATGGTTTAGGCATGAAAGTAGCATGTAATCCGTGTTGACGTGCAATTGTTTTAACAACTAATTTGAACGTTTGAATATCGTCAGCATGTTTTACTGCATCTGCATATTTAAAGTCAATTTCATGTTGTCCTGGAGCAACTTCGTGGTGAGAAGCTTCCATTTCAAAACCCATTTCTTCAAGTTCAAGAACGATATCACGACGGCAATTTTCACCAAGATCTGTTGGTGCTAAATCAAAATAACCACCATGGTCATTCAAGTCTAGTGTTGGGTTACCATTTGCATCTAGTTCGAATAAGAAAAATTCTGGTTCTGTACCAATATTAAATTTAGAAAATCCTAGTTCTTCCATTTTCTTAATATTACGTTTTAAGTTATAACGTGGGCAACCTTCAAAAGGCGTACCATCTGGATTATAGATGTCACAAATAAAACGAGCGACTTTACCTTTTTCAGATGTCCAAGGAAATACTACGAAAGTATCTAAGTCTGGATATAATTTCATATCTGATTCTTCAATACGAACAAAACCTTCAATTGATGAACCATCAAATACCATTTCATTGTCGAATGCTTTGTCTAATTGGCTTAAAGGAATCTCAACGTTTTTAATTGTTCCTAGTAAATCCGTGAACTGAAGACGGATAAACTTAACGTTTTCCTCTTTAATCTGTTGCTTGATTGATTCTTTAGTGAATTTTGACATGCTTTCCTCTCCTTTAGATAATCTTTTTAATGGAAAAACCGTGATAGCTCTCCCTGCCTCAACGAAGCCTTGCCTAACCTACCTGAATCTAGCAACTCTTTTTGGAGTATTTTTCTGAGTTCCTTTTCTGTTAATTCAGGTGGGTTTTGTTCATCTACTACTTGTGTTTTGGGCAAGTCTTTAACAGATAAGACTTGTTTAATTCCAGCCAAGTTAATTCCTTTATCGATTAGTTCCTTTATTTCTAAAAGACGATCTACATCATTAAAAGAAAACAAGCGCTGATTACCATCAGTACGAGCAGGATGAATTAAATTGTGTTCTTCGTAATACCGAATTTGTCTTGCTGTTAAATCAGCCAAAGATTTGACTATACCAATGGAAAATAAGGGCATTGAACGTCTATCAATCTCGCTCATAACCTCAACCCCTTCCTTACTTGCCTTTCCATATTTCTATTATACATTCGCCAATATAATTGTCAATACGTGTGAGCTTTCTTTACATAAAAATATTCAAAAAATTTGTATTATTACACGAATTCGCATAATTTTAACCCTATTTTTCCACTTATTGGTTTAATCTTTGTTGTTTACTTGAGAAAGCCCTTTTTAAGAAAACTTTCAATTGCTTCTATTATTGCTATTTTTACATGTGCATATACTAAACCACCTTGAACATAAGCTGTATATGGTGGACGAATTGGTCCATCAGCTGTTAATTCAAGACTTGCACCTTGAATGAATGTCCCTGCGGCCATGATTACATCATCCTCATACCCAGGCATAGCAGCTGGATATGGTATTACATGTGCATTAATTGGTGACGATTTTTGGATAGATTGACAAAAAGCAATCATTTGTTCAGCTGTGTCAAAAGTAACAGATTGAATCAGATCTGTTCTTTTGGCATTATAAGCAGGTGTAGTCTTAAAACCAACTACGTCTAACATCCTTGAAGTGAATACAGCTCCTTGTAATGCTTCACTTACAACATGAGGCGCTAGAAATAAACCTTGAAACAGTTCTTGTGAAATCCCTAAACTTGCTCCAGTTTCTTTACCTAAACCCGGTGCTGTTAGTCGATTAGCCGCTAATTCTATCAAGTCTTTCTTTCCCGCGATATAACCACCAGTACGTGCAATTCCACCACCTGGATTCTTGATTAAAGAACCTGCTATTAAATCTGCTCCTACATCTGTTGGTTCTCTTTCTTCGACAAATTCACCATAGCAATTATCAACAAATACAATCACATCTTCTTTAATTGATTTTACATATGTAATCATTTCTTCTATTTCATCAATTGTAAATGATGGACGATCGGCATATCCTTTAGAACGTTGGATACCAATTACCTTTGTATGTTTATTTATTTGGCTTTTTACTCCTTGCCAATCTATCTGACCTTGATTTGTTAATGAAACAGCTTGGTACTCAATCCCAAAATCAATTAAGGAGCCATTATTTTTACCACGAACCCCGACCACTTCTTCTAAAGTGTCATAGGGAGAACCTGTAATATATACTAGTCCATCTCCAGGTCGTAATATACCAAAAAGCGCTGTCGTAATCGCATGCGTACCAGAAATTAACTGCAAACGAACGAGTGCGTCTTCTGTATTAAATACCGAAGCATAAACTCGTTCTAGTCCGTCTCTACCTGCATCATCGTATCCGTAACCAGTTGTAGGGTTAAAATGACTCTCACTAATCTTTTGATTGCGAAATGCATTTAATACCCGTAGCTGATTGCGCTCTGCAGTTTGTTGAATTTTCCTGCGTTCTATCTCAATATCTTTCTCCACTTGGATAATCTTTTCATCTAACATTTGCTTGGTCCTTTGCTCCTTCTAGCTATACTGTAATGGATGACCATCAGGCATATAACCTTGTACTAGATACGTTTCTTCATCTTCATTAAATTCTTGTTTTGTCATTAGCGTATGATTTCGAAAGGACAACAATTTTTTACCTTCTGTAGCTGAGATGATCTTTTCATAAAACACCCATTGCTCTTTTAATATTTCTTCTGTCTTTAACAATGTTTGATTTCGATCTTCTTGGCTTAGAGCACTAATTAAAATTGATGGATGTACAGACGGAATAAAACCTGTTGTTAACAAATCCTTTTTGTTATAGATCATTAAAGAAGGAATTGTGTCTGCGTCTAAATCCTTCAACAGTTTTTGTACTGTCTCATAGTGCTGTGGGTAATCAGGATGGTTTACATCAATTACGTGATAAATAAAATCCGCTTCTCTTACCTCTTCTAACGTAGAACGAAAAGCAGCAATCAATGCAGTTGGTAAATCCTGCATGAATCCAACTGTGTCAGTCACAATTGATTGCAAGCCAACTGGAAATTGCATTTGTCTAGACATCGGATCTAACGTTGCGAATAATTGATTTTCTTCCATTGACTCACTTTTTGTTAAGCGATTAAATAAGGTGGATTTACCAGCATTCGTGTAGCCTACAATCGCAATTTGAAAAGCTTTATTTGTTTTACGACGTTTACGGTATTGTGCACGTTGGTTCACAACAGTTTCAAGTTTTTCTTTCACTTCATCAATTCGACGATTAATATGACGTCGATCTGTTTCAAGTTTCGTTTCACCTGGTCCACGTGTACCAATTCCTCCACCTAATCGCGATAATGATGCACCTTGACCATGTAACCTTGGAAGCATGTATTTATACTGTGCTAACTCTACTTGTAATTTACCCTCTCTTGTATGGGCACGTTGCGCAAAAATATCTAGAATCAATTGACTACGGTCAATAATGGGTATTTCTAATTTTTCATTTAAATTTCGCATTTGACTAGATGATAATTCGTCATTCGCAATAATTAAATCAATTTCATGCTCTTCAATTAATTCCATTAATTCAGTTAGCTTACCAGATCCTATATATGTAGCGGGATGAATACGATCCCGCTTTTGAATAAGCGTTTCAATAACTTTACCTTTAGCTGACTCTGTTAATGATTTTAACTCTTCAAGTGAATAATATAGTCTTTCTTCATCACTCATTTTTTTATGAACTGCAATTACTAGTACATTTTCTACCATATCTTAATCCTCTTTTCTTCTATGAAGCAATACTTCTATTCTAACACAATATCTTTAACTGTAATCAACATTAAATCATCTGTACTATAATGTCGTTTTTTTAATAAACGAACAGCTTGTTTCCGAATTGCCTTTTCAATCATATTTCGCACTAAACGTGCATTAGCAAAATTGGCGTGATTACTGTCACGCTTTGCTTTAGTTAGATGTGTTCTTAACTTCCATTCTGCTTCTTTTGTTAATTGATATTCTCTTTCGGCAGTCATTTTATGCGCTATATTAATTAACTCATCAATAGAATAATCATCAAAGTCTAAAACAATCGGAAAACGTGAACCAAGACCTGGATTCATAGATAAAAAATATTCCATTTCTAACGGATACCCCGCCAATATTAAAATAAACTCCCCATGATGATCCTCCATTTGTTTCACTAGTGTATCAATCGCTTCCTTACCGAAATCTTTATCGCCACCTCTAGCTAAAGCATAAGCTTCATCTATAAATAGTATACCTCCAAGTGCTTTAGTTACTAAATCACGTGTTTTCTTAGCCGTATGACCAATGTACTCTCCAACTAAATCAGCTCGCTCTGCTTCAATAAAATGACCTTTTGACAACATATTTAACTCGCGAAATAATACGGATAATTTACGTGCAACGGTAGTCTTTCCCGTACCAGGATTCCCTTTAAATAACATGTGTAATACTTGTGGTTGTGTTTTCATCCCAGCTTTTTCTCTTTGTTGATTAATTTGTACATTTGCATATATTTCTTTGATGTTATCTTTTAATAAATCAAGACCAACAAAACTTGAAAATGCTTGGTCTAACTGTTGAAAAGGGTCATAAATTTTCTCGTCACTACTCCCTAATCGCTCGCGTTGATCTTGCAAGACAATATTTATTTGATTTTGTTTAGGAAAAGATACTTGCGATTCCACCATCAATCACCCCTTACCATCCACATTATACGTGGTATAAGCCTAGTGTGTGACACATGCCTATATAAAAAAGTATTGGAGTCTATAATATTTAAATTGAATAGATAAACAACTTGATTTAAAAGAAGCTACACATATTATACATATCTAAAATCGTGTGGCAAAGTCAATTAAGGGTATCCCATACTTTACGATTTATTATTCTTGGTTCTTTGCTTCATATTTACTTTTTTCGAGTATTTCATCTGCTGACATCTCCGTCCACTCTTCAATAGAAATACTTGGATTTTCTTGAATAAAACTATCCATAATTTTGTTACCCATTTTATAATTAGAGGTATCTGGAATCCCTTTGCTAGAATTCCCGTAAAATAAGTCATCTTTTATAGAAGCATTAATAGAATTTAAGTTCTTTTCTAAATAACTCCAAGTGTTTTCTTCCTGACTTTTCGTTGAAAAATCATTCCATGGTGTCACAACTTCTGGATACATAATTTGTGCAAACGTATCCGCTTTACCTTCCAACATAACCTCTTCCAAAACTGTTGCATTTGTCCCAATCTCGTTTTTCTCAAAGAAAACAGCATGCTGATATTCGTGGGCAACAACAAACTTTAAAATATCCTCATCAAGAAATGGTGGAGCAATTTGAATGGTGATAACGTTTTGATCCCACGTCATACCCGTAACACCTTTCAACCACTTCATCTTAGTCACATCATCTGGACTTGCAAGGAGTATGTATACTACTTTATCATCTTCAGAAGAAAGTTCATCAGTTGATTTTTTTAAAGCATCAATTATTAAGTCATTGATTTTATTATTATTTTCATTCAGATAAAGAAGATATTCCTCAAGGATCTTTGGGCGAGTAGGCGTCCCAAACCCCCATTGCTTGGAAATGAATTCTCCATAATCTTCACCGAACACACTTTTTGTAAATGGTTCTAGAACCGTGTCAATATATAATGTATCTAAATTGTCAGGATGTTTTTCAGCCTCTTTAATATATTGTGAAAACTCCTGATAAAAATTCACAATTTTATACTCATTCTCATTATACGTAAATGTTATTGGTTCTAAATTATTTGTTGAATTTGAGGGTGTATCACTTTCTGTAGTGACATTAGAACAACCAATCATAAGAATTAAGCTACTTATTAACATAATGAAACAACATATTTTTTAATTTTAATCACCTTCTAGTAACAGTATTAGATAGAGTTAATTTTAATTTAGCGTTACTTCTAAATAAATTAAAATCCTTCCCATATAATTCGTATCAACCTACCGAAACCTCTTAGTATCGATCCAATTAGCCTGAATGGTAATAAAATAATTTCTGGTATCCAATAAGTCATTATTTCTAAGATATCACTTTTTCTCCCCCCGTTTTTTCTTCTCCAAAGTCATCCCTCCTGAATCTATCCGTCTCGTTAACATTCTTAGATAAGTAATTCACTCTTATAAATAACCTTTGAAAAATACCTTTATTAATTTAGTAACCAATACAGTTTGGGCACGTTTCTAGCAAAGTTACTTTTCCAATAACTATTAATTAAATTATAAAGAAGAATTTTTCAAAAAATAACTCCCTTTCCAATTATTAATTATTTGGAAAGGGAGCCATGGTAGAATATAGTATTTCTACTTAACTTACTCTTTTTCTAATGTAACATTTTTAACTGGCGCGAAAGTAGAGATTGCATGTTTAAAAATTAATTGTTGCTTTCCATCCGTGTCTAATAATACGGTGAAATTATCAAATGCTTTAATAGTACCTCTTAATTGAAAACCATTTGTTAGAAATATAGTAGCTTGGATATGGTCTTTACGTATTTGATTTAGGAATTGATCTTGAATATTAACAGATTGTGACATATAGTTTCCTCCTCTTTTCTATCTCTATTATATTATTTCTACTTCTTTTCAATCATTCCTGCTAAATCATCTAAAATTCTTTCAACTATTTTTAATTGCTCATCAGGAGTGATCTGATACCAATGTACATCCATCTTATTTTTAAACCATGTATATTGGCGTTTTGCGTATCTTCTTGAATTTTGTTTTAATAGCATGATTACTTCTTCTAAAGATTGTTCCCTTTTAAAGTATGGAATAAACTCCTTATATCCAATTGCCTGCATTGCTTGGACCTTTTCTAATCCTTTCGTATAGAAATATTCTACTTCGTCTAGTAATCCTTTTTCTATCATGAGATCAACTCGTTGGTTGATTCGATTATACAATATTTCCCGGTCCATTTCCAATCCAATTAAAATAGGATTGTACGGTGATGATTCACTTTGGTTTGCATGGTGTTCCGTCATGGTTATTCCTGTTCGATCAAACACTTCAAGCGCACGAATTACTCTTCTTACGTTGTTCGGGTGAATCTTCTCTGCTTGCGCGGGGTCTATGGCTTGCAATCTTTGATAGACTGAAGTCATGCCTTGTACTTCTATTTCTTCTTCTATTCTTTCATGAAACGTGTCATCTCTTTTTTCGTCTGTAAATTGATAGTCATATAAGGCAGCTTTTATGTATAACCCTGTACCGCCGACGATAATCGGAAGTTTTCCTCGCTCTTTAATTTCTTCAATATGTCGCTTTACTTCATATTGAAAATCTGCAACGGAAAAGTCTTGGTCTGGTGATTTAATATCTAGCATATGGTGCTTAATTCCTTGTTGTTCTTCTTTGGTTACTTTTGCAGTGCCAATATCCATTCCTTTATAGATTTGCATGGAATCACCACTAATGATCTCTCCATCAAATTTTTTCGCAATTTCTATACTAAGGTTAGTTTTCCCAACCGCTGTGGGACCAACAATAGCAATTACAATTTGTTTCATCGGTATTCCCCTTATCATCGCTTTCCATTCTTCTTGGACTAATTATACATTAAAATAAATAAAAAAAAAGGCTCATGAATCTTCCATCATGATAGCCCCTCATTCATTATAGTTTTTGGTGTGCTTTTAGCATCCAAATATATTTTTCTAACTTTGCTTGTAAGCCAATTAAGAGATCCTCAGTCGGTTTATCTGGATAATCTCTCGCTTTTGGCAAAGCATTTTCGTTTATTTCATCGCAAATTTGCTGATAGTCTTCTATCAGTTGTCTCATTATTTCTGATGGTTCATCATCAGCTTGTGCTTCTTTCAAACTCGTTGTTTGCAAATACTTTTCCATTATTGCAAACGGCCTGCCACCAATCGCTAATATACGTTCTGCAATTTGATCAAAATCGGTAGCTAATTCCTTATAATGCTCCTCAAAAATAGCATGTAATGTGAAAAACTGACTTCCTTGGATATACCAATGATACCGATGAAGTTTTACATAAAGTACTGCAACGTTCGATAACTCAAGATTTAAATAGTGAATCAAGTCTTTATTTTCTTGCATATTGGCACCTAACCTTTTTACTTTTACTTCTAGTCTTTAACTAGGTGCCTCTTTTATACAAGTATTTTACATTACTCGTTTAAACATCTTCTCCATCTCGTATCCCGTGAAATGAATAATAATAGGTCGACCATGCGGACATGTAAATGGATCAGTTGATTTTCTAAGATCTTGTAATAGCTGAAACATATCGTCTTTATTTAAGTAATGATTTGCTTTGATCGACCGTTTACAAGACATTAAGATAGCAGCATCCTCACGCAATTTAGCAATATCCACTTTGTCTTCTTCTATTACTTGTTCAACTATATCACGAATAACCTCTTCCTCGAATCCTTGTGGAAACCATTGCGGATGAGCCCGAACGATATATGTTTGTTGACCAAAGTGTTCAAAAAATAAACCGACCTTTTTTAATTCTTCTTGATGTTGTTCTATTAATAATGCCTCTTGTTTAGAAAAATCGAACGTTAACGGTAACAAAAGTTCTTGTAGTTCATTTGGAACATCACCAATTTTATCACGAAAATATTCATATTTAATTCGTTCTTGTGCAGCATGCTGATCAATCATATATAAGCCTTCTTCATTCTCTGCCATAATATACGTACCATGATGTTGTCCAATTGGATACATCACAGGAATTCGATCTGATTTCACTTCTTGAGCTGATATATTATTTTCATGTGTATCATTAACCTCTTCTGCTACTCGGGGAATAGCTTCCAAATCATATGTTGCCATCGATTCTAACGCGGCTGCTTGTGCTGACTCAAACGTATCCTGATCATCACGAGGAGGTGTATATGATTTTGGGTAATGATTTTGTTCCAAATCAGCTCTCTTGTTATAATCAAATGCAAAAGTGTGCTGTGTACTCTTGACTTTCTCAGGTTTTGGCTCTTCCTGTTTGTTATCAGGAATAAGTGTTTCCTTACGAAAAGCTTTGCGAATAGTTTCTTCCACCGCGTAAAACAATTCCTTTTCTTTACTAAAACGAACTTCTAATTTAGCAGGATGTACATTCACATCTACTAAGATTGGATCCATCTCAATTTTCAATATAACAATCGGGCTACGACCAATTGGCAATAACGTATGATAGCCGCTTGCTATCGCTTTATTTAACGGAATGCTACGAATATAACGTCCATTAATAATCGTTGAAATATAACTTCGTGATGCACGTGTTACTTCTGGTTTTGCAATGTAGCCTGTAATTGAAAAATCTAACGTTTCTATAGATACTGGAAGCATTTTCTTTGCCACATTAATTCCATAAACCTGTGAAATGACCTGAATGACATCTCCCCGACCTGTTGTTTGGAAAATATTTTTCCCATTATGGTACAGTTCAAATCGAATCGTCGGATTAGAAAGCGCTATTCGATTGACAACATCCGTAATATGACCAAGTTCCGTATGGATTGTCTTCATGTACTTCAACCTGGCTGGTGTGTTAAAAAATAATGCATCTATGGTCATTTCAGTTCCTTGTCTGGCATCCCCTTTATTTCGTTCAACAATCTTACCACCATCAAGTTTTAAGACTGTACCCGCTTCACCACCAGTTGAAGTCTTTAGTGTAAGTTTACTAACCGCTGCAATAGAAGCAAGTGCCTCACCTCTAAATCCTAATGTTTTGACATGAAACAAGTCATTTTCACTACGAATTTTACTTGTTGCATGACGTGCAAAGGAATGTTCAGCATCTACTGGATCCATGCCCTCTCCATTATCGGTTATTTTAATTTGCTGGAGTCCAGCTTCTTCCACTTCAATCTTAATCGATGTACTATTTGCATCAATACTATTTTCTAGTAATTCTTTTACAACAGATGCTGGACGTTCTACTACCTCTCCAGCTGCGATCTTATTAGCAAGTCCATCTGGCATCGGTAATATCTTCACCATTACTCCTCCTCGTTCGCTAGGCGTTGTAAGCGATATAACTCATTCATTGCTTGCATTGGGGTCATTTCCATTATATTAATCTTTTTAAGTGACTTTTGTAGTGCTTTATCAGCTTTTGATTTTGTTACTGTTTGACTACTTGCCTTTTGTTCCGCAACAAAAAAACTTAACTGTGCATCATCCGCAGCTTCCTTCTGTTTACCCTTTACATCTGTTGTCTCTAGTTGTTCTAGGATAACTGTAGCACGGTCAATCAGTTGATCTGGTAAGGCTGCTAACTTGGCTACGTGAATACCATAACTCTTATCAGCTGCGCCATCTTGAATTTGATGTAAGAAAACAACTTTCCCCTCAAATTCTTCGGCCCTAACATGCACATTTTTCAATTGTTCTAGTGTTTCCTCTAATGTTGTCAATTCGTGATAATGGGTAGAGAATAATGTCTTGGCACCTACATGATCATGTACATATTCAATAATTGCTTGTGCGAGTGCCATTCCATCATAAGTACTTGTCCCACGACCAATCTCATCTAATAAAATTAAACTGTTTTCTGTTGCATTTGTGATCGCATGTTTTGCTTCAAGCATTTCGACCATAAATGTACTTTGACCGGCAACTAAGTCATCAGCTGCACCTATTCGAGTAAATATCTTATCAAATATTGGGAGTGATGCATTTTCACATGGTACAAAACAACCAATTTGGGCCATGATCGTAATTAGGGCTAATTGGCGCATATACGTACTTTTACCAGACATATTTGGCCCAGTAATTAATAAAATGTCTGTCACATCTTTCATATCAACATCGTTCGGCACATACATATCATCTTTCATTACTTTTTCAACAACTGGATGGCGTCCTTTTTCGATATTAATTTGACGATCTTCATTAAAAGTTGGACGATGATAATCATTTAGTTCACTTACTGTAGCAAATCCTTGTAAAACATCAATTTCACTTATTTTGTCAGCTAGTGTTTGTAGTTGTGGAATAAATGTTTTTACTTGCTCGCGAAGTTCAGTGAATAATTGATGTTCTAGATCAACACTTTTCTCTTCTGCTTCTAAAATTAACGTTTCTTTTTCTTTTAATTCTGGTGTAATATAACGCTCCGCATTCGTTAACGTTTGCTTACGCTCATATTTCCCTTCAGGTAATAGGTGCAAGTTCGCTTTTGTCACTTCAATATAATAACCAAAGACACGATTATAGCCGATCTTCAAGGATTTTATATTCGTTGCTTTCTTTTCTTTTTGTTCAAGCTCAGCTATCCATTGCTTGCCGTTTTTTGAAGCATAACGGTATTGGTCAAGTTGCTCATGATAGCCGTCTTTAATAACGCCACCTTCTTTAATCGTCATTGGTGGGTCTAACACAATACTACTTTCAAGTAGATCATAAAGCGCATCTATCGTGTTTACACCATTTCCTAATGCTTGTACTTCTTTGTTCTCAAATTGATCTAAAATAGCTTTTAAATCTGGAACTTTCCCTAATGAAAGTTTGAGTTGTTGAAGATCACGACCATTTACATTCCCAAAAGCAACTCGTCCACATAAGCGTTCCATATCATAGATTGATTCTAATGTGTCTCGTAGTGCCTCTCGTTCTAAAAATTGTGCGATTAATCCTTCAACTAAATGATAACGATGTTCAAGTAAAGACTTTTGCAACAATGGACGTTCTAACCATTTTTTTAATTTACGTGCTCCCATTGCTGTTACAGTTTTATCTAATACCCATAACAGGCTACCTTGTTTTCCTTTACGCATGATTGTTTCGGTCAATTCTAAATTACGTTTTGAATACATATCTAATGTCATATATTGTTTTAATTCAATTAGTTGAACAGGTTTAAGGTGGTCCAACGATCGTTGTTGGGTTGATTGAATATAACAAAGCATTCGACCAAAGGCCACTTTTAATCGTTCATCCGCTAATTCCTTTACTAGTGGAGTGAAAGAGCTATCAATTGTTGTTGATTCAGCAAATGATAACGTAACGAGTAAGCGCTCTGTTAAATCATTTTGATAACGTTTCTCTAATTCCTTTGAAATAACTACTTCTTTAATCGGTCTATTGAAAAGTTCACTCATCAATTGATCCCAACCAGTGTCAATTAAAGCAACACTATTTTCACCAGTTGACAAATCATTGTAAGTAATCACAAATGTATCTGTATCAAACTGACTAATACTAGCCAAATAATTGTTTTCCTTTTCATTTAACATATTACCTTCCATAATCGTTCCTGGTGTAATAAGCTGGACAACTTCACGTTTGACTACGCCTTTAGCTACCTTTGGATCTTCCACTTGCTCACAGATTGCTATTTTATAACCTTTTTCTACTAAATTTTTAATATAATTAGCGGCTGCATGATATGGAATACCGCACATCGGAATCCGGTCTTCTCCACCACCATCTCTGCTTGTTAATGTTATCTCTAATTCTTTAGAAGCTTTAAGTGCATCATCAAAAAACATTTCATAAAAATCCCCAAGTCGGAAGAATAGGAAACTATCTTTATAGTCTGCTTTTACCTTTAAATATTGCTGTATCATTGGCGTGAATTCTGCCATCTTTATATCCCCCACACGTACAAAATTTCATTCTTATATTATAGCATATCTATGAATGATTTTTGTACTTGTAACATATACAATACAGAAAAAGAGCGTGATTGTTGCATCACGCTCTTCAGACAGTTTATTTTTCATTTGTTAGAAAATCAGGATCAAGACTTTCAAATTCATCGTCTCTTAATTCAATATCCCAATCTTCATCATCTGCCACAATTCCACTTGGATCAACTTTAACAGTCACTTTTGTATCGCCAATTACTTCGACTAAAAATTCGCGCTCAACTTCTGCTACGATTTTGTGGTCGTGGCTTGCAATCGTACATTCCAAGCAGTTTGGTTGTTGTAATACTTTAGCAAAAACTTCTGCTTTGTCGCCTAATGTCTGTTTATCTTTTACAGATAATTTAATGACATCAGAGTACACGACACGTTCTGTTACAACCTCTGTTTTAGTGTTATCGTTATAGGAATACCAAACGTTTACATCATAACTACCACTTACCTCTACCAAGCCATCTCCTTTTTTCTTGGCATTGTATAAATGATTGATGATCCAACAACCTAAAATACTAGACGGCTTATGCGTTGGTGTAATTGTGTTGGTATCTTGAACGAATTTACGCCCTTTTCCGATAACAGCCCTTGTGATGATCTCGCGGTATTCATGATCAAGGAAAGACATAAATATATAACCTCCTCTTTATTCATTGTCAGTTTATGCAGGACATCTACCTAAAGTGCATATGATACACTTGCCCTTTTTTAAATAAGGCGATCTGCATGCGTTTCTAATTCATCGTATGCATTTGCCTATAAAACGGTACAAATGATTTCTAATATTTTTTAGAAAGTGCTATTCAATGACGTAATTAGTTGTTATAAACAAAACTCTCCATAAACACAAAAAAATGACTAACATGTCGTTAAACGCACTGTTAGCCATTTCTATTTGTTTTACTTATCTGTAAAAGAGGATGCATCTTTCATTTCTTTTGTAACTTCATCTGTGATTGTTTCTGTTACCACTTGCAAAATGTCATTAATCATTACTTGCGATTCCCTGAATTCCTGCACGATTGGAATCTCATCAATTTCTTCTTGGAGAAGGTCGATTTCTTTCTCCACTTTTTTTAGTGCTTCTGTCTTGCCATATGCTTGAAAGTTTACCGCTTGTTTTTGTAAAGCTTTCATTTGGTTAATTAGTTTTTTTATTTTTTGATTATTATTTAATCGTTCTTCAACTTGTTTGAAACGGTCTACTTCTTCAATATTTGCAATTTGTGCAGCTAGCTCATCAGCTTTTGAAATGACATCTTCTTTAGAATATGCCATATTAATATACCTCAACTGGTTGCTCGGCTAGTTCACCATTAAGTGACCATGTTCTCGCTTCGATAATTTTTACATCAACTATTTTACCAATTGTTGATTTTGGAGCTTTAAAATTAACAAGTTTATTTCTTTCTGTATAACCTGAAAGTACATCTGGATTCTTTTTACTTTCACCTTCAACTAATACTTTAACCGTTTCTCCTTCGTATTTTAACATCGCATTTTTCGCTTGTTCATTAATTAATGCGTTTAAACGCTGGAGACGTTCCTTCTTCACTTCCATTGGAATATTATCTTCCCATTTGGCAGCTGGTGTACCTTCTCTTGGAGAGTAGATAAATGTATATGCACCATCAAAACCAACTTCACGTACTAGTGTCATTGTTTCTTCAAACTGCTCATCTGTTTCATTAGGGAAACCAACAATAATATCTGTTGTAAGTGTAGCATTTGGCATTGCCTTGCGAATTTTATTAACTAGTTCTAAATAGCTTTCTCGTGTATAACGACGCGCCATTACGCGTAATACTTCTGAGCTACCTGACTGAACCGGTAAATGAATATGGTCTAAAAGATTTCCACCTTGTGCAAGTACTTCAATTAAACGATCATCAAAATCACGCGGATGTGAAGTTGTAAAGCGTACACGCGGTATATCAATTTTACTAATCTCATTCATTAGTTCACCTAAACCATAGTCAATATCTAAATCTTTTCCATACGCATTGACATTTTGACCAAGTAACGTAATTTCTTTATAACCTTGTGCAGCCAGTTGACGTACTTCATGGATAATATCTTTTGGCATACGACTTCGTTCTTTTCCACGTGTGTATGGAACGATACAATATGTACAGAACTTATCACAGCCATACATAATATTTACCCATCCTTTGATTTTCCCTTTACGTACTTTAGGTAAGTTCTCAATGATATCGCCTTCTTTTGACCAAACTTCTAAGACCATTTCTTTGCTAAAGATCGCTTCTTTTAATAACTCTGGTAAGCGATGAATATTATGTGTACCAAAAATCATATCAATAAACGGATGTACCTTAAGTATTTTGTTTACTACTGATTCTTCTTGTGACATACAGCCACACACACCAACAATTAAATCAGGTTTTTCCAATTTAAGTGGTTTCAAATGTCCGATTTCACCAAATACTTTATTTTCAGCATTTTCACGAATTGCACATGTATTTAGTAAAATAATATCTGCATCATTTGTATTATCTGTTGATTCATACCCCATGTCCGTTAATAACCCAGCCATTACTTCCGTATCGTGCTCATTCATTTGACAACCATACGTGCGAATCAAAAATTTCTTTCCTTGCCCAATATTTTTCATTTCATGAGAAATTGAATAATCATAATGTATTTGAACGTCTTCACGTCTTCTTTTTTTAGCTTGCTTTAAATTAGGTGGTTCATAAGTCGCTTGAAAATATTTACCAATTAATTCATCAGAGTCCATGTTTTTGAGTCTATCTAAGTTAGAATCCAGTCCAGATTTTACGTCTGTTGAATCTACTTGTTTAATTTGATTTGTTTCTTTTCGCTGTTGCTCATTCATTTCAATGTAAAACTCCTTTCAAAGTTGACTAGTAAAATACCTAGTTCAAGTCGATTCATACCAATCAATCCAATTGTACTATTATAGCAAGAATTCTGAGTAAAAACAAAACTTTTTCAGCTATTCTTTTACTCTTGGAAATTTATTGATGAAGTTTTGATATGTTATTTTTATAAACTGATCAGTAGATAATTGTGCTCTCAAAGCATTCTGAAACTCCTGATAACCAGTAATATATTCCAAACCATTAATATAAGTTTCTATTCCATCAAAATCAGAACCGAAGCCCAAACAATCTTCTGCACCTTGTTCTACATAATATAAGATATGTTCGATTACATGTTCGTAGCTAACAGGTTCTTTTCTCCGTGTGAAATATGGAACAAATGTAACGCCGATCCAGCCCTTTTTCTTTATTAATAATTGAATTTGCTTATCATCCAGATTTCTCCTATGATCACATAGTTGTGAAACATTAGAATGAGATGCCATCACATAGTCAGCACGTTTGATAACGTCAAAAAATCCTTGATAAGAAATATGTGAAACATCGGTCCAAATTTGTTCTTCATTCAATATATTAATCACTTGTTCACCAAAACTACTTAAACCTGCTCCACGTTTTTCCCCAATTCCATCACTAACAGCATTTGCTTCATTCCAAGTCAAACCTACCGCTCGAACACCTAATCGAATTAATGTTTTCAATTTATTCAAGTCACGCCCGATAACTTGACAGCCTTCAAGTGTCAAGATCGCACCACGTTCATTCGGTTTTAACGTTTGTAAATCTTGTTTATTTGATATAAATTTTATATCGTCATATGGTTGAATGATTTTTTCAAAGAAAATTGTAATCATTTCTAATGCAACTTGAAATTGTATATCATCTGGAACTTCTGGTGGAACAAAAATCGCAAAACATTGTACCTTAACTGGACTTTCCTTCCATTTTCTCTCATTTATTTGTAATTTATCGCTTGATTTAAATGATATGTCTTCTTCCCAAAGCTTCAACAACACATCACAATGCGCATCAATAATCATAAATCTTCACTCTTTTCTTTTGAAAAATTAATGGTTAACAAAAAAATCCTGTTTGCGCGGAATGCAAACAGGTTGTCTTTGTATTACCTAGGTTCTACGATCAGCTTAATTGCTGTTCGTTCCTCATTATCAATCATAATATCGGTAAAAGCCGGAATACAAATTAGATCAACACCACTGGGTGCAACGAACCCTCTTGCGATTGCTACTGCTTTAACGCCTTGATTTATTGCACCGGCGCCAATTGCCTGAAGCTCTGCTGTACCGCGTTCTCTTAGAACATTCGCAAGTGCTCCTGCTACTGAATTAGGATTTGATTTTGCTGAAACTTTTAATACGTCCATTCCTGCTACCTCCTTCATTAACTATAGTAGTTCCACTTTTACTATATTCTTGGAGATGATAGTTATTACTTTTATTATGAACTGTATTCCAAATAAATCAACTATTAAGAAAAGAATGGATGATCATCATTAATTAAAATTCGTTTGATATTCTTTGCTTTTCCTGTTTTATCATCAATATCAATGATGACACCATTTAGTTGATCTTTACCTTCATCTGTTACTTCAAAACGAACGGGCAAGCTTGTTAAGAACCGTTTCATTACAGCTTCCCGATCTGTACCTAAAATACCGTTATATGGCCCTGTCATACCTACATCAGTGATATAGGCAGTTCCACTATCTAAAATACGTTCATCGGCTGTCTGTGTGTGCGTATGCGTCCCTACGACAGCGCTAACACGTCCATCTAAATACCACGCCATAGCTTGCTTTTCACTTGTTGCTTCTGCATGGAAATCAACAAAAATAATATTCGTATGTTTTCTTGCTTCATCGACAAGTTCATCTGCTTTTCGAAACGGATCATCAATTGGGTCTAAAAATGTTCTACCTTGTAAATTAATGACAGCAATCTTAATTCCGTTCCAATTAATATATTGCATGCCCTGTCCAGGAGTCCCTTCCGGAAAGTTGGCTGGTCGAATCATATACTTTGCACTGTCAATAAATTCAAATATTTCTTTCTTATTCCATGTATGATTGCCCATTGTAATAATTTGAGCGCCCCACTCTAAGAATTGCTTATATATTTTTTCCGTTATTCCTTTTCCAGCTGCAGCATTTTCTCCATTTACAATTGTAAGTTGTGGTTGATATTTTTGTTTTAGTTTTGGTAAGTAATGTTGCAATTGATTTCTTCCAGGTGAGCCTACTACATCACCAATAAATAATATTTTCATTATAAGTTGAACCTTCCTCGCTCTTAAATTACATTTAGTGTCACATATCCATAATAAAAAGTCAAAACATAGAAATACTAGAATCATATTCATTTTCTTAATAAACTACGACATAACATACCCGCTTAAAGTGACAAAAGTGTATCTAAAAAAATAAAGCGACCAATGGTCGCTTTATTTTGCATATTCTACTGCTCTTGTTTCTCGAATTACGGTTACTTTTATGTGTCCTGGATAATTGAGTTCATTCTCTATACGTTTACGAATCTCTCTCGCAATGCGCAATGATTCTAAATCATCAATTTCATCAGGCTTCACCATGATTCTCACTTCTCGCCCTGCTTGAATAGCAAACGATTTTTCTACCCCAGCATAAGATTCTGAAATCTCTTCTAGTTTTTCTAAGCGCTTAATGTAATTCTCTAATGTTTCGCTACGTGCACCAGGTCTAGCGGCAGATAAAGAATCTGCTGCAGCTACAAGTACTGAAATAACAGAAGTTGCTTCTTCATCACCATGGTGAGAAGCAATTGAATTAATAACAACTTCATTTTCTTTATATTTCATAGCTAATTCTTTACCTATTTCTACGTGGCTTCCTTCAACTTCATGGTCAATCGCTTTTCCGATATCATGAAGTAGACCAGCTCTTTTTGCAAGTGTTACATCTTCTCCAAGTTCCGCAGCAAGCAGACCAGAAAGGTGCGCCACTTCCATAGAGTGTTTCAATACATTCTGACCATAACTCGTACGATATTTCAATCTACCAATAATTTTAACTAAATCAGGGTGTAGACCATGTACGCCAACTTCAAAAGTAGATTGTTCGCCAACTTCGCGAATATATTCATCTACCTCACGTCTTGATTTATCAACCATTTCTTCAATACGTGCTGGGTGAATACGCCCATCTTGTACTAGTTTTTCTAAAGCAATTCGTGCCGTTTCTCTTCTAATTGGATCAAAACCAGATAAAATAACAGCCTCAGGTGTGTCATCTATAATTAAATCAATACCAGTTAATGTTTCAAGTGTACGAATATTACGTCCTTCACGTCCTATTATTCGACCTTTCATTTCATCATTTGGAAGATTAACAACAGACACAGTTGTTTCAGCCACATGATCTGCCGCACAACGTTGCATAGCGAGTGATAATATCTCTTTTGCTTTTTTATCCGATTCCTCTTTGACACGATTCTCAGATTCTTTAATCATGACCGCTGATTCATGACTTAGCTCTTTTTCTACTCGTTCTAGAATAACTTGTCTAGCCTGATCAGTTGTATAACCAGAAATTCTTTCAAGTTCTGTTTGTTGCTCGCTTAACATAGCTCCCACTTTGCTTTCCATTACTTCAATTTGTTGTTGTTTTTCTGCTAGCGAACTTTCTTTTCTCTCTAACATGAGTTCACGCTTATCAAGCGTCTCATCTTTTCTGTTCAAATTCTCTTCTTTTTGCATAAGACGATTCTCTTGTTTTTGTAAATCAGCTCTTCTCTCACGAAGATCTTGATCCGCTTGTTGACGAATTTTATGATTTTCATCTTTCGCTTCTAAAAGCGCCTCTTTCTTGGCTACTTCCGCGTTGCGATGTCCTTCTTCAACAATCTGTTTCGCTAATTCTTCTGCACTAGAAATCTTCTTTTCTGCAATAGATTTACGAACAAGATAACCAACAACAATACCGACGATAAGGGTAAGCAAACTGGAGATGACTACTAGTAATATATCCATGAAATCCATGGTTTCACCTCCTCTTGCTATAAATTTGTACAAAACAATTTCAGGTCGGCATGTACAGTTTTACCATTATGAATGCATAATTAATCAAAATGTATAATTGTTTACTAATAAAATTATACATTTTAATTCTAATCTTGCATATATGTATTGTCAAGGAAACGTCATATTCTGACGACAATTTATTATATTGTCGTTAAAGTCAATACCTATTTGGATAAAAATTACACCTTTCTAGACTTATTTATAAAAAAGCTGTTGATAAAACATGACTTCATGTCTCATCAACAGCTTTATAAGTTAAACAAAGCATTAAACTTTATTTTCTTCTTTTTTCTCTTCTTTTTTAGCTTTTTCGTCTTTCTTAGCCTTTTCTTCTTTAACAGGCGCTACTACTTCTTCTACTTTTTCACCTAAACCATAATGATTTCTAGCTTTTTGATAGATTTCATCTGCTAAAGCGCGATTCTCTTTAAGAAATAGTTTCGCATTCTCACGACCTTGTCCAAGACGCTCTTCATTATATGAGTACCATGCACCACTTTTTAGCACGATATCTACTTCTGAAGCCATATCAAGCATTTCACCTTCTCTTGAGATACCTTCTCCATACATGATATCTACTTCTGCTTGTTTAAACGGAGGAGCAACTTTGTTTTTTACCACCTTTATTCTTGTTCTATTACCAACCATATCATTACCTTGTTTCAATGTTTCAGCACGACGAACATCTAAACGAATCGATGCATAAAACTTCAAGGCACGACCACCTGGTGTTACTTCAGGACTACCGAACATAACGCCAACCTTTTCACGGATTTGGTTAATGAAAATAGCTGTTGTTCTTGATTTGTTAATCGCACCAGATAATTTACGTAATGCTTGAGACATTAAACGAGCTTGTAAACCAACGTGTGCGTCACCCATTTCACCTTCAATTTCAGCCTTTGGTACAAGCGCTGCTACAGAATCAACAACTACCATATCAACAGCGCCACTGCGAACTAGTGCCTCAGCAATTTCTAATGCTTGCTCACCAGTATCAGGTTGTGATAAAAGAAGTTCATCTATGTTAACACCTAAATTTTTAGCGTAAATAGGATCTAACGCATGCTCAGCATCAATAAAAGCAGCTGTTCCGCCTTCTCGTTGTGCTTCAGCTATTGCATGTAAGGAAACAGTTGTTTTACCTGAAGATTCTGGTCCATAAATCTCAATAACTCTTCCTCTTGGGTATCCACCAACACCTAACGCTACATCTAAAGCTAAAGAACCACTTGACACAGTAGCAACTTTTTGTTCCGGACGTTCTCCTAATTTCATAACGGAACCTTTACCAAATTGCTTTTCTATTTGTTTTAACGCCATATCTAAGGCTTGTTTACGATCGCTCACATTATTTCCCCCTCGTCATTTAACTATATCTATCATAACTTGTTTTATGAGATTTAACAAGCAAAAAGCGAATAAATGTTCCCAAAAATTCAGAACTTTTTTATTTCCAATTTTGTTATTTATTTAGTGTGATTTTCAATTTTAAGCTAATTTACCACAGATAAAATCACATTACATCATATTCCACAAAAAATTTAAACTAAAATAATATTAACTGACTAACCACTTATATAATAATTCCATACCTTTTTTTACTGATCTATTTCGAATGGTATTTCTTTCTCCAGGAAAATAGTACGATCTCGTTAGTACTTCTTTACCTTTCTCCACAATACTAATGAACACCGTTCCTACTTCTTTTCCTTCTGAAGGATCTGGTCCAGCTACGCCTGTAAAACTGATACCAATTGATGCATCAAATTTCTCGCGAACACGCATGGCCATCTCATAAGAACATGCTTCACTTACGACGCCCTCTTTCTCTATTACGTGCTCAGGTATGTTTAATACATCTACCTTGGATGACGCGGCATAACTAACAATACTACCTTGAAATACGTCTCCTGCCCCGGGTATTGAAACAAGCGCGTCAGCAAACCGACCACCTGTTAAACTTTCCGCTGCTGCGATCGTTAACTTCTTTTCTAATAATAGACGTAAAACAGTATGATTGATCGTTGTATTATCATAACCATAAAAGTAGTGACCGACTGTAGCCTTTATTTCTGCTTCCGTTTTTTCGATCATTCGATCAGCATTTGATTCCGTATCAGCTTTAGCTGTAATCCGAAGTGCTACCTCACCATCTGTTGCTAAGGGGGCAATTGTTGGATTGTCTTGTTTATCTATTACTTGCTTCACATCTGTTTCTAATTGTGATTCACTAATACCGATAAATTTTAGCATTCTAGATTTAATAATTGTTTTCAAACCTAAATTTTCTTTTAAATATGGTAAAACAAAATTAGTCATCATCGCTTTCATTTCTCTTGGTACACCAGGCATAAATATGAACAGTGCCTTATTATACCTAACAATCATTCCAGGTGCAGTTCCCTCCTGGTTGGGTATAATAACCGCATCTGTAAACACTTGTGCTTGTTTACGGTTATTAACTGACATTTGTTTATTTGTTCTATTGAAATAACCGGAAATTTTTTCGATAATCTCTTCATTTTCTTCAAGCGATTTTCCTGTTAATGCCTGAAAAGCTTCCCGTGTTAAATCATCATCCGTTGGACCAAGACCACCAGTAATTAGAACCAGATCAGACCGGTCAGCCGCAGCTGAAAAAGTCGTCTTAACACGTTCTAAATTATCACCAACCACCTGATGATAAAATACACTAATACCCTTGTCTGCTAGTTGACTAGAAATCCACTGTCCATTCGTATTTGAAATTTGACCTAATAATAGTTCTGTTCCTACTCCTATAATTTCTGCATTGTATGTTTGCATTACTTCGATCCTTTCATTACATGCCAATTTTTAATGAAATAATCAACGCCAGATACTACCGTTAATGCTAAAGCTACATAAAGTAGAATGGAACCAAAAGGAAAACCTATATAAGAAAAAGGAAAGTTATGTAACAATAACACGGAAATAGCTGCCAATTGAAATACCGTTTTTAATTTACCCATTTGCCCTGCTGCTAAAACAAGTCCTTCCCCAGCTGCTACCAAACGCAATCCTGTCACAGCAAACTCACGACTAATAATAATAATAACAATCCACGCCGGAACCATTTCCATTTCTATTAATAAAATAAATGCGGCAGTTACTAATAATTTATCTGCCATAGGGTCTAAAAACTTTCCTAAGTTTGTAATAAGATTATGTTTTCTAGCATAGTAACCATCCACCCAATCTGTAGCGGAAGCCAGAATAAATAGCATTGCTGCAACAAAATCAACAACTGGTAAGATTTGATTACCAATCGTCCAACTTCCCCACTCAAAAGGAACGGTTAATAAAATAATAAATACCGGAATTAGAAAAATACGTGACAATGTAATGCGATTTGGAATGTTCATAATAAAGTAAATCCTCCCTGTTCATATCTAACACAATTATAAACCCTTCCCACCGTTTGATGAAAAGGGTTTGCTTCTACTTATTCTGTATCCTGTTCTACATTAATCCAAACTCTTTGTATTTGAGCTGGACCAATATCTTCTGACAATTCTAATGTGACGCCATTAACCATTATAGATAATTCTGTTGGTTCACCAAAACGCAAATAGATTTGTTCTGTTCCAGATAGATCCAGTTCCAATGGTGATTCTGTTGCTTGGAATGTACTTTCATAAAAGTTTTCACCTGAATCATTTTCAACTTCCAACCAATTCGCTGTATCTGTTTCAAATACTAATTCTAAACTATCCCCCGCATTTGTCAGGGTATAAGTAGATTCGTTATTTGCATACTCAGTTAACTCTAATGTTGTTTCGTCTACCGTTTCTTCATCTTCCGCTTCACTAGCATTTTCGTCCTCTTCCGCATTTTCATCGGTTTCTTCCTCTACTGGCTCCTCTTCTTCTGTTTCAGCAGGTAATTGCACCTCATCCCCACCATTCTGCTCACTTGTTTCATTCTCTGTTGTTGGTGAACTATCTTCTGAAAAGTAATCAGAGGTGAATAACCAAATTACAAAAGCTACACCGATAATTAACAATACAGCAATCACCGTTGGCAATAATGAAAAGACAGCCGGTGTTTTGGTTGATGGTGTGTTTTTTCGACTACGCTGAATACGGGTGTATTCAACTGTATCCTCTTCAGCAGAAGGTAGCTCATGTTTAAACTCAGTCAGTACTTCGTCAGGATTTAAATCAACAGCAACAGCATATTCCTTTATAAACGCACGAATATAAAAGTTGCCAGGCATGACAGAAAAGTCGCCTTTTTCTATTGCTTTTAAATACCGCGGTTGAATCTTTGTCTTTTTTTGTAAGTCATCTAACGATAAACCCTTCGCTTCTCTTGCTTCCTTTAATTTCAATCCAATTTCCATTTATATAACACCATCCATCTTTATTATCACTAAGTATCTTTATATATTAAATCCACATCTTCTATACACTATCTTCTTATGATAAATGATTTTCAAGATTTATAAAAGGGAATTTTTATATGTTAAACAATTTTTATAATTTCAACCATACAAGAATAAAGACAAATCAGTCAATTTTCAATAAAAAGTCCTTGCTAACAATAGCAAGGACTTTCATTTCTTTCATGTTACATTAACGATCTGTACCTTCACTTTGCACAAGCTTAACCATTGTATTTGCAATAGCATGTTGTTCTTTTTGATCTGCTGCATTCCAAAGTTCTTTGATTACAGCTTCTTGATCATTTTTAGGCTCTACATGATTCGTTAAATAATCACCTATATCATAAGCCAGATCTGAGATGGCGTTCTGGCTTATTCCTTGCCCCTCTGCTTGGTGTAAACGATCACCTAGAAAATCTTTCCATGTTTCAAAATTATCTAGAACTGACATATTTTATTCCTCCTTCTTTTTGCTTACGCGTGTAGCTTTTGAATTTGGAATAAAAAATATACATCATTTTTACCAGCCACCAGATATTTTTATGTTTTCACCATTAATGTAGGAAGACTTTTGATCGTCAAATAAAAAACAAACAAGTTCAGCTACCTCTTCTGGCTTTCCTGCTCTATTTGCTGGAATGTTGTCAATGACCGATTGTTTCTCAACTTCTGTAAGTTGTTGATTCATCTTTGTATCAATAAACCCAGGACTAACTGCATTAATTCGAATAGCAGTCCCTGCAATTTCTTGTGCAACCGCCTTAACAAAACTGTTCTGTGCACCTTTAACAGATGAATAAATCACTTCAAAACTTGCACCCATCTCTGCCCAAATGGATGAAATGACAATAATGTTACCATTTCGCTTCTCAATCATCGAAGGTAAGCATGCTTGCGTAATCTTCCACATTGCTTTCACATGTACATGGTATAAGCTATCCATCACATCAGATGGTGTATCTTGCAGTAACCCGTAATGCGCTTGACCACTGGCAAAAGCAATATGTGTAGGCGATAGAGTTAATTTTTCAAGAAACATGTCAATTCCCTCTTTATTACTTAAGTCAGCTTGAATTACTTCTAATACTACTTCATCTGGAAACGCTTGAACCATTTTTCTGATGGACTGATGATCTTGGTTAAAATGTAAGGATAATGTATACCCTTCTTTAACTAAACGCATCGCAATCGCAGATCCAATTGATCCACTAGCGCCTAGAATAAGGCAATGCTTTTTCATTTACTCTCAACCTTTTTCTGGGACAATTTGAAAAACAGAAACATTCATTTCATGTACCCAATTATTTAGAAATGTATTAGCTGCTTCTAAAGTTAGCTTTTCCGTAGTAGGGAGTAAATTAAAATAATCAAAACCAAGTAATTGATAATGTGTAAATTGGTTCGCCATATTTTCCAAACTATTCATACCACGTAACAACTCACCAGTTTTTTTACGCTTCATTCGAACAAAATCTTCTTCCGTTATCTTTATATCATTCCAACTCATTAATTGCTCTTTCAACGCTTCAGCTAATTCATCTGGATTTTCTGTATTTCCTCCAATAATTGAGAATGCAAAATTCTTCTCTCGACTAGATTCAAAAGAAAAACTATCGTCAATTAAATTCTTTTCATATAATTCTTGGTAGAAAGGACCACTTTTCGAGTAAAAATGTTCTAAAAGCATGTCAGCTAATAAGTCTTTCTCCATAAAGGACTCATCAATTTTTTGGGCGTTCTCTTTAATACCGACCATACATTTTGAGATTGACACAGGCATTTCCAATACTTCCTTCGAATTAGCAACTGTATCAGGTTCATCTGGAAATGAGCGTTCAATCTTTTCTAATGGGCTAAATGTTTTAGCCTGTTGATTTGAACGGATAAGTTCCATCATTTGATCAGGGTCAAAATTTCCTGCTACCGATATAACCATATTTGCTGGATGATAAAACGTCTGGTAACAGGTATATAAATCTTCTTTTGTAATATCTTGTATCGAAGCAACCGTACCAGCAATATCAGTTTGAACTGGATGATGATGATACATACTTTTTAGTGTTCCAAAAAACGAACGCCAATCTGGTTGATCATCATACATTTGAATTTCTTGTGCAATAATTCCTTTTTCTTTTTCAACTGACTGATCTGAAAAATAAGGATCTTGAACAAAGTCCAATAACGTTTCTATATTATTTTCAACTTCTGTTGTAGAAGAGAATAAATAAGCTGTTTTTGTAAAGGAAGTAAATGCATTAGCGGATGCTCCACGTTTGGTGAAATCTTGGAAAACATCACGATCTTCTTTTTCAAATAATTTATGTTCTAAGAAATGAGCAATGCCATCTGGAACCGTTACATGCTCCTTTTGATTAATCGGTGTAAAAGATTGATCAATTGATCCATAGTCCGTGGTGAAAATACCAAATGTTTTGGTCATTTCAGGTTTAGGTAATAAAAAGACACGTAAACCATTATTGAGTGTTTCTGTATATACCGTTTCTTTTAATTGGTCATATGTTTGTTTATGCATTTTCGTTACCCCCTTGTGCTGTTAGAAAGTAGACGGTATCTAACTGGATCTTTTGGCCAACTTCCAAAAGGTTATCCTTAGAAACTTGGTTAATCTCTTTAACAAATTGATCTGGTGATCGTTCCGCTCCTGCCAACACTTGATGATATAATATTTCTACTAAACCATCTGGATGATCTAACGTTTCTTTCCACTGGTTAACAACTAATTTTTTTGCTTCCTCTATCTGTTCTTCAGTAAAATCACCATTAACCATTGCATCCATTTGTTCCACTATAATCCCTTTTGCTTTTGCGTAGTCTTTTGGATCAATTCCACTAAAAACAAATAATAAACCTTTATGACTTTCAAAACGAGAGGATGCATAGTAAGCTAAGCTATTTTTCTCGCGCACATTAATAAATAACTTCGAACTTGGAAAACCTCCAAAAATAGCATTGAATATTTGGAGTGCAGGGTACGCATCATCACGAAAGGTTATGTTTGTTCTATATCCTAAATGTAATTTGCCTTGTTGCATCGCTTGCTCTTCAATAATTTCCTTAGGCTCACTTTGTTCTTTTTGATCGTGCTCAATTTCAATAAGCTTTGGATTTCTTTTTTTATTGAAATAAGACGGAATTAATTTATTTACATCAATATTTTCTAAGTCACCCAACACATAAACATCCATTTGATCTTCTTGTAGTAGTTGTTGATAGTAAGTATATAAACTTTTTTCATCTATCCGATTTAAATCCTCCTGATAACCATGCACATGTAGACTATAAGCTTCTCCCTCACACATTTTATCAATTAAACGCATGTTCGCATAGCTCATTTTATTATCAACTACTGCATTTATTTTTTGTTTCAATGTTTGTTTTTCTCTACTGACAATTGTTTGATCGAATGCTTCCTTTATCATTTTGGAATCATAAATGACATCACTTAAGAACTGTAACGCTTCCTCAAGAATGTTTTGCTCCGTCGATAAGTATGTTTGATTTGCTATCTCCATCCTGAAACTCATAACATGATCATTTCCTTTTTTGGCACTATCAATAGACAAGGTTGCGCCAAATAGGTCATCTAATGCCCTACGAAATAGACTTGATGTTGGATACTTATTCGTTCCTTGTTGCAATACAAAAGGAAGCAAAGCTCTTTCTGTGATATTTTCACGATTTAATGGTGATTTTAATTTCACTGTAAGGTGAATTGTTTTAAATTTTTTACTTTGTAAAACATGTAAGTTGTAACCTTGTTGCTCTGTTACATCTTCTGTGACAAAAGTCATTACATTTCCTCCTCTAAATCTAATGTACATTGATGTACATAGCATTGTTAATATATATCTTTCCTATCCATTAATATAACCCTAAAATACATTTTACTAGAAAAAGAGCCCGGTAACAATTACCAGGCTCTTTTGTGTTCTTATCTATACTATGTTTACGAATGAAAACTATCTAATTAACGGCTACCTTTAATATATGGGTCACCACTTGCTTTTGGTGCCTCTGCCCTACCAATAAATCCAGCTAACGCGAGAATAGTTAATAAGTATGGTGCAATAGTTAAATAAACATCAGGTACATTATCTAATATTGGAAGACCTGAGACACTTAAACTTTGTGCAAAACCGAAGAATAAAGCTGCACCTAAAGCACCAAGTGGGTGCCATTTCCCAAAAATAACAGCTGCTAACGCCATAAACCCTTGACCTACAATCGTTGATCCAGAGAAATTTAACGCAATAGTGAGTGCGAATACAGCCCCACCTAGACCACCTAATGCACCTGATAAGATAACAGCAATATACCGCATTTTATAAACGTTTATTCCATTTGTATCAGCTGCCATCGGATGCTCTCCAACTGACCGAAGGCGTAATCCAAACGTTGTTTTATACAAAACAAACCAGCCAACAAAGGCAAGGAAAATAGCTAAGTAAGAAGTGTAATATGCTCTAGCAAAAAACATTTCTCCTATAACTGGAATTTCTGAAAGGATCGGAACGGATTTAGAATAAAATGGTTGTTGTACCATATCCGTTTGTCCTTTTCCATACCACTGTTTCGTTAAAAATACACCAAGTCCAACTGCTAAAAAGTTAATTGCAACACCACTAACAACTTGATCAGCACGGAATGTAATAGAAGCTACAGCATGTAATAAAGCGAAAATCCCTCCGACTACAGCCGCAGCAATAATCGAAATCCAAGGTGTAGCAGCACCAAATACATCTGCAAAGGTTAAGTTGAATACAATTCCAACAAACGCACCCATTACCATTAGACCTTCTAAACCAATGTTTACAACACCTGAACGTTCACTAACGACACCACCAAGTGCAGTGAAGATAAGAGGAGCAGAATAAAACAAGGCGATTGGTATAATTGATTGTAGCGAATCAATAAATGCCATTTACTTCCCCTCCTTTTTAAATCGAAGTAAAATCCAACGAATAAAGTAGCTTGAAGCTACAAAAAAGATGATTAATGCAATAACAATTTCAACTAATTCAGAAGGAACACCTGCTGAAGTTGGCATGTTTAATGCACCGACCTTTAGACTTCCAAATAAGAAAGCGGCAATTACAGTACCTAAAGCAGCATTACCACCTAATAATGCGACAGCGATACCATCAAATCCTAAGTTAGTAAATGCTGAGTGTGAAGGCATGTAACCGAATGTTCCAAGGCCTTCCATAGCACCAGCCAAACCAGCAAATGCACCCGAAATGACCATTGATAGTATAATATTTTTCTTCACGTTAATTCCTGCATACTTTGAAGCATTAGGATTAAAACCAACAGCTCTAAATTCATATCCAGCAGTTGTTTTTTCTATTAAAAACCACATGATAAATGCAGCGAAAAGAGCGATGAGTATTCCCCAATGTATACGTGAATAATCGGTCAATTCCATTAACCAAGTTGAAGAAAGAGACGCACTATCTGCAATTCGATTTGATGAATCTTGATTATCTGTCAATACATTTCGGATCATATAATTAGATAAGTGTAACGCAATATAATTCATCATAATTGTAATAATAACTTCATGTACACCCTTTGTTGCTTTTAACAAACCAGGTATAAATCCCCAAAAGGCTCCCGCTAAAGCTGCACCTAAGATGGTAAGTGGTAAATGTATAATCATTGGCGCTTCAAAACTTGAACCAATCCAAACTGCCACAAGCCAACCAACAATTACTTGACCTTCTGCACCAATATTAAACAGCCCACTACGAAAAGCAAATGCTACTGCTAGACCTGTAAATATGTATGGTGTAACCTGTCGAATTGTTTCTCCAAAGAAATAACTGCTTCCAAAAGCCCCATTCCATAATGCGATGTATCCCTCGATAGGATTATAGCCAAAAGCAAGCATAATAATGGCACCTGCTAAAAGACCTAAAAAGACAGAAATTGTTGGTATTAATATGTTAAATAGGCGATTAGAAAACATTAATGTTCACCTGCTTTCTGCTTACTACTACCAGCCATCAATAAGCCTAATTCTTGTTCATTTGTTTCTTCAGGTTTAAGATTTGCAACAATATTACCATCAAACATAACTGCAATTCTGTCACTTACATTCATAATTTCATCTAATTCAAATGATAATAGTAAAACAGCCCGCCCTTTATCGCGTTCTTCTATTAACTTTTTATGAATAAATTCAATTGCACCCACATCTAAACCACGGGTTGGTTGAGCAGCTATTAATAAATCAGGCGAACGATCAACTTCACGTGCAATAATTGCTTTTTGCTGATTTCCACCAGATAACGCTCTTGCTTTTGTATAGACACTAGGCGTACGCACATCATACTCACTAATTAGTCCTTTAGCATATTCATATATACGTTTAAATGATAAGACACCTTTATTAGCATATGGCTTCTGATAATAAGTTTGTAATATCATATTTTCTCCAATTGGAAAATCTAGAACCAAACCAAATTTATGACGATCCTGTGGAATATGTGCGACACCTGATTCAGTAACTTTTCTCGGTGACATATTCGTTATTACCTTATCATGCACTAAAATTTCACCAGATTCAGAAGGTCTTAAACCTGTTATTGCTTCAATTAATTCAGTCTGTCCATTTCCATCAATACCTGCAATACCAACAATCTCGCCAGCTTTTACATCTAAATTCAAATCTTTTACCATCATGGCATTTCGAAGATCTTTTACAAACAAATTATTGATCGTCAATACCTTTTCTTTTGGTTGTGCAGGTGTTTTATCTGTTGAGAAACTAATGTCTCTACCAACCATTAAAGAAGCAAGTTCATTCGCATTGGTGTCTTTAACCGTTACTGTACCAATACCTTCTCCCTTACGAATAACTGTACAACGATCACATACATCTAAAATTTCTTTTAGTTTATGTGTAATTAAGATAATAGAAATCCCTTCACTAATTAATGATTTCATTATTGCCATTAACTCTTTTATTTCTTGTGGTGTTAATACCGCTGTAGGTTCATCCAGAATGAGTACCTCAGCACCACGATAAAGTGTTTTCAATATCTCAACACGTTGTTGCATTCCAACCGAAATATCACGAATCTTTGCGTTTGGATCAACATGTAAACCGTATTTTTGGGAAAGTTCAACAATATCTTTCTCAGCTTTTTTGATATCTATTTGTCCATTTTTTCGCGGTTCTTTACCTAGTATAATATTTTGCGTAACAGTAAATGTATCAACTAACATGAAATGTTGATGCACCATTCCAATTCCTAGTTTGTTTGAAACATTGGGATCAGTTATTTTAACACTTTTCCCCTTTACTTTTATTTCACCTTTTTCTGGTTGATACAAACCAAATAAAACATTCATTAACGTTGACTTTCCAGCACCATTTTCGCCTAGAAGAGCATGAATCTCTCCTTGCTTTACTTGTAACGTAATATTATTATTTGCAACGATACCCGGAAATTCTTTTCGTATTCGAAGCATTTCGACTACATAGTTATCCAAAATCCCCACTCCTTATACGGTTCTCTCTTGAGAATTAAAATAAAATCGTCAAATGAAAAGGGGCGAGTTAGCTCTTCATTTAATGACTTTAACGCACACTTATTTATGTGCACCTATTCTGTAATTTATTATTAGTTAACAATTAAGTATTTATAGTAAGAAAAAGGCTAGAAAATTCTAGCCTTTTCTTACTTTTTAAAGAGATTCTAGATACGCGTCTAATTCGTCATCTGTTGTTGGAACTTCAATTGTTCCATCAAGAACCTGTTGCTTGGATTCCTCAACAGCTGTTGCTATATCTTCAGTGAACGCTTCTTCGTTAGTAGTAGCGACACCAACACCATCTTCAGCAAGACCAAATGTAAGAACTTCCCCACCTGGGAATTCACCATTTAAACCTTGTGTTGCTAAATCGTTAACTGCAACATCTACACGTTTTAGCATAGAAGTAAGCGTAACATTTGTATCATTGATTGCACCTTCATCATATTGATCACGGTCTACACCGATAACCCAAACATTAGCATCTGGATCACTATTTTTAATATCTTTTGCTTGAGCAAATACACCATTACCAGTTGCACCTGATGAGTGATAAATTACATCTACACCATCGTTATACATACTAGCTGCAATTGCTTTACCTTTAGCTGCATCAGCAAATGATGCGGCATATTCTCTTACCACTTCAATTTCTGGATCTACTGAAGCAACACCAGCAACAAAACCAGTTTCAAAACGTTTAATTAAATCACTTTCTTCTCCACCAATAAAACCTACTTTACCTGATTCAGACTTCATTGCTGCAGCAACACCTACTAAGAAAGATCCTTCTTGTTCAGCAAATGTAATACTCGCAACGTTATCACCTTCTACAACTGAGTCAATAATAGCGAAATTCGTATCAGGATTTTGACCTGCAACTTCTCCAAGTGCTTCAGCTAATTTATAGCCTACACCAAAGATCAAATTAAAATCTTGTTGTACTAAGCGGTTTAAGTTTGGTAAAAAGTCTGCATCTTGATCAGATTGTGCATACGTATAACCTTCGTCTTCTACTAAGCCATTATCTGCACCAAATGCACCTAAACCTTCCCATGCTGATTGGTTAAATGATTTGTCATCTACTCCACCAACATCAGTAACCATTGCAACTTTATAATCAACTTCCTCTTCTGTGTCCTCTGTTGCATCTTCTGTAGTATCTTCTGAACTTGTATCTTCACTTGAAGTATCCTCTTCATCAGAAGTACCACAAGCCCCTAAAATTAAAACAGCTGCTAATAATAAACCTAAAATAAGTAATAAACGATTTTTTCTCAACGAAATACCCCCAATAATTTTTATGTTAACCCTTAAACTTTGCTAAAACCCGATGTTGCGCACCACCTCCTAAAAGTATGGAATTTAACATTCTTTTTCTAACAATACAACTTAAAAATTAACTTTTAAAAACTAATCCACATTATGTATACTTAACTTTTGTGAAAGTAAATGGTTGTCCTACCTATCAGTTCATATGAAAAATACTAATAATATAGTCAAAGAATAATATAACACTTTTAATTCGAGAAATAAATACTTATTCCTACAAAAAAGAGTGAAAATATCAAAAAGTTCCCAAACATTGTTAGATTATCTAACAATGTTTGGTCTAATAATTTACTTAATAACCAATTTGTTTAAAATATACCTATTTTTGTATTTATTAAGAAGTTTTTTGTTCTGGATATTCTGAAATTAATACAGTTCTAGGTTTTGATCCTTCATAAGGACCAACAATTCCCCTTGCTTCCATTGCATCTATTAATCTAGCTGCGCGTGTATAGCCTACTCTAAATCTTCTTTGCAACATGGAAACACTAGCACTCTGCATTTCCACAATTAATTTAACGGCATCATCAAACAAATCATCTTGCTTTTCGTCATGTTTTACCTCAGATTCCTCCTCTGGAATCATTTCATCTTGATATTGTGCTTTTTGTTGTTCAATACAATGGTCAACGATACTTTCCACTTCCTCATCAGATAAGAATGCCCCTTGAATTCGGGTAGGTTTAGATGATCCTACTGGTGTAAACAACATATCTCCTCGGCCTAATAATTTTTCCGCTCCCCCAGAATCTAAAATAGTTCTTGAATCGGTTGAAGATGACACACTAAAAGCTATTCGAGAAGGAATGTTCGCTTTTATTACGCCAGTTATAACATCAACAGAAGGACGCTGTGTCGCTATTATTAAATGTATACCAGCTGCTCGGGCCATTTGTGCTAATCTTGTAATTGCATCTTCAACATCACTTGAAGCAACCATCATCAAGTCAGCTAATTCATCAACGATAACAACAATATAAGGTAACAAAGGTTGTTGATCTTCTTCTTCGCTATTATATCGTTTAACGTACTCATTATACCCTTCAATATTACGGCTTCCAGTATCTGAAAACAATTCATAGCGGCGCTCCATTTCAGCTACAACCTTCTTAAGTGCTCTAGATGCCTTCTTTGGATCCGTAACTACAGGTGCAAGCAAATGAGGAATTCCATTATAAATATTTAATTCTACTTTCTTAGGATCAATCATCATCATTTTCACTTCATGTGGTTTAGCTCGCATCAATATACTAGTTATAATACCGTTGATACAGACACTTTTACCACTTCCGGTTGCACCTGCAACTAGTAAGTGCGGCATACGATTCAATTCAGCAACAATTGCTTCGCCTGAAATATCTCGTCCAAGTACAAAAGATAGAATATTCCCATTCATTGCTTGTTTCGTATCTAAAACCTCACGAAGAGATACAGCAGCGACTTCCTTATTTGGAACTTCAATTCCAACTGCAGATTTTCCTGGAATTGGTGCTTCTATTCGAATATCCTTTGCGGCTAATGCAAGCGCAAGATCATCATGAAGATTTACAATTTTACTCACCTTCACACCAGCCTCTGGATAGACTTCATACTTTGTAACAGCAGGTCCAACATGAACTTTGGTAACTTTTGCTTTTACACCAAAGCTAACAAATGTACTCTCTAATTTACGAACAGTTGCCTGAATTGCACCTTTTTCTGCTTGTTGTTGATGTTTAACAGGTTCTTTTAACAATTTTAAAGGTGGCAATAAATAGGACGCATTTTCCATTTCTGTCATTGGTAATGGTTCGATTATTTCAATCTCTGTTTCTTTTTCTTCTTTTTTATTCTCTGGTTGATCTTTTGTATCCATCTCATTTGACACATTTTTAGTAGCATATGAGATATCTGTAAATTCTTCAATTACCGGATAATCTGTTACCTCATCTACTACTGTATCAGATGTATTCGTTAGTAGTTCTTCTCGATCGTATTCTTGCTCCATTTTTTTACTATCTTTTTTAGCTTGACGCTTTTCTGTCCAGTTTTTTCGTCCACTTTGTGTTACAGCTTTTATTTTACTACCATTAACAGCCAAAAAGTTGCCGATTGAAAAGTCTGTAACAAAAACGATACCAATAATAATGGAAAAGACCGCAACAATTTGTGCACCTGTAGCTGAAAATAGTACATAACAAAAAGCAAATAAAATTGCCCCTATCATTCCGCCACCTAAATAATAAGAAGTAAGATTCCCGTCTAAGTATGAAAAGTAGTTTGACCATGTCATTGCCAACACAGACCCACCTGGTTGTTGTTGTAACAAGCTTTCAAATGAATCAATATGTGTTAGTAATAAAACACCTAAAAAAATAATCCCTAAACCTACCATGCGTCGATTAATTAAATTTGGTAATTGTCTTTTTATAATCATATAAATACCGACACTCAACAATACAAGTGAGGCGATCATATACCACACACCGAATAATAAACGAAAAAAGTTCTTTAATCCAGTTGGTATTGCTCCTTCACTAATCGCACTTGCACCACTTCCAAAAACAGCTAGAAAAATAAATAGAATGCCTAATAGTTCATATTTTAATTGTTGTTGTACTTTTTTTTGATTCCCTCTCTTTTTCTTTTTAGCCTTAGCCAAATTCCCCACCCCTGTATTCTATCAAAATTCTTTCTCCCACTATTATGATGAGATAAACCCTTGTCCGTTTGACAAGGGTTTATCTTTATTTATTCTTCATACAAATCCTATTCTTCGCTATCACTATTATAGCATATCTATTTTTATCTGTAGACTTTTCCTTCGTGAAAATCTTATATAACTCATCATTTATATTTATTATTCACCAATAATCTCCCCTGGAGTAAGTGAAGGGGATAAATAATCTTGTGGATCTGTCGACAGTAGCTGAACAATACGATATTTACCGTTATCCAAACTATCAACTAGCATCATTTGATTATTACTAGTTACAACTTGACGTATTTGAAATAATGATTGGTCTGTGGGAAATATGTCGTGATCACTTAGTGGCGTATATAAGGTCATTGCATCACACCCCCACTTTCCTTTCTATCATCAATCATCTTATTTAATGTTTGCATTGCTTCCTTTACACCACCAACGGCATCAATTAATCCATATTCTACTGCGTCAGCACCTACAACATTTGTACCAATATCTCGTGTTAAATTACCCTTTTCAAACATTAAAGATTTGAACTTTTCCTCTGATATGTTGGAATGAGACGTTACAAAATGAATAACACGCTCTTGCATCTTATCCATATATTCAAAAGTTTGTGGCACACCGATAACCAAGCCATTTAACCTAATTGGATGGATTGTCATTGTTGCAGAAGGAACGACATACGTGTAATCTGTTGCAACAGCAATAGGTACACCAATAGAGTGACCGCCGCCTAGAATAATGGATACAGTTGGTTTAGACAAAGAGGCAATCATTTCTGAGAGAGCTAATCCTGCTTCAACATCTCCACCTACCGTATTCAATAAGATAATAAGCCCTTCAATTTTCGGATTCTGTTCAATAGCAATAAGCTGCGGCAATAAATGTTCATATTTAGTCGTCTTGTTTTGTGGAGGTAACTGTACATGCCCCTCAACTTGACCGATAATCGACAAAACATGAATATTAGAATCAGGTGCCGTTGGAACAGTGGATTGACCTAATTGCTGAATTTTATCGACTAATGATGATGAGTGTTTTCCTTCTTCTTGTTCATTCCCGTCTTTAGACATCAAAAAATCTCCTTTCGAATCTATCTTCATTAGTATGAACGAATCAAAAAAAGAACATACCATTTTTAGATTAAAAAGGAGTGCAAACAAAAAACAACCTCTGCTTATTTAAGCAGAGGTTGTTTAAACTACACATGACTTTAATTAGTTTTTGATTAGATCATACACTAGTTGCTCTTCAATTTCAGATAAATTTACTAACGGCAAACGAACATCACCTGTATCTATCCCCTTTAAACGTAAGGCTGCTTTAACAGGAGCTGGAGATGGCGCCATAAACAACCCTCTCATAATAGGTAATAACTGACGGTGAATCCTGGCCGCTTCTTTAACATTTCCCTGTTCAAAATAATTAAGCATTTGTTTCATTTCATCTCCAATAATATGAGATGCAACGGAAACCACCCCGTCAGCACCAATTGCTTGTAATGGTAGCGTTAAACTATCATCGCCACTGTATACAAAGAATTGATCATCGGTTTGTTCAATAATTTGAGAAATTGCATCTAAATTACCACTTGATTCTTTAACCGCTACAATATTATCAATTTGCGATAGCGCAACAATTGTGTCGACAGTTAAATGAACCATTGTTCTACCGGGAATATTATATAACATCACCGGGAGACTCGTAGACTCTGCAACTGTTCGAAAATGTTCATATAATCCTGCTTGATTCGGCTTATTATAATAAGGTGTTACGAGCAAAATTGCATCAACATTCGCCTTTTCTGCATGCTTTGTTAATTCTATTGTCTCTTTTGTATTATTCGAACCGGTTCCAGCAATAATAGGTATTCGACCGTTTACTACTTTAACTGTCTGTTCAAATAGCCCGATTTTTTCCTTCGTGGAAAGTGTAGGTGATTCTCCTGTAGTACCTGCCACAACTAAACCATCTGTTTGATGCGTAATTAAATGTTCAATTAAATGCTCCACTTTATTCATATCCACTCGATCTAAAGAGTCAAATGGCGTAACCATTGCTGTCAATAATTTTCCAAAGTTCACGATAGGTTGCGTCTCCCTTCATCCATCTTGATCCATCCATTCCCTAGATGTTTAGATTTTTCTATTTAATTCAAACGTTTCATGCAATGCATTTACAGCTGGGATAAGATCATCATGGTGAATCAGCACCCATATCGTTGTATGACTGTCTGCAGATTGAAGGATTTGAATCCCTTCATTTGTTAGTGTTTGCACTATTTTGGCCGTTACCCCTGGAACTCCAGTCATACCAGCCCCAACTAATGAGACTTTTGCACAGTTAGAAACTGTTTCAGGTTGATAATGTAGTGCTTGTAATATATCTATTGCTTTTGCAGTAAACACCTCTGGAATTGTATAGACAACACCATTTGGTGAAATATTTATAAAATCAACCGAAATACCCGCTTCCGCCATTGCTTTAAAAACATCTGAATGTAATTGATCCACATTTTCATTCGTTAATACCTTTATTTGCGTAATATTAGACATATTCGCAATTCCAGTAACAATGCGATCTGGTATATCTTTACCCTTTACTGAATCGATTGAATCAGTAACTAATGTACCGATTTCAGTAGAAGCTGTTGATCTTACTCGCATTGGGATTTTCGCTTGCATAGCTATTTCAACTGCTCGTGGATGAATGACCTTTGCACCTTGATAAGCTAAATTACAAATTTCATTATATGTGACCACGTCTAATGTTCGGGCATTTTTAACTAACCTTGGATCAGCTGTCATTATGCCATCTACATCAGTAAAAATATCAATATATGTGGCGTCTAACGCTGCACCTAATGCAGCAGCTGACGTATCGCTTCCACCGCGTCCTAGTGTAGTTATTTCATTAGTAGCTGACTTCCCTTGAAAACCTGCGACGACAACAACTTGATGTTCTTTTAATTCATGATGAATCCGTTCTACTTCCATTGCCTTTATTTTTGCAGACGTAAAGTCTTGATTCGTTATAAAACCAGCTTGCCCTCCTGTTAATGCAGTCGAAGTTACGCCATTTTCTTTTAATTCATTAGAGAAAACGACAGAAGAGATTATTTCACCACAAGACATGAGTAAATCTTGTTCTCTATTACTAATATGCATATTAGGAAAACCAACTAATCCCAATAATGAATCTGTTGCATATGGATCAGGATAGCGGCCTATTGCAGAAACTACAACAACCACTTTGTACCCCTCATCAATAGCTGTTTTTATATGCTTAATCGCGTTACTTCGTGTGGTCTTACTTTGTACAGAAGTCCCGCCAAATTTTTGCACTAAAATCTCCATGTTGACACCTCTAAATTATAGCCAATTATTTTTAATTAATGATTCAGCGATTTGCACAGAATTCCATGCAGCACCCTTTAGTAAATTATCTGAGACAACCCATAAGTGGAAGCCTTTAGGTTCGTCGAGGTCTTTTCTTACTCTACCTACAAAAACGTCGCCTTTACCTACTGCATTTAGTGGTGTTGGATAGACCTGATTTGATGGATCATCTTCTAAAACAATACCAGGTGCATTTGCTAAAACTTCTTGAATAGCTTGAACTGATACGTTCTCATCATTAATTTCAACATATACACTTTCTGCATGTGATGTAAAAAATGGTAAACGTACACAAGTAGCTGCAACAGCTAAATCCGAAGCGTGTAGGATTTTTTTCGTTTCATTAATCATTTTCATTTCTTCAAAAGTATAGCCATTTTCTTGAAAAACATCAATTTGTGGTAATGCATTAAAAGCTATTGGATAATGCTTTTTTTCACCTTTAACAGGTAATAATTCAGGAGAAAGTTCTTCTCCATTCAAAAAGGCTTGCGATTGCTCTCTTAATTCTTCAACCGCTTTTGCACCTGCACCTGAAACAGCTTGATAAGTAGATACTATTACACGATTTAGTCCAAATGCGTCTTCTATTGGTTTAAGCGCAGCAACCATTTGAATCGTTGAACAGTTTGGATTGGCAATAATGCCATTATGTTTTTCGATATCAGATTCATTTACTTCTGGTACAACTAAAGGAACATTTTCATCCATTCTAAAAGCGCTTGTATTGTCTACTACTACTGCACCACGAGCTACCGCTTCATGTGCTAAAGCTTTAGATACAGAACCACCAGCAGAGAATAATGCAATGTTAACTCCTTCAAAGCTTTCAGGTGTAGCTTCTTGAACAGTAAACGTTTCATTCTTGAATTTTATTTTAGTTCCAGCTGAACGTGGAGAAGATAATAATGTTAACTGTCCAATTGGAAAATTCTTTTTCTCTAGTGTTTCTAGTATTTTTTGTCCTACAGCTCCAGTAGCACCAACAACTGCAACATGGTAACCTCTAATTTCTGACATAATAAATCCCCTTCCTTAATTATCAATGAATTGATTAAATTTGTAATCTCTATTTTAACATACTCTGTTAAGGAAAGGGTATTTCAACGCTATATTATTCTTTATCCATCTTTGGAATTAAAATCGGCTGTATTTGTTCGTGGGATAAAGCACTTGATATAGTAGGGGATAATAGAGTCATATCTGCAACTAGTGAATTTGGTTTTTTAATATAATCATCTTGACCATAAGGAACAAAATAGATTAATTTAGTGGCCATTAAACGCATCAAATTCACGCCATTTAATCCTAATGCATCGTTTGTCGCAATTCCTAAAACAACTGGATTACCGTTGCGCATCGTTGCTTTTGCTGCCATTAGTACAGCCGAGTCCGAAATACCGTTTGCTAATCGACTCATTGAATTACCAGTTAAAGGCGCTATCACCATGCAGTCTAGTGGTTCAACTGGTCCAAGTGGTTCAGCATCGACAATTGAACCAATTGGTTTTCGACCTGTTATTTCTGTGATTGTCTTAATATGATCTTCCGCCTTACCAAATCTTGTATCTGTTTGTTGAACGGTATTCGAAATGACCGGAACCAACTCTGCACCTAAATCCATTAGTTTTTGCATTTCTGGAAATACCGCTGCGTACGTACAATGTGAGCCTGTTATACCAAAACCGATTTTTTTCCCTTTTAACACTGTCGCTTCTCCCCGCTTTCTTTCATCTGTGTACAGATGAGTTGATTAATAACATTTCCTAAAATTTCTCCCGCTGTTTTTGGCGCCACCATCCCCGGTAACCCAAGTGCATGTATAGCTGTAATCCCTCTCTTTTTTGCATAAACAAAATCAACTCCACCTGGCTTAGACGCTAAATCAATGATTAATGCATTTGATTTCATTAATTTTAACGCTGATTCAGTAACAACTTTACTTGGAATCGTGTTGATTAAAATATCACACTGCCCAGTATATGCAGGTAACTCTTCCATGTGAAAACCTTGCATCCCCATCTCAAAAGCTCGCGCTACATCTACATCTTTTCTCGTACCAACCACTACATTTGCTCCTAATCCAGCAAATTTACTTGCTACACTTAATCCAACTCTTCCCATTCCTAAAACTACGATCCGAGCACTATGAATCGTAAAGTTCGTATGCTGAATGGCGAGCATAATTGTACCTTCTGTAGTTGGGATAGAATTATAAATTGCAACATCATCTCGATCCATTAACGGAATAAGTGTTAGACCTGCGTTTTTAACACATTTACTTAAATAAGGTGTTGTTATGCCGGTGAATAGTAAACAGTCTTTTGCTACTGTACCAAACCATTCTTCTGTGAGCTGTATTTTTTTGTTTGAAAATATAGCGTCTATATTACCTTCTTCATCAATACCAGGTATCGGCAAGATAATCACATCAAGTGAACTTACTTCTAATTCATCAAAGTCTGTTTGTTTAATACCTGTAAAACCTTGATTCAATTGATCAAAGCCAACTAACTCCATTTTTAAGTTGTCATTTTCAGAAAGTTTTTTAATCATTTCAAGATAACGGGCATCTCCACCTAAGATTGCTATACGGATGGTTGAATCCATACTTCCACCTCTTTCACAAACTGTATTGCACTTCTATTCTGTTTTATAAATTTTCTTAATATCATATGAATTTATGGGAGTAAAGTGAAGGTTTTAACTACGATGCAGATTAAATAAGACAATAATCTAGATAAAAAAAGCTAATCGACAGATTCTACTTACATCTTGTCAATTAGCTCAATTTTAAAATCATGATAGTTATAGGGTGGCTCTACTATTTAGTAGGAGGAAGGCGATTAACCATTATCATATCCTCGCCTATTTTCTGAATATCCGACCAATTTATCCGCAAATTTTCCCCTTCTTTTTTCATACCTAACCAACTATAATTTGGAATGATGAAGGCCGTAATTTGACCAGTTTTTTCATCTAATTCAATATCTGTTTGGCCTAGAACACCTAATCTCGAGCCACTATAAAGATCAACAATTTCTTTGCCGCTTAATGTCTTATAACGCATTCTACTTCCTCCTTCTCATCTTTATAAAAAGTATGAGAAGGTGAACAAGTCTATTCTCTTTTTACGAAGAAATTAATGCACTTGCATAATCTTGCTTAAATATTTGTTGAATTAATTCATTCGTTGACTCCATACTTACCGCATCGATTTCAGTAATTAATTCATCCAAACTACGATGCCTACCCATAAGTAACTCGTTTTTACCATTACGACTCATGCGACTATTCGTACTTTCTAGACCTAGTACAAGATTCCCTTTTAATTGTTCTTTACTATTACGTAATTCTTTATCTGTTAATCCGTGCTCCATTAATTCTGCAATTGTTTGATGTATTGTCTCTTTAAGAACGGGAAGATATTCTGCACCTGTTCCCGCATAGATTGTTAATAATCCATCATCAAGAAACGAACTGTGATAAGAAAATACAGAATAGGCTAATCCACGGTTTTCTCTAATTTCTTGAAACAGTCTTGAACTCATGCTACCACCAAGTACATTATTAACAATGACTAAGCTAAATATATTCGCAGCATCAATTGGCAACCCTTGATATCCTAAGCATAGATGTGCTTGTTCTGTTTCTTTTTGACGTGTTAATTGTTTTGGAGTGAAAATTGATTTCTCAAAAGTACTAACTTTGCTAGTTTGTGTAAATTGATCAAAAGACGTTTCAATTTTATCAATAAAAGATGTGTCGACATTTCCTGCTACAGATACTACTATATTATCTGGTCGATAATGTTCCAGTTTGTACTGGTGTAAATCCTCAGATGTAAAAGCATTTAACCTTTCCTCTATTCCTAAGATTGGAAATCCTAATGGATGTCCCCCATAAGAGGCTTCTGCTAATAAGTCATGAACAATGTCATCTGGTGTATCCTCTGACATCTTTATTTCTTCTAATACTACATTTTTTTCTTTATCGATTTCTTCTTGAGCAAATTTTGAATTAAAGAACATATCTGTTAGCATCTCTAAGGCGAAGTCTTTATGTGTATCAAGGACTTTAGCATAGTAACAAGTATACTCTTTTGAAGTAAAAGCATTTACTTGACCACCAATCGCATCAAACTCTTCAGCAATCTCTTTGGCAGTTCTCTTTTTTGTTCCCTTAAAAAACATATGCTCTAAAAAGTGTGAAATCCCATTATTGTCTAGCGTTTCATCTCTTGAACCCGTACGAACCCAAACTCCTATTGTTACTGATCTAACACTCGGTATATTTTCCAATACAATACGTAATCCATTTCTGGAAGTATGTTTCTGAAGCATCTGGATGCCCTCCTATTTTTTAACCATTAGTTTCTACTAATATATAACGCAACTTTCGCACAAAAAATAAGTGCAATTCGTTGACTGTTTTAAGTTTGAAGTATTTCTATCATATTACTCGACAGTCTTTTAAAAAGCCAGTTTACTATAAGATTATCGTTTATTATGAAACGACTATATATGTAAGAAAAAGAAACTGGTAAACCAGTTTCTTTTCAGTGGTAAGTTTATTTACTTTCTGCTTCTTTCTCTTTTTCTTCAGCTAAAACGGCTTTGCGTGACAAATTAATACGACCTTGACGATCAACTTCTTTTACTTTAACCATCATTTGATCCCCTATAGAAGCAACATCTTCTACTTTATTAATACGTTCAGCTGCCATTTCTGAAATGTGTACAAGTCCTTCTTTACCTTTGAACAATTCAACAAACGCACCAAATTTTTCAATTCGTTTAACTGTAGCAAGATACATTTCACCAACTTGCACTTCACGTACAATATCTTCAATAATTTGTTTCGCTTTTTGATTCATTTCATTATTGATAGATGAAATGAATACTCCACCATCTTGCTCAATATCTATTTTTACGCCTGTTTCTTCAATGATTTTATTGATTTGTTTACCACTTGGTCCAATTACATCGCGAATCTTATCAGGATGAATTGACATCGTTAAGATTTTCGGAGCATATGTGGATAGTTCTTCTTTTGGTTCGTTAATCGTTTCAAGCATATGCTCTAAAATATGCATACGACCTTTTTTGGCTTGCGTAAGTGCTTCTTCTAAAATATCACGTGATAAACCATCAATTTTTATATCCATTTGAAGAGCAGTAACACCTTTAGCAGTTCCTGCAACTTTAAAGTCCATATCTCCTAAGTGATCTTCCATACCTTGAATATCACTTAAAATCGTATAATCATCACCTGATTTAATTAGTCCCATAGCAATACCAGCAACTGGTGCTTTAATTGGCACACCTGCATCCATCATTGCTAAAGTACTAGCACAAATACTTGCTTGCGAAGTCGATCCGTTTGATTCTAACACTTCTGATACAAGACGAATAGTATACGGGAAGTCTTTCTCAGTAGGCAACACTTTTTCTAGTGCGCGCTCTCCTAATGCACCATGTCCAATTTCACGACGACCTGGTCCTCTAATTGGACCAGTCTCCCCGACACTAAACAATGGGAAGTTATAATGATGCATGAAGCGTTTTGATTCTTCTAATCCAATACCATCTAAAATTTGCACATCACCTAGAGCACCAAGCGTACATATGCTTAACGCTTGTGTTTGTCCACGTGTGAACAAACCAGATCCGTGTGTTCTTGGAAGCACACTAATACGAGATGATAAAGAACGTATTTCATCAATTTTACGACCATCTGGTCTAACTTTTTCTTTCGTAATTAAACGACGAACTTCTTCCTTAACAATCTTATCTAGAATTCCTTTTACATGTTTAATTGTTTTATCATCTGCTTCTTTTTCTTCATATTCTGCAAGCAAATCTTTCTTTACTTTTTCAATTGCATCTTCACGCGCATGCTTTTCCTGTACTTGAATTGCTGTTACTAAAGTCGTTTTAACTTTTTCTTCCACTTCAACAGTCAATTCTTTATCTAGTTCGAATAATGTAATATTCATTTTTTCTTTAGAGACTTCAGCAATAATTTCTTCTTGAAAAGCAACTAAACGCTTAATCTCTTCATGTCCAAACATTATAGCCTCAAGCATAACATCTTCTGGTACTTCATCTGCACCCGCTTCTACCATGTTAATAGCGTCTTTTGTTCCAGCAACCGTAAGATCAATGTCACTCTTATCGCGTTGTTCAGTAGTAGGATTAATAACAAATTCACCGTCTACTCTTCCAACAATAACACCAGCAATTGGACCATCAAATGGTATATCTGAGATAGATAGCGCGATGGATGAACCAATCATTGCAGCAATATCTGACGGACAGTTTTGATCTAGACTCATTACCATACTTATTACTTGAACATCGTTACGATATCCATCCGGGAATAGTGGACGTATTGGACGGTCAATTAAACGAGAGGTAAGAACAGCTGTTTCAGACGGTCTACCTTCTCTTTTAATAAAACCTCCAGGAATTTTACCTACTGCGTATAAACGTTCTTCATAGTTTACAGTTAGCGGGAAAAACGGTAAGTCTTTTGGCTCTTTAGAACCAGTTGCTGTTGATAATACAGAAGTATCTCCATATTGAATCATACATGCACCATTTGCCTGTTTTGCTAATTCTCCAATTTCTACAGAGAACGTGTTACCTGATATTTCTGTTGAAAACACTTTTTTATTTGCTACCATTTACTTATGTACCCCTCTCTTATTTACCAAAAAAACGCTTTGTAGTAGTATATCCATCATTAGGGCTATATAAATCCGTATCACTTCTTGTTTTACTATCCTTTTGCATCATTTACATTATGTTGCTCCATCCTGATCAAACAGTTGAAAAAATAGTTTCAACTGTTTGATCAGAATCGAGCGAAAGGATTATAATAGGACATATACACCCAAAACAAATACTTCCTACAAACATTATCGGATCAACCGAATTATTTTAAACATACAGAAAAAGCGGGAATAATCCCGCTTTTACGTATATTATCGGCGTAATCCAAGTTTTTGAATTAAATCACGGTAACGTGCAACATCTTTATTACGTAAGTAATTTAGTAAGTTACGACGCTTACCAACCATTTTCAATAAACCACGACGTGAGTGATGATCTTTCTTGTGGAAACGAAGATGCTCATTCAAGTTCGTAATTTCTTCTGTTAGGACAGCGATCTGAACCTCTGGAGATCCGGTATCGTTATCATGCGTTTTGAACTCATTCATAAGTTCATTTTTGCGTTCTTGTGTTATAGCCATCCTGTTCACCTCCTGTGAAAAATTGTAAAACCCCTGTCCCCTAGCAAACGTCGGAGAATCGATTTGCCAAGTGGAAGGTTTCCGTTATTTAGATTACATCCTTTTATCATAAATTGCAAGTATTAATCATCAATTGTAGTAAACAAATGTCGAATCTGTTGCTCGTCTTTCTTTAATTGGTCGATCAATTGATCGACACCATTAAATTTCACTTCATCTCTAATAAAGTCAATCCACTCTATACGCACTGATTTGCCATAGATATCTTGTTCAAAATCAAATAGATGTACTTCAATGGTAGGATGGTCTATTTGATTGTCTTCATGAAACGTTGGTTTATATCCTACATTAGCCATTCCAGTAACTTTTTCCTGATTGGAAATTGAAGCGCGTATTGCGTAAACACCGACTTTAGGAAGTGCATAATCCGCTTCGACTGCTATATTAGCAGTAGGAAAACCAATTGTTCTTCCGCGTTTTTCGCCTTGTACGACTATTCCACTCGTTTGATATGGTCTATTTAATAAATCATTTATTTTTTTCACTTCTCCATCAATTAACAATTGACGAATCCAAGTTGAGCTAACTTTCTCGCCTTCATCTTCTAATTTATCAATTGTCGTAACAGCAAATTTACCTTTTGCATCTTCTTTTAATGTGGTTATTGTTCCTTTACCCATATAACCATAGGTGAAATCAAACCCAGCTACAAGGTGTTTAATATGAAGACCAACAATAAAATCTGAAACAAATTCACTTGCGGACAATTGCGACAAAACCTTATTAAAGGTAATGATATATAAAACATCAATACCCATATCTTCTAAAATCGCTTTTTTTTCAGTAAATGGTGTTAGATAGTGAATAGGCTTTTTTTGTTTTTTTAGTACAACTGAAGGATGAGGAGAGAATGTAATAACAGCACTCTTCCTATTTTCCCTTTTTGCAATTTCTTTTGCAGTTTCAATAACATTTTGATGCCCTTTATGTATACCATCGAAGAATCCAATAGCTGCTACGGTTTCTTCCATTTCTGTTCGAATAAATTGGTGTGGATATTGTAACGATATGATTTCCAAGGTTTTCACCTACTTTCCTGATTGTAACGGAATACACGAACTGGCTTTATTTCTTCTACTTTTGATGGATAGATCTGATAGATGGCTAAGAGTTCATCTTGATATTCCACTCTAAACGGGTCTGTTTTAATTTCTTGATCAGGTAACGCTAACTTCTGGCCTTGCCAAACTCTTTTAGCTAAATGCTCTTCTACGTGATAAACATCTAAGTGTTGGATACCTTGCTGCATCGGAAGTAAAATTTCTTCTAATTGTCCTAGCTCACTTTTTTCTTTTAGTTGTTCAAAAGTGAAAGTCTGTGCAGCAGTAATATTGCCTGTTTCTGTACGTACTAAACGAGACATATGAGCAGGATAACCTAACTTTTTACCAATGTCTACACATAGCGTTCGCATATACGTTCCCTTAGAACAGGTTGCTTCAAATGAAAACCTAAAGAGATTCTCTTCAACCTTTATTGTATCTTCCAATAATTTAATGGATTTAATCGTAACCTCACGTTCTGGTCTGATAACAGGTTCATTCATTCTAGCATATTCATACAATTTCTTACCATCAACCCTAACAGCAGAATACAAAGGAACCACTTGGCTTATTTCACCTGTAAATGTTGCTAAAACAGCTTCTAATGTACTTATATCAAACGTTTCACCTACTGACTTTTCCTCCGTAACAGTTCCGGTTTGATCTTCTGTATCTGTTGCGTAACCGAGTGTTACTTCACCAATATAAGTCTTTGTTGTATCCGTTAGATATGGAACAATTTTCGTCGCTTCTCCAATACAAATTGGCAATACACCTTCTACAGCTGGATCCAACGTTCCAGTATGACCAACTTTTTTGGTATGACATAACTTTCTCATTTGGATAACACAATCATGGGATGTAGGCCCTATTGGTTTCCAAAGTGGCAGAATACCATTCATAATCTTTATTCACCATCTCTTTAATTTTTTGTTTAAGCGGGGTAATTAAAAATAAACTAAAACCCTTGTACTATTATAGAACAAGGGTTTTAGGAAGTAAATATCACGTATTAGAATCATTTATATCGCGTAGGATGTGTTCAATTCGATTACCTTTTTCAATAGCTTCATCGAATTCAAAAAACAATTCTGGTGTTTTACGTAAACGAATGCGCGTACCTATTTCAGAACGAATAAATCCTTTTGCTTTCGCTAAACCAATTAATGTATCTTGTTTTTGTTTCTCTTCACCTAGAACAGAAATATAAACCTTTGCTTGTTGCAGGTCACCAGTAACTTCCACATCAGTTATTGTTACAAAACCAACGCGTGGGTCTTTAATTTTTCTGCTAAGGATGTCACCTAACTCTTTTTTCATTTGTTCTGCTACGCGATTTGCTCTCATTTGATTCATGAAGTTCACCTCTTAGAATTCAGCAATGGTGTACAGTAACTTATAACCATTCCTTTTGCGTTTTTGTGCGTTCGATTTCCGGAAAAGAATCAATCAACTTAAAAGCCTGATCGATTACCCTTTCCGCCTGTACTCTCTCATTAGAGATCGTTACTAAACCAAACATAGTACGTTGCCAAAGATCTTGAAAATCTATCTCACTAATTGCAATATTATACTCATTATGAATCCGTTTTGTTATCTTTTTAATAACAGAACGTTTTTCTTTCAATGAATGTGCATGATAGATATAACATTCTACTTCAGCATAAAGAATCATGTGCGTTTAATTTCTTCCATGACATACGCTTCAAAAACGTCGCCTTCTTTAATATCATTAAACTTTTCTACGGTTATCCCGCACTCATAGTTTTGCGCAACTTCCTTGACATCATCCTTAAATCTTTTCAATGTGTCAATTTCACCTTCATAAATAACAATGCCATCACGGATTACGCGTACGCCTGCATCACGCGTGATTTTACCATCAGTTACGTAACTACCTGCAATCGTACCAATTTTAGATACTTTGAAAATTTCACGAACTTCCGCTTGTCCAATTACCTTCTCTTCGAATTCTGGATCAAGCATCCCTTTCATTGCAGATTCAATTTCTTCTATAACTTTATAGATAACACGATATAGGCGAACATCTACTTTTTCTGATTCGGCTGCTTTTTTAGCATTAACATCTGGACGTACATTAAAGCCAATCACAATAGCATTTGATGCAGATGCTAAAATAACGTCTGATTCTGTAATTGCACCAACACCGGTATGAATGATGTGAACCTTAACGCCTTCTACATCAATCTTTTCTAGAGAAGATGATAAAGCACCTAGTGAACCTTGTACATCAGCTTTTATAATTAAGTTAATATCTTTAATATCGCCTTGCTTAATTTGTTCAAATAAATCATCTAAGCTAACTTTAACGCCACCACCACGGTTTACTTCAATTTGTTTCTGCTGACGTGCTTCACCAATTTGACGTGCCTTTTTCTCATCTGCAAAGACAACAAAATGATCTCCCGCCGATGGCACCTCATTTAATCCAGTTATTTCAACTGGAGCTGATGGACCAACAGTTTTAACACGACGACCTACATCATTTACCATTGCGCGAATACGGCCAAACGTATTTCCAACAACTATTGGATCTCCTACGTGTAACGTACCATTTTGCACAAGTAATGTTGCTACCGGTCCACGGCCTTTATCTAATTGTGATTCAATAACAGTACCAATTGCACGATTATCAGGGTTCGCTCTTAATTCTTCAACTTCTGCAACTAGTTGAATCATTTCGATTAAATCGTCAATACCTTCTCCTTTTAATGCAGATAATTGAACGAATATTGTATTTCCACCCCAGTCTTCAGGGATTAATTCATATTCAGTTAATTCTTGCATAACACGGTCAGGATTAGCGCCTTCTTTATCCATCTTATTTACTGCAATAATGATTGGAACCTCAGCAGCCTTTGCATGATTAATTGCTTCAACTGTTTGTGGCATAACACCATCGTCTGCAGCAACAACAAGAATCGCAATATCTGTTATTTGAGCACCACGTGAACGCATACTTGTGAAGGCAGCGTGCCCTGGTGTATCTAAGAAAGTAATATATTTACCATTACTTTCGATTTGGTATGCACCAATATGTTGAGTGATACCGCCAGCTTCTCCTTCTGTTACTTTGGTATGGCGAATAGAATCAAGTAAAGTTGTTTTACCGTGATCAACGTGTCCCATAATCGTAACTACAGCTGGACGTTCAATTGCTTCACCTTGATTGATTTCTTGAATAAAGTTATCTAAATCCATTTCATCAACTTCTGTCTCTTTCTCAACTTCAACGCCATACTCTTCAGCCATCATAGTTATAGTCTCATCATCTAAACTTTGATTTTTAGTAGCCATAACTCCAGCAGCCATTAGGCTCTTAATTAGATCTGTTGCATCCTTACCTAATTTTTCAGCTAGCTCACCTACAGTTAATGAATCTGTATACGTTATTTTTGTAGAAGACTTTTCTTCGGACTCACGAGCTGACTTAGATTGTGTATTACCTGAATCCTTTTTAGTAGTATTAGTTGCTTTCTCTTTACCTTTTACAGCAACTTCTGGTATAGCATTTTCTGTAAATATTTCATCCAACTTTTTAGTTGTATCATCAGAAATAGTTGACATATGATTGGAAACTTCCACATCAATTTCTTTTAATTTATTTATAATTTCTTTACTTGATACATTCTTTTGTTTTGCATATTCATATACGCGTAATTTACTCATACATTCACCCCCGAATAGATTTATCGAGTAACGAGGTTATTTTCGAAGCGAAACCTTCATCTAAAATAGCAATTGCTACTCTTCCAGACTTACCTATTGCATGCGATATGGTATCCCGATCATCAACAACTCGTATTGGAATATCATAAAAATTACATTTATCCGTAATTTTCTTTGTTGTCTGTGGACCAGTATCACTTGCAAGCAGTACTAGCTTCGCTTTTTGTTTTTGGATATCTTTAATAATTAATTCTTCACCTAACGTCAATTTACGTGCGCGATAAGCTAAACCAATTAAGTTGAGATATTCTTTCCCCTTACTCAATGTCTTTACCTTCTATCACTTGCTTTAATTGTTGATACACCGTTTCATCTACATGTGTTTGTAGATGACGATCTAAAACTTTAGACTTTTCAGCTTTTTCTACTACTTCTAAACTATTAGAAATGTATGCTCCTCGTCCATTCTTTTTACCTGAAGGATCAACAAACACTTCACCATCTTTATTATGAACAATTCGAATTAATGCTTGTTTTGGCTTCATTTCTTGTGTAACAATACATTTGCGAAGAGGAACCTTTTTATTCTTTTTAGGCATGACTTATTTCTCCTCCTTAATCAAATAAATCGCCGTCTCCATCAAATGATGATGCTTCTTCATCAAGTACTCGAACAGGTTCTGTTATTAAACCTGCTTCACGCGCTTCTGATTCGTTTTTAATATCAATTTTCCAACCAGTCAATTTGGCTGCTAATCGTGCATTTTGACCACGTTTACCAATAGCTAACGATAATTGATTATCAGGAACGATTACAGTCGTTGCTTTATCTTTTTCATTCACAAGAACATCAACGACTTTTGATGGACTTAAAGCGTTAGACACATAAACAATTGGGTCTTCTGACCATTCTACTATATCAATCTTCTCACCCTTAAGCTCATTGACAATTGTTTGAACACGTTGACCTCGTTGACCAACACAAGAGCCAACAGGATCAATATCAGAATCTGCCGCATAAACAGATATTTTAGAACGGTCACCTGCTTCTCTTGCTACAGAACGTATTTCTACAGTTCCATCGTAAATTTCTGGAACTTCCATTTCAAATAAACGCTTTAATAGACCTGGATGTGTTCTAGAAACAAAGATTTGTGGTCCTTTATTCGTATTTTCAACCTTCGTTACAAACACTTTAAGTCGATCATGCACATGGTAATCCTCTGTCGGCATTTGTTCGCCCTCAGGCAGTTTCGCCTCTACTTTACCAAGGTTAACATAAACAAAACGTGGATCAATGCGTTGTATAATCCCATTCATAATATCTTCTTCACGGTCAATATACTCATTAAATATAACGCCTCGTTCCGCTTCACGAACACGCTGTGTAACCACTTGTTTCGCTGCTTGTGCTGCGATACGTCCAAAATCTCTTGGAGTAACCTCTAGTTCTACTATATCGCCTATTTCATAATCTGGTTTAATTCCTTTTGCTTCGTCCAGACTAATTTCTTGGTTGTTATCCTCTACTTCTTCGACAACTTCTTTTCTAGAAAGAACATGCATGCTCCCAGTGTCTTCATTCAAATCGATTCGTACATTTGTTGCGGATTTGAAATTCTTCTTATAAGCAGATATAAGCGCCGCCTCTAACGCTTCCATTAATATTTCTTTATTAATACCTTTTTCTTTTTCTAAATAATCAATGGCATCAAAAAGCTCACTACTCACTATGTCTCCCCCTTTAATTAAATGTAACTGCTAATCGGGCTTTTGCTATTTTTTGATAAGGAATAGTCACTTCTTGTTTCCTTGTTTTGTTTAATACTTCTAATGTAATGATATCCTCTTCAAAAGCTTTTAACAATCCTTCAAATGATTTAGCGCCTTGGATAGGTTCATATAACGTAAGAAATACGTTATGACCTATATGATCAATGTAATCTTTTGGTTTTTTCAATGGGCGCTCTGCACCTGGTGATGAAACCTCTAGATAATAAGGTACTGAAACTGGATCATCAGCGTCTAATTGCTCACTTAATTTCTCGGATACGATGCCGCATTCTTCTATGTCGATACCACCTTGCTTGTCAATAAAAATACGAAGAAACCAGTTTTTTCCTTCTTTTTCAAACTCAATATCTACAAGTTGTAAATTCATTTCTTCTAAGATAGGTTCAAGAAGTTGTTCTGCTTTTTCCGTTACTTTCATTCCCATTCATTTCGCCTCCTTTATCACTTTAAATAAACTGTATTACATTAGGTTACTACGTTTTTAGTTATACTTTTAAAGTTTACACATTTTAGTCTTTTTTCATTAGCATCTTATATAAGAAACATAAAACCCTTGCCAAAAAACGGCAAGGGAATACTACGCTTCATACTAAAATCAAAAGATGTCTGCACATAGAATACATGCAAAACGTATACCATCCTCTTTAACAATAAGGTTCTATTTATCAAAAAGAATGATAGGTGTGAAGAAAGAGTGGGTTCCCCCACTCTTTCTTACTAACGTATCAATTCGTACCATAAATTACTATACCATATTCCTTAATTTCATGCAAGGAAACGCAAAACAACAAGTTAAATACACCCTTTTCATGCTCGCTCGTATGCTTTATTACAATTAAAATGTCACAATTGATGTAAAATGCGACTTAGAGGTTTGTTTCGTAATAAACGGAAACCTCTAAGGGAGCAGGCATTTAAAAGACAGTCAAGTACTATAAAGCTTTCCACCAACTAGGCCCAGTCAATCATCAATCCGTATTCACTGGGTGATAAAGTTGAGTTAACATAGACTCTGCGGTAACGTGTTTGATTTATATGGAAATATAACAGAACTTATTCCCCGCTCCTCAAGCGAAATAGCCTCCCTTTCCGCAGGTACGGCTTCAGCTAACTTAGTAAAGCGAAAATCGCTTTACTAAGTGGATCTTCAGCCCGTGCTGTTCCTGCAGGAGTCTCGGCCATTTCGCTTGATCCGCTAGTTTTAGTCCGCGAATTAAAAATTGTGTAAAATGCTCAATTATTTGTAATTAAAGCATAGCAAGATAAGCGTTAGGTTCAATAAGAGTAATATTTTCAAAAGTTTAAAACAAAGATACGCTATCCAGCGAAGGTAGCAAATGGTTGAGACTCCTCGAAAATACAAATCGATTTCCTTCGTGCGATGTAAATTCTTAGAAGCATTCCTTGTCCTGTGGAAATAGCAAACGTTTTGTGCTACGGAAAGGGAGACCATTGGCTACCGTAGCGTGTCTAAAGTTGTAAGACACTTATGACAGCGTTTCTCTCTCAAGTGCTTAAGATCACACGCACGGATGATTACTAAAGAAGTGTGAAGTCAACTTCTATTGTTAGACTATATTGTTATACCAAGACTTAAGCGCCTGTTTTTCATTGTGAAAGTTGAGTAATTAAACATTTTTTCATAAAAAAATCTTTATCTAAAATAACGATAATTGATTTTTATCTTCCATTCCTTTTAGGCTACCATGATTCTCTAAATATTCTATAACTGTTTTAGAAATTCTACTTCTTTCTCGTAAGTCTTCTTTTGACAAAAACTCGCCTTCTTCACGTGCTTTTACAATATTTAATGCTGCGTTTGTTCCTAAACCATCAACAGCATTAAACGGCGGAATCAAACTATTTTCATCAACTAGAAAATCTGTTGCACTTGATTTGTATAAATCAACGCTTTGGAAAGTAAATCCTCTTTCATTCATTTCAAGCGCCAATTCCAATACTGTTAAAACGTTTTTCTCTTTTGGTGAAGCGTCATTACCTTTAGCCAAAATTTCTTCGATTCGTTTACGCATCGCAGATGAACCTTTCACCATAAGATCTAAATCAAAATCATCTGCACGCACAGAGAAGTAAGCTGCGTAAAAAAGAATCGGATGATGTACTTTAAAGTAAGCAATTCGAACCGCCATTAAAACATATGCTGCAGCGTGTGCTTTTGGAAACATGTACTTAATTTTCTTACACGAATCAATGTACCATTCAGGAACATTATTTTTCTTCATTTCTACAATCCATTCGTCTTGTAGACCTTTTCCTTTACGAACGAATTCCATAATTTTAAAAGCTAATGAGGCATCTAGCCCTTTATGCATTAGATAAACCATAATATCATCACGGCAACCAATTACATCTGGTAATTTACAAATCCCCTTATTAATTAGTTCTTGTGCATTCCCAAGCCACACATCAGTTCCATGGGATAAACCAGAGATAATTACGAGCTCTGCGAATGTTTTTGGTTTTGTATCTTCTAACATTTGTCTAACAAATTTCGTACCAAACTCCGGAACACCTAATGTACCTGTTTTACACATGATTTGCTCTTTCGTTACACCTAATACTTCAGGGCCTGAGAAAATTTTCATTACTTCTTCGTCATCTGTTGGGATTGTTTTTGGATCAATACCACTTAAATCTTGTAGCATTCGTATCACGGTAGGATCATCGTGTCCAAGTATATCTAATTTCAATAAATTATCATGAATCGAGTGGAAATCAAAATGCGTTGTTTTCCATTCTGAATTACGATCATCGGCAGGAAACTGGATAGGTGTGAAATCATAGATTTCCATATCATCAGGTACAACAATAATTCCACCAGGGTGCTGTCCAGAAGTACGTTTTACTCCCGTACAGCCTTGAACTAAGCGATCGGTTTCTACAGCTTTCATTTGTAATTGATTATCACTTGCATATCCTTTTACATAACCATATGCAGTCTTCTCTGCCACAGTACCGATTGTACCGGCTCGAAATACTTTATCTTCACCAAACAGCAATTTAGTATAGTTATGTGCTACTGGTTGGTACTCACCTGAGAAGTTCAAATCAATATCGGGAACTTTATCCCCTTTAAATCCTAGGAAGGTTTCAAATGGTATATCCTGACCATCTTTACGCATACTTGTTTCACAAGACGGACAATTCTTATCTGGTAAATCAAAGCCACTACCAACAGAACCATCTGTAAAAAACTCATGGTGTTGACAGGTTGCACACACATAGTGTGGTGGTAAAGGATTTACCTCTGTTATTTCTGTTAATGTTGCAATCAATGACGAACCAACTGAACCACGAGAACCAACTAAATAACCATCATCTAATGATTTTTTTACAAGTTTATGTGAGATAAGGTAAATAACAGCAAAACCGTGCCCAATAATACTTTTCAGTTCTTTTTCAATACGCTTTTCAACTATTTCAGGTAAATCATTACCATAAATGTTTTTAGCGAAATTATAACTCATTTCTCGTATTTCGTCTTCTGCTCCATCAATGTTTGGTGTATATAGATCTTCTTTTATCGGTTTAATTGATTCTAATTGATCCGCAATTTTTTGTGTGTTTTCAACAACTATTTCTTTTGCCTTTTCTTGACCTAAAAAGTCAAAACTCGCAAGCATTTCATCTGTTGTTCGGAAATGTACATCTGGAAGTGTTTGTCGACTCAACGGGTTTCCGCTTTGAGATGAAATAAGAATTTGACGATATAACTTATCTCGATCTTCTAAATAATGTACATTTCCTGTTGCAACACAAGGTTTCTTTAACCGGTCCGCAAGTGCAACGAGGTTTCGTAATATATCTAAAATTTGCGCTTCATTTTGAACAAGCTCTCTACTGATCAACGGATAATAGTTTGCCGGTGGATGCACTTCAATATAATCATAAAAAGCAGCAACTTTTTCAGCTTCTTCCTGCGACTTTTGCATCATTGTTTCAAAAACTTCACCTTTTTCACAACCAGAACCAACTAAAATACCTTCACGGTGTGCTTGTAATTTAGAACGTGGTATTCGCGGTATGCGATAGAAATAATCTATATGTGCAAGAGAAACTAACTTATAAATGTTTTTTAGTCCAATTTCGTTTTGTGCAAGTATTGTTGCATGATGTGGACGTGCGCGTTGATAGGCATTTCCCTCACCCATATGAATATTAAAATGGTTATGATTGGTGATTTCTTTTTCTCTTGCTTCTTTTAACAATTTCCACATTAAATAACCTGTTGCTTCCGCATCATAAATCGCACGGTGATGTTGGGTTAATTCGATATCAAACTTCTTACACAATGTGTTTAAGCGATGACTTTTTAAAGTCGGTAACAAAAACCGAGCTAATTCTAACGTATCAATGACAGGATTAATTGCTTTATCTAATCCAGCCTTTTCGTTTCCTTGGTTTAAGAAACCCATATCAAAGCTTGCATTATGTGCAACTAAAATATCTTCTCCTGCCCATTTTTTAAAATCTTCTAGTACCTGTTCAATATCAGGAGCATCCTTCACCATATCATCTGTAATACCAGTTAAATCATTTGTCGTCTCTGATAACGGATGATGTGGATTTGCAAACGATTCAAACCGGTCCACGATATCTCCATCTTTAATTTTCACTGCCGCCAACTCAATAATCGTATCGTAGACTGCAGATAAACCAGTTGTTTCAACATCAAAAACAACATAAGTTGCTGACTCGAGATCAATATCTTGTTCATTATAAGCAATTGGTACACCATCATCTACTATATTAGCTTCTAGGCCATAGAGTATTTTAACACCATGCTTTTGACCTGCTGCATAAGCTTCCGGATAAGATTGTGCTACTGCATGGTCCGTAATGGCAAATGCTTTGTGTCCCCATTTACTAGCTTGTTCAATTAATTTTGATGCTGTTACAACAGCATCCATTTGACTCATTGTGGTATGCGCATGTAATTCAACACGCTTCTCATCTTCAGGAGCTTTATCTTCTTTTTTCTTAACTTTTATTTCATTAATATCATTAAGCATCATCGTTAATTCATTGGTAAATGTATCCGTTTGTACACTACCTCTTGCTTTAATCCACATGCCTTCTTTAACTGTTTTAAATTTATCAGCATCTTGATCACCTTTTGAGAACATTTTTAAGGAGAAAGAGTCTGTATAGTCTGTTACTTTAATGATTAACAAATGTCTTCCTGAACGTAATTCTCTAATATCAACAGCAAAAACATACCCTTGTACAACAATACGTCTTTCCTCTTCTATTATTTCTTTCATTGGTACTGGTTCATCATTAATTTTATATCCAATCATTACTGGTTCATTCGAAACGCCTGCCTGTTTCTCTTTAGCGCGAACTTCTTTATCCATTACTGCTTTTTGGACTAATTCTTTATCTTCCAGGGCTTTTTGCTCTCTAAACTTCTTTATATCTTCTATTTCAGTCTTCGCATCAACTAATAATGTATAAGCCATTGCACCGATCTTATTACAATATGTTCGAAATGCTGGTTCTAACCTTTTTCTAAGGGCATTTGCTTCCGCATCATTTCGGGCGGTTACAATAATCTTATTACCATTTATTTGTGGCTGTTGCTTCTCAACAAGATCTTTATATGCAGGTGAAAGATCCCCGACTGATCCAATGAAATCCTGCCAATAGGCACTAACCTCTTCGTTAATCATATTTTTATTTTCAGCATAAAGTGTCCAATCTACAGAGGCAATATGCGAGAAGGTTTCTTGTAGTTTCAAACAGAAAAGTCGATACGTTTTAGCAGGTAAGATTTGTTTGATCTGAATATGAAAATGCCAACGTTTTTCTGCTTTGAATACTTCTAATTTCGTTAATTGACTTTCCGAAAAATAAGTGTCTTCAGGATCTGTCAAATTTATTTGTTCTAATAATACTTTCATTTTATCGTTACTCGATATACTCAATTTAATCCCCCTAGCATCTGAACAAATAATCTTTCTATCTTATTCTACTACGCATAAAAACCCTTGTCACCTATTCTTTAGGACAAGGGCTTTTAAATTCTTATGCTAATAAACTTTGTATATAAGCAATTACATCATCTTTATGCTGATCTGACTGTTCCCCATTAACACGTGTTTTACATTCTACGATACCTTCATCTGCACGCTTACCAACAGAAATTCGATAAGGGATTCCGATAAGGTCACTGTCAGCGAATTTAACACCAGCACGTTCAGCTCTGTCATCGTAAAGTACTTCAATACCTTTAGCTTTTAAATCAGCATACAATTCATCAGCAAGCGTTACTTGTTCTTCTTTTTTACTATTTAGGACAAGTAAATGTACTTGAAAAGGTGTAAGCTGTTTTGGCCATGTTATCCCTTTTTCATCATGGTATTGCTCCACAATTGCTGCTAACGTTCTAGAAACACCAATTCCATAACAGCCCATAATCATCGTAGTTGCTCTTCCTTGCTCATTTAAGAAGCTAGCCCCTAGCTTCTCTGCATAAAATTCACCTAATTTGAAAACTTGACCAATTTCAATACCTCTAGCAAATTTAATTACACCTTGTCCATCTGGAGAAGGATCCCCTTCTGTTACAAAACGAATATCTGCATATTTAGTTACAGAAAAGTCACGCTCTGGATTTACATTCACATAGTGATAGCCTTCTTCATTCGCACCACATGTCACATTTACAGCATGACGAACCGCATAATCCGCCACAATATCCACGTCATCATTTTCAACTTTTATTGGACCTAAAGAATCAAAACCTGCACCTAATATTTCTTTTGCTTCTGTTTCTGTTGCTAATTCTACAGTTGCAGCTTGATAAAGATTTTTAAGCTTTATTGTATTAACTTCATGATCCCCTCTTGTAACAACTAAAACAAAAGATTCATCAACTTTGAAAAATAAGGCTTTTAACCCCTTGTCCAATGAATGTTCAAGGTAATCAGCTACATCTTGCATTGTTTTTTGATTAGGTGTGGCAACTTTATCTAATGCTAAAGCTTGCTCATTCGACTTCTCGTATTGATCAACCACTTCAGCCATTTCGATATTGGCGGCATAATCAGATGTATCTGAGAATGCGATAATATCCTCACCAACTTCAGATAACGCCATAAACTCATGTGTATCTTTTCCACCCATTGCACCTGAATCTGCTATAACTGCTCGGAAATTCAAACCTAATCTTGTAAATATAGTTGAATAGGCTTGGTACATGTTATCATACATATCAGCTAAACTATCATATGAATCATGAAACGAATAAGCATCTTTCATAATAAATTCTCGACCTCTTAATAAGCCAAAACGAGGTCTTTTTTCATCACGAAACTTTGATTGAATTTGATAAACAGTAAGTGGCAGTTTTTTATAACTTTTCACTTCATCTTTAATCAAACTTGTCACTACTTCTTCGTGTGTAGCTCCTAATGCAAATTCTCGCTCATGTCTATCATTAATTCGCATCAGCTCTAGACCAAAAGTTTGCCATCTGCCAGTATCTTTCCATAATTCAGCTGGTTGTAAAGCTGGCATTAACATTTCATTTGCCCCAATATTATCCATCTCTTCACGAACTATATCTTCTACCTTTCGAAGTACTCGCTTTCCCAATGGTAAAAAACTATAGATTCCCGATGCAGTCTGTCGAATAAAGCCTGCTCGCAATAATAATTGATGACTTGTTACATCTGCGTCTGCTGGTATTTCTTTTAATGTAGGTATTAGTGTTTTACTTTGTTTCATTTTATTTTACACCTCTTGTAATAGTTCATTTCTTATAAAAATAAGCGTTGAATATCGTTCCATGTTACGACAATCATTAATAACATCAGTAAAGCAAATCCGACAAAATGAACAAACCCTTCTTTTTCTGGAGAAATTGGTTTACCTCGAACAGCTTCGATACCAACAAACAATAATCTTCCCCCATCTAATGCTGGTAACGGAAGTAAGTTGATAATACCTAGATTAACACTTAACATAGCCGTCCACATTAAGAAGGTTGCAAACCCATTTTGTACAACCTGATCAGTTGCGTCATAAATCCCAACCGGTCCAGCAAGCATATCAATTGAAAAATCACCTGTTACAAGTTGGCTCAAACTAGTGAGAATTAAGATGGAAGTCGCGTATGTTTCCTCTATACTATATGGAATTGCTTTTGCAATTGATTTCTCCATATACTGCCTAACTCCCAATTGCCCGAATTGTTGATCTTGTGATTCTACCAATCGTGGTGTTACGACAAGTTCCTGTTCTTCACCATTCTCTCGTAAAATCGTCATGGTTAACGTTGTCTCCGGATTATCTCTAACTGTCGTTTGAAATTCCGTCCACATTGTCACCTGCGTGCCATCAATTGCAATTACTTCATCACCAGCTTCAAATCCTGCTTCCTCAGCTGGACTGTCTTCTTGAATAGTTCCTAATTTAGCTTCATCTGTTGGAACACCTTGTGTAAACCCTAATATAGCGAAGATTACAATTGTAAGAAGGAAGTTCATCATCGGGCCAGCAAATAATTGCATGAAACGTTGTCTTTTTGTTTTGGAAGCAAATTGACGATCAAAAGGAGCAATTTGCGTCTCGACTTCATCCATAATAAAATCTGCTTTCGGATCAACAGTAAATCGTAACTTCTCCTCTTCTCCTACATCATAACCTTCGATAAATAATTCATGTTCTAAATCTGCCTTTTCCACTTCAATAACACGAGCAGTTGGATGTTTCGATTTTTTATTAATAATAATTTTATCGACAGAACCTGCTTGATTAAATTCAAGTGCAATTTGCTGTCCTGGTTTTAATTCCGTTATTTCTGGATCTTCACCAGCCACACGAACATATCCACCCATAGGTAACAATCGAATCGTATATAGTGTTTCTTTTTTCTTTATCGAAAAGACTTTTGGACCAAATCCAATTGCAAGTTCTCTTACTAACATCCCTGCTTTTTTAGCAAAGATAAAATGTCCAAACTCATGAACGAACACAAGTAAGCCGAACATTAAAATAAATGCAATAATTGTGTTCAACAACAACACTCTCCTTTATTTTTACCTACTACTTAACTTACATCACTTTAGAAAAGAAGCAACTTTTATTCTTGTTTCTTTATCTATTGCCTGAATTACTTCTAGATCTGGATAAGTGATAACTTCGTGTTCATTCATAACGCGTTCAATAATAGATTCGATTTGTAAAAAATTTATCTTATCTTGTAAAAATAATTGAACAGCGATTTCGTTTGCAGCATTTAACACCGTTGGCATTGTTCCGCCAACTTTACCAGCTTGATAAGCCATATGCAAACATGGAAAACGTTCAAAATCTAATTTAGCAAAATGTAGTTCTGCTATTTCTAATAAATCTAATCGCTTTGTTTGTGGTAATGCTAAACGTGATGGATATGTTAATGCATATTGGATTGGTGTACGCATATCAGCTGTACCTAATTGCGCGATTACGCTTTTATCATGAAATTCTACCATGGAATGAATAATGCTCTCTTTATGTAATATAACATCGATTGCATCATATTGGATATCAAATAACCAATGTGCTTCTATCACTTCTAATCCCTTATTCATCATAGTCGCTGAGTCAATTGTTATTTTTTTACCCATTTTCCAGTTTGGGTGCTTTAACGCATCATCAACCGTAACATCTTCTAATTCTTTTCTTGTTTTGTCTCTAAAACTACCACCAGATGCAGTTAATATAAGGCGGTTCACTTCTTTACTGTTCTCGCCTTGTAGGCATTGAAAAATAGCAGAATGCTCGCTGTCAATCGGTAATAGGGTTACCTGATGCTTTCTCGCCTTCTCCATTACTAAATGCCCTGCCATTACTAATGTTTCTTTATTCGCAATCGCAATTGTTTTATTCGCTTGTATGGCATGCATTGTCGCATCTAGTCCCACACTACCTACTACAGCATTTACTAAAACATCTGTTTCTATATCCACACTAACTTCTACCAGGCCTTCATTTCCTATTAATATCTGAACAGATGAAACTTCTTTCTTTAATAACTGCCTTGTCTCATTATCGAAAACAACAACTTTAGTTGGTTTGAATTCATTTATTAAAGGAACGGCTTGTTTAACATTTTTGCCAAAAGCCAATGCATGGATCGAAAAATCAGTTGGATGATGTCGAATCACATCTAAGGTCTGCAGCCCTATTGAACCAGTGGCACCGAGTAAAGTGATATGTTTCATTTCAAACACTCCTATCTGATTCTATGAAACAAATTGAATAAAATGCAGAAATGGAAAGACAAATAACCAACTATCAAATCGATCTAAAATCCCACCATGACCAGGTAGTATTTTTCCGGAGTCTTTTACATTATAGTATCGTTTAAAAGCAGATTCCACTAAATCGCCCACTTGCCCAAATATACTTGCAAAAATAGTTACAAGTAATACGATCAGTATAGAGGAATGTACTGGTGCAATTAGTTGAAAAATAACCGCAACAACACAAGCTAAAAAGATTCCACCCAATGCACCTTCAATTGTTTTATTCGGGCTAATTTCTGGCCACAGTTTTCGCTTACCAAATGCTTTCCCAAAAAAGTATGCACCTGTATCAGTGGCTAAAATAATAACTATCCCGTAAAAAATAAATTCTAATCCAGCTTGCTGTGTCTCAATAAAGTAATAAAAACCTAAACCAATATACATAGCTGATAATAACAGAAAACCAGCATCTTCAAATGTAAACTTATTTTTAACAAGTACAGTATAACTTAATAACAATAAAACAATAATCAACATTATTTCTGATTTATCAATCTTAAAATCGAATAATAACGTCCATAATAAAAGAAGTGTAAAAGCAGTTGGAATTGGATATTGCGTCATCTTCTTCATGTACAATAGTTCTAACAGACCAATTGAACCAATTAAGAACATTACTATATAAAAGGGCCATCCGCCTATAAAAACAAACGGGAAGAAAAGCAGTATTGCTATAATTGCTGTGATTACTCTTTGCATCATATTTGTTCACCTTCATGTCCTAAATCTACTAGTTTTGATTTAGTATATTTTATATCTGCTCATTTACACTTTAAAATATATAGTGACTATAAACCACCAAAGCGACGCTTACGGTTTTGATAATCCACTAACGCTTGCTCAAATACTTTCTCATTGAAATCAGGCCAATACACATCAGTAAACCAAAATTCTGAATAGGCTGCTTGCCACAATAAAAAGTTACTTAAACGTTGCTCTCCACTTGTTCGAATAATTAAATCTGGATCTTTTAGATCACTTGTGAATAAATAATTGGAGAATACAGATTCATCAAGCTGATCCATATCCAACTGATTTGTTTCTACATCTTTCGCAATATGTTTTATCGCTTGTATTATTTCGTATCTACTACCATAATTTAACGCAATGTTTAGAATGAGTCCGTCATTTTCACTCGTTTTGTCTTTCGCAGCTTGTACAGCTTTTTTCGTATGTTCTGGTAGTAAATCAAATGCTCCAATTGTTTTAATTTGAACATTTTCTCTAATTAGCTCTGGTAAATATGTATGTATAAATTCTTTAGGTAATTTAAGTAAATATTCTACTTCTGATTTAGGTCTTTTCCAGTTTTCTGTCGAAAAAGCATATAAAGTAAGTACTTTAATATGGTGCTTGTTTGCTACACGTACAATATCTTTTACATTATCCATACCTTCCTTATGACCAGCAAACCTTGGAAGTCCACGTTTTTTAGCCCAACGACCATTTCCATCCATTATGATTGCAACATGTTCAGGTAGTGCAAAAGCATCATTTATTCTATCATTTTCTTCAATTAACTGCTTTTTAGAGTTTTTATTTTTAAAGAAAGGAAATCTAAAAATCGACATTGTCTGTCCCCCATCGTGTGTAAAACTTAACGCTATGATGAATTCATTATAAGATATCATACCTTTAATCAGTTTACCACGTAATGGCACTCGAATCACTAGCAAATGAAAAACACTTTCACTTCAGCTAGCTTTCTAACTGTTCAGTAGTAATATTGTTATAAAAAGGAAAGACCCCCTTTATTCAGAGGGCCTTCGTCTATTATACATCTTCAATTAATTATTTACGATTAGACTTCCAATATTTCTTTTTCTTTTGATTTTACTATTTCATCAATTTCAGAAATATAGTTATTGGTTTCTTTTTGAACATCATCCTGGAAACCTCTTAATTCATCCTCTGTTATATCGCCATTTTTTTCATCTTTTTTTAATTGATCATTTGAATCACGACGAATATTACGAATTTGAACTTTAGATTCTTCGGCATATTTGCCAACAACTTTTACCAATTCTTTTCTACGTTCTTCTGTAAGTGCTGGAATGCTAATACGTACAACATTTCCGTCACTAGAAGGCGCTAATCCCAAATCCGCTTTTTGAATTCCTTTTTCAATATCCGGTATAGATGTTTTATCAAAAGGTGCAATTAGTAATAAACGTGCTTCTGGTACCGATATCGTTGCAAGTTGATTTAAAGGTGTTGGGGCACCGTAATAATCAACAAACACATTATTCAATAATGCAGGATTAGCACGGCCTGCTCTTACCGTCGATAATTGTTTAGAAAAAGATTGCACTGCTTGAGCCATTTTTGACTTTAGATCATTAATTACTGCTTGTGACATAACTTATCTCCCCCTTATAATTGTACCGATTTTTTCACCAAGTACGGCGCGCTTAATATTTCCTTCTTCCATAACTGAAAAAACGAGAAGCGGAATATCATTATCCATACATAACGATGAAGCTGTAGAATCCATTACACCAAGTCCATCATTTAACATTTGTAAGTAAGTAAGTTCTTCATATTTAACTGCATCTTTGTTTAATTTAGGATCTGATGTATACACACCGTCTACATTATTTTTTGCCATTAAGATTACTTCAGCATCTACTTCAGCAGCTCGTAGTGCCGCCGTTGTATCAGTAGAAAAGTATGGATTACCTGTACCAGCCGCGAATATAACAACCCGTTTTTTTTCTAAGTGACGAATTGCTTTTCTTCTAATATATGGCTCGGCAACTTGGCGCATTTCAATCGATGATTGAACACGCGTTTGAATTCCTTGGTTTTCCAAGCTATCTTGCAAAGCTAAGGAGTTCATTACTGTTGCTAACATACCCATGTAATCAGCGTTTGCACGATCCATTCCCATTTCACTTCCAACTTTACCGCGCCATATATTACCGCCGCCTACTACAATTGCAATTTCAACACCTAACTCTGCAATTTCTTTTACTTGCGTAGCTATCGATTTAATTACACTTGGTTCAAGTCCATAACCTTTTTCTCCACTTAGCGCTTCTCCACTTAATTTTAACACAATTCTTTGATAGTGGGCAGTAGTCATAATAACCTCCATATATGTAATTTTATTGTTTTCTTCTATTTTCATATTTCTTGTCTTGTTTCTAAACAAAAGGGAACACCACGTGTCCCCTAACTGTTTAAATCGATTTTATCCCACGATATAAAATGAGATATAACGTTATTTTTTGTTTACTTGGTTCATTACTTCTTCAGCAAAGTTATCTTCACGTTTTTCCATACCTTCACCGACTTGATAACGAACAAAGCCTTTAACAGTTGCTCCTTTATCTGCAACTAGTTTTTTAACTTTTTGATCTGGATCTTTAACAAAACTCTGTTCAAGCAAACAAATTTCTTCAAAGAATTTACTTAAGCGACCTTCTACCATTTTTTCAACAATTTTCTCTGGCTTACCTTCATTTAAAGCTTGTGTCTTAAGTACTTCACGCTCTTTGTCTACTTCTTCAGTTGCAACAGCATCACGTGTCACATAACGAGGATTTACTGCAGCAATATGCATCGCAACATCTTTAGCGAAAGCTTCATCTGTTGTGCCTTCAAGTATAGTTACAACACCAATATTTCCACCCATATGAATGTAAGCACCAAAAGCGTCAGCATCTGTCTTTTCGAAAATAGAGAAACGACGTAAAGATAATTTTTCACCAATTTTTGCAATGTTAGCATGAATAAATTGCTCTAATACTTCACCTTCACCATGTAATGGCTGTTGAAGTGCTGCTTCAACATTTGCTGGTTTTTGTGATAATAAGTGTTTTGCTAATTCTTCTAAGATTGACTTGAATTGGTCATTTTTTGTAACAAAATCTGTTTCACAATTAACTTCTAATAATACAGCAGTATTACCGTCAACCATTACATATGCAGAACCTTCTGCTGCAATACGATCAGATTTTTTAGCTGCACTTGAAATACCCTTTTCTCTAAGAAAATCAATTGCTTCTTCCATATTACCGTTTGTTTCTGTTAAAGCCTTTTTACAATCCATCATACCCGCACCAGTTTGCTCGCGCAGTTCTTTTACCATTTGTGCTGTTACTGCCATTATGTTTTCCTCCTTAGATTATCCAAATTGATAGTTTTCTATCAATTATATAAGTAAAATCATTCAAATGTAAGATAGTATTTCTGAAAAAAGGTGATAAAGGGTTACCCCCTTATCACCCCATGTAAATTAAACTTATTCTTTTACTGCAGCTTCCGCTTCTTTTTGCTCAGTTGCCTCAGCTTCTGTAGCATTAGGAGCTTCAACTTCTTCTAGTTCTTCACCTTGTTTTGATTCTAAAATAGCGTCTGCCATTTTACCAGTAAGAAGTTTTACTGCACGAATAGCATCATCATTTGCTGGAATTACATAATCAATTTCATCAGGATCACAGTTAGTATCTACAATACCAACGATCGGGATGTTCAATTTGTGTGCTTCTGCAACAGCGATACGCTCTTTACGTGGATCAATGATAAATAAAGCATCAGGAACTTTCTTCATCTCTTTAATTCCACCAAGGAATTTGTCAAGACGATCTCTTTCTTTCATTAAGCCTACTACTTCTTTTTTAGGAAGTACTTCAAAAGTACCGTCTTCTTGCATACGTTCAATATCTTTCATACGATTAATACGTTTACGGATAGTACCGAAGTTTGTTAGTGTTCCACCTAACCAACGTTGGTTAATAAAAAACATACCTGAACGAATCGCTTCGTCTCTAACAGACTCTTGTGCTTGTTTTTTAGTACCTACAAAAAGAATAGTACCGCCATTTTCGCCAATTTGTTTTACAAAATTATAAGCTTCATCTACCTTTTTAACTGTTTTTTGAAGATCGATGATATAAATACCGTTTCTTTCTGTAAAGATGTATTTCTTCATCTTTGGATTCCAACGACGAGTTTGGTGACCGAAATGTACACCAGCTTCAAGAAGTTGTTTCATTGAGATTACTGCCATGATTTTTTCCTCCTAATAATTTGGTTTTATGCCTCCGCTTATTTCATATTTATAGAAAAACTAATCATTCGATTAGCACCATCTCTATCATCCATAAGCGTGTGTGATTGACACCAAAAGTAACTATACCATAACCAAAACATGCAATCAAGCAATTTCAACTGTTTTTTTTATGGAATTTTATCATTAGTTCAATCTCTGTTTTACCTGAATCTAATTTTCTTGCAATAGACTCAATAGATTCACCTTGATTATACAAAGATAATACTTGTGCAGATAATGATTGTTCTACTGTATCCTGAAAATCATCACCTATCGGTGGCTGATACTCAGTTATAGGTTCAGGTTCATTAGATGTTACCGTCTCATTTATCTGAACTGCTTTCTCATACTTTTTCTCTTGTTCATTATTTATTTTTGGAGGACTAGATACATTATTTTTCTTACTGCTGCTTTTCTGTTTTTCAAACATGCTAACTATTTTTTCGTTTTCTTCTCTTATTTCTAACAAATAAACAGCAAGTAGTTCTTCCATTTCTTTTTGTTGCTGGGCTTGTTTTTCTATAACATCATCGGGTTCCATGATACGATCTTTTAAAACTTTAATCGTAATAAATGTGAACACATGTAATAAAAAACTTATTAATAATAAGAAATATACCATAATACCCCTCTTAACCATTAAAATCGATTTTTTTACCGAGATACGGGTGTTCTATTGCGTGCGATTCAATTTCATTTTTCCTTGTATTATCATGCAATGTTTCATTATTAGTTGGATGCTTTTCTTCTTTTTTGTTTGAAAGTTCAGCCTTCTGCTTCAAATCATTCACAGTTTTTCGTTTAACCTCATCTTGGGCTAATTGTTGATTAGCTATAACATCTTGCATGAATTGACCACGTTGTTGGAGCTGTTCTTGTATTTTACCAGCATCTTGCGTACGTGGTAGCGCTATTTGCATTTCTACAGCTCTCCAACTCATATAGATTGCTTCCTTTCAAGCGTTATAGTGCTTTCGTGGTTATTTCACCATTGTCTAAATATACTTGTGTAAACTTCTGGGTGATTTTTGTTGTCATTTGATATTTACCAAAAGATAAATCAACATTTTCATGTAAGATGCCTTTAACAATTAACCTAACCTGTTCTACATCACCTAGCTCCACATGCAACAAGGAAAGTTCTTCCTCAATTTTATCCAATTTCAGATCCGTCTGTTTTACTGAATTACGTTGCTTCAATAAAAATATGCGCTCTTTTGAGGTTAAACCAACATTAGATTCGGCTTTTTTATGTAAACTTTCACCTAAGACCCGAAGCTTTTCTTTATTCTCATGTAAACTTTCTTTTTCTTTAAGTAATTTTGTTTCTTCTTCAGCATGTTCCTGATTGATTCCGATAGCAATTTCTGTTTTAGTATCCATCTTATTACCGATATCCCTTGCTTCTATCGTTTTACCTGCTGAACAAACACCACCAATGATATGTCCATTTTGGCAATAAATATGCTCTTGTGCAACACAATGGCTGTGCATAATTGCATTATGTACGATGATATCTTTACCCGCATCAACAATAGCTTGATTAATGTAATTAACTGTGACATCTGCACCTGCAATAATTGTACCTTTACGCTGACCGGCAATGCCTTCTGAAATAAACACGTTACCACCCGCATGAATGTAAGCAGATTCCACTAAACCATATATATGTATATCTCCTTCTGCTTCTACACGATATCCTGAGGGAACATTACCTCGAATAATAATAGACCCAACAAAATTAAGATTGCCTGTCTTTAAAGACAAATCTCCACTAACTTCATATGTATCAAATACTTGGATGACATTTGCTCCAATGCTCAATTGACCGTCAGCTGTAGCATAAAACGACTGATCACTTTCATTAAATTCAACATTTTTACCCGCACGCATCCGTATTGGCTTTCCAGATTTGGCAGGTACTTTTTTTCCGTAAATATTCAGTCCAACAATTCCCGGCACTGGATCCGATACTATTGCAATTTTTTCCTTTTCTTTAAGAGAAGGAATTTTTCTAACATCACGGAAATTTCTTTTTTCTTCCAATTCAATATTGTCATCCTGTTCACAGACATAATCAATTTTGCCATTAATTCCATGAACAGGATATGTACCTAAAGCAATTTTTAGTGGTAACAAATCTTCTTGAAAATTCGCAACTAATTTTTCTATCGCTTCTGCCTGAATACCTACTGTTATTTTTTGCTCTTTTAACCACTTTAAAATTAGTTCTACAGTTAGTTCTTCTGGATCAAAAGTCTCTTTCGCATGAAGTGAGGCATGCATTTTATCGGTTGACACACTCAACTCAAATACTTCCTGAAGAGGTTCCATATTATAATCCCCTTTACTATGACACGACTATATACGGTTTTCTGATCATGCCAAATGTTTTTTTAATTTAAAAATAGCTTGTTTATGGATTTGTGATATTCGTGATGTAGTCAACTCTAAAACATTTCCTATTTCTGTGAATGTAAGCTCTTCCTTGTAAAATAAACTAATGACTAATTGTTCGTTTTTATTTAATTGTCCAATACTCTGCTCTAGTTCATGATGACTTTCTGCTGTCAACATGCTATCTTCAGGCGTTAAATTCTTATCATCAGGTAAATTATAGCCTATACCTTCTTTATAATCATCTTGATGCTCACTTGACTTTTCTTCGATGGATAGAAGATTAGAAAATAGTGAATCTTTCACTATTTCTTCAACTTCTTGTTTACGCATTCCCAAGAATTCAGCCACTTCAGTTAACGTAGGTTCTCGATGCAATTTTTGCTCTAGATCTCGCAGTGCTTTATCAATTTTTTTAGACTTATCACGTGTTGAACGCGGTAACCAATCTTCCTTACGTAGCCCATCTATAATTGATCCACGAATCCGAAAAGAGGCATATGTATCAAATTTCAAATCTCTTTTTGGTTCAAATTTATGAAGCGCATCATATAATCCCATTAATCCTAAGCTCTTCATGTCATCTTTGCTTACATTTTTCGGAAGATGGATTGCAATTCGTTGCACATGATATTGAACAAGATAAAGATAATGCTCAACCAGTTGGTTTGCTGATTCGTTATCTCTATCATTTGACCATTTATCCCAAACCTCTTGTATTGCTGGGCTAGAATCTGACATTAAATCACCTCACAGTTGTCATGTTCCCCCATTAGTTGAAAAATTATATTTGTTTTTCTCCCGAATTTACTGTTCTTATATTTAACATACCCGTATCGAGAGAAAATTCAATTGTTCGCCCACTACTACCACCAACATCCTCTGAAACGAGAGGAATGCGATATTGTTCAAGCATCATCTTAACTGCTTCCTCATTTCGTTTTCCAACTCGAAGCATATCATTAGAAGAACTAAATGAAAACATTTGTGCACCACCAGCAATTTTAGCTTTCAATGCATATTTTCTAGCGCCTTCTTTTAGTAAATGTTCAATTAAAATTGGTAACGCCGTATCTGCATATTTTAATTGATTCAAATCACTTCGTTTTGATAAGGATGAATTTGGTAGCATTACATGTGACATACCAGCAATTTTCATCGTAAGATCATAGACAACTACCCCTACACACGAACCTAAACCTGATGTTCGCAAAACTTCCGGAGATTTTGCGAACTTCAAATCAGCAATGCCTACTTTAATAATTTCTTTTGTTTCTGTTAACACTAACTTGTAACACCTAATCGATCAAATATTTTTGGAAAAGATTCCGGATCAGGTAATAAAAAGAAATGCCCTTTAATAGGTTCACTATTATTACCCTCTTCATTAATAATTGTATCAATAATGATAGCATAGTCACTTTCTTGTGATAACTCCATCAATCCTTGTGTTAATATAGCAGCTGCCATATCAATGTGTAGGAGTGGGACTGATGGCTGTAATAATACTTTTATGAAATCCGATAATGCTGATAAATAAGAACCTGCCAATATATTACCTAATTCTTGTAATGCTGACAAACCCATTTCGTCAAATGGAGGGTTTTCTAAATTAAAATTATCTATACCTGTCATCTCTTTAACAAATACTTCTGCCTCAGGGGGGGAAAGCACGAAAAACATGTTACCAGGAGCTTCTCCTTGAATGCGGAGATAGACAGATACAATAATTTTATCAGGACCACCAACTAGGTCCATCATCTCATCAAAACCAACGACTCGAACTGCTGGTACTGTCATATCTACTTTTCTATTTAATAAAGTAGATAGAGAGGTAGCCGCGTTTCCAGATCCAATATTACCTACTTCTTTTAATGTGTCTAATTGATAAGCTGTTAATGATTCAATAAAAGACATATACTCACCTACTAACTTTCGATTTCGTGTAGCCCTTTCAATCCATCCTTAGCTAGTACTTTATCCATATCTAATAAAATTAATAAGCGATCAGCTAATTTTGCAACACCTTCAATATAATCTACTTGAACCGAACCGATAACCTCAGGCGCTGGTTCAATTGCATCAGTAGGTATATCAATAACATCATAGGCAGCATCAACAATCAAACCCACTGCTAACTCTTCTAAATTAACTATAATAATACGAGTGCTTTCTGTGTAACCAATATCCTCCAGACCAAATCTAGCTCGTAGATCGATAATTGGCGTCACTACACCTCGTAAATTAAGCACACCCTTCACAAATGGAGAGGTCTGTGGAATTCTTGTAATATGCATAACACGTTCAATGGAACCAACCTGTTTAACAGGCAGTGCATACTCTTCTTTGTTTAATTCAAAAACAATTGTTTTAAGCTTTTTTGCTGTTAATCCTTCTGTCATGATTAATCCCTCCTTATTATTTAATTAAAGCATTCGTATCAACAATTAATGCTACTTGTCCATCACCTAAAATAGTTGCCCCAGAGATAGCAAATATATCACCTAAGTAATCGCCAAGTGACTTCAATACGATTTCCTGTTGTCCAATGAATGTATCGACAATTAATCCAGCCATTTTTTCACCTTGTCTAATGATTATAATGGAACAAAACTGATCCTCTTCAACTTCACCAGGTACATTAAATACTTGTTTCAGAGAAATTAATGGTACTACTTTACCTCGGAAATCAATGACTTGTTTATTATGTGCATGCATAATTTCTGATTTGTTAACAATTGCAGTTTCAATAATTGATGATAGTGGTATAGCATACTTTTCTTTGTGCACTTCAACTAATAGTACCGATATAATCGATAATGTTAATGGAAGTTGAATAGAAAACAGTGAACCTTTACCGAATTCGGATTGGATTGTAATACTTCCTCCAAGCGATTCAATTGTATTTTTCACTACATCCAAACCAACTCCACGACCAGAGATATCAGAAATCTTATCTGCTGTCGAGAATCCGCTAGAAAGAATCAACTGGTGTATTTGAGAATCTGTTAAATTACTTGCTTCTTCCTTAGAAACAACACCGTTTGAAATTGCCTTCTCTAAAACTTTTTCTTTGTTAATTCCTGCTCCATCATCTTTGATTTCAATAATGACATGATTTCCACTGTGATAAGCATGTAGTTTTAACGTTCCCTCTTCAGGCTTTCCTTTTTCTTTTCTAATAGCCGGTGTTTCAATCCCATGGTCTAATCCATTACGAATTAAATGTACTAACGGATCTCCTATTTCATCAATAACTGTACGATCTAACTCTGTATCCGCACCTGTGATTTCTAAATTAATCTGTTTATTTAGGTCTTTTGCTAATTGTCTAACCATTCGAGGGAATCTATTAAACACTTGATCAATAGGAACCATTCGCATATTCAAGATAATACCTTGTAAATCACCGGAAATACGTGTCATACGTTCAACGGTTTCTTGAAGCTCAGCGTTTTTTAATGTAGCTGATATTTGTTCTAATCTACCACGATCAATAACTAATTCTTCAAACAAATTCATTAATGCATCTAATCTTTCAATATTAACACGAATTGTTTTACTCGTTACTTGAACTTTTTGTACTGTCTTTTCTTCACTTTTTTCAGTCGTTTTTCCCGTAGCTGTTTCTACTTGATTCATTTTTTCGCTAGTATCTTCGACTTTGACGTTATAATCAAATAGGCTTATTTCTACTTCAGCTACCTCTGATACTTTCATGATTTTCTGTTTGACATCTTCTGCAGATTCACTTGTTACTAGAATAACAGTAAAGTTATAGTCAAAATTCTCATCTTCTAATTCAGATACAGTTGGATTTGACTTAATTACTTCTCCAACCTGTTCTAAAATCTGAAAAACCATATAAACACGTGCAGCTTTTAACATACAGGTTTCTTGCAGACTAACATTCACTTGAAAATTAGAGTAATTGTTTTCTGCTGATTGTTGCAACACCGCAACTTCAAATTGATCCAATTCACCAACAGCTGTTTTTACACTAGATGGAGTTGATTCTACATTTGCTACAGCAGCTGTAGCAGCAACTTCTTCTATCGCCTCACCCTGTTCGATTGCTTCAAGCTTAGCTACTGTTGCAGAGACATCTTTTTTACCTTCACCACCATCAACAATATCTAAAACCATTCCTTCTAAGTGATCCACTGCATCGAAGACAACATCTAAAATAGCAGAATTCATTTTTAACTTGTCATTGCGTACAGCATCTAAAACGTTTTCCATTTTATGTGTTAAATCGGCTAAGTCTTTATAACCCATTGTAGCGGACATACCTTTTAATGTATGCGCAGAACGAAAAATTTCATTTACTGTGTCCATATTAGTTGGATCGTTTTCTAATTCAAGTAGACGGTTATTCAACGATTGGATATGTTCTTTACTTTCTTCAATAAACACATCAAGATATTCATTCATGTCCATTTTATTCACCTCTGGCTTTAATTTGACTAACTAGTACTTCACTTATTTCTGGTAATCTAACAACATGGTCTACTACATTTGTTTTTTCAGCTGCCTGAGGCATTCCATATACAATACACGTTTCTTTGGATTCAGAAAAAATAACCGTATTTGATTTTGCTTCTTTTAAGGTGATTAAACTATTGGCACCATCTGCACCCATTCCAGTCATAATAACTGCAAAAACCTGCTCGGTTTGTAACTGTGCAAGTGATTCAAATAATACTTCAACAGAAGGTTGATGACCATTGCGCGTTTCTTCCTTTGAAATTACAGCTTGCAAACCTTTTGCTGTTTTTTCAACACGGAACTGGAATCCACCCGGAGCAATATAGGCTGTACCCTTTTGTAAAATCTCCTTATTTTCAGCTTCTTTAACGTTGATTTCTGACATCGAATCCAAACGCTTTGCTAATGACTTTGTAAAACCAGCAGGCATATGTTGAACAATTGCTATTGATGCTGGTAAATCTCTAGGTAATCGAGTAATTACTTGCTGTAGTGCTCTTGGTCCACCTGTTGATGTCCCAATTCCAATAATTAGATCACTGTTAATTTGTTGACGAGATAAGCGTGGCGAAAATGAAGCTATTACCGACTGCTTTGGCTCTTTATAAACTAACCTATCTATCTTAGCGTCTACTGCCTGTAACACCTTAGTTTTAATTTCGGCATCTTTCTCCCTAATGTTTAGGGAAATAGAACCAGAAGGTTTTGTAATAAAATCAATTGCACCCAATTCCATCGATTCAAGTGTTTTTTTTGCTCCTTCTTTTGTTAAACTAGAAAGCATTATAACCGGTCTTGGTTTGTCTTTCATAATATTTTTAAGCGTAGTAATCCCATCCATAATAGGCATTTCTATATCTAATGTGATGACATCCGGATTTAATTGTTCAATTTTCTCTAGTGCATCTTGCCCATTTCTAGCTGTGCCAATAACAGTTATTCTTGGATGTGATTGAAGAATATCAGCAATCATTTTCCGCATGAAAGCTGAATCATCAACAACTAATACGTTAATTATGTTCATGGCAATCTACCTCTCTTTTACAAATTGTTTTAACTTTTTTATAAAAGTTGAAGGAACTTTTTTCTCAATATTAATGTTATTACCTACATATTGCTTCACGATTTGGATCATTGCTAGCGTAACTTTTGATTTTGGATCATACATCGTAAATGGTATTTGATTAATTACTGCTTTAGAAACTGATTTATCATTAGGTAAGATACCTAATGGAACAATTTCTTTGTTTAAAAAGCTTTGCATTACCTTCTGTAAACGGTTTATTATAGATCGACCATCTTTATTATTTTCAGCTCGGTTAACTAAAAGATATAATGGTATGGTGAAATTTCGATTGCAAATATGTTTCATCATAGCGTAAGCATCCATCATTGATGTAGGCTCAGGTGTTGTAACAACAATACACTCATCAGCAGCTAAAACATAAAACATACTGTCATCAGAAGCTCCTGCACCCATATCAAAAATAATATAGTCGAAATCTGTAATAAGTTCGTCTAGCTGTTCCAAGAAATAATGAAATTTAGTTTCATCCATTTTAAACATATCAGTTAATCCAGAACCAGCAGCAATATACGACAAAGAATGAGGTCCTGTTTCTATAATATCATGAATCGACAATTGATTCTCGTACATTTGCACAATTGACCGTTTAGCTTGGACACCTAATAGAATATCGATATTACCCATACCAATATCTAAATCAAATAAAAGGACTTTTTTTCCAGCTTTTGATAAATTTAAAGCGAAATTAAGTGAAAAATTTGATTTACCTACGCCACCTTTTCCACTTACAACTGCAATCGTTTTTGCTTGCCTTTTGGCGTTAAGTCTGTCAATTTTTTTTCTTAAATTAGCTGCTTGATCACTCATTTGAGTTTCCAACTATCAAATGACTGATTTTTTCACTTGAAGCCTCTTCAATATTATCTGGTACATCTTGTCCATCTGTTAAATACGCAACACCTATTTGATACTTGAGAGTTAAGTTTAAAATTGCACCATAGGTTCCCGTCTCATCTTTTTTAGTAAATATTAATTTTTTTATCGGAATGTTTTCGAATTGATTATAAATCACATCTAAATCGGATGACTTAGTAGTTAAGGATAAGACTAAATACGTATCAATATCATGTTCAAGGTCAACTACTTTTCCTAACTCTGCAATATACTTAGGATCACGGAAATTGCGGCCCGCTGTGTCTACTAAAACAATATCATAGGATTTGAATTTTTCTCTAGCATTACGATAATCTTCAATTGTATAAGCAATTTCTAATGGAATATCAAGAATTTTAGAATATGTTTTTAGTTGTTCAATTGCAGCAATGCGATACGTATCTGTTGTAATTAACGCAACCTTTTTACCATCAACTAACATGCATTTCGCAGCTATTTTAGCTATCGTCGTTGTTTTACCAACACCTGTTGGCCCAACTAAATGTACGAATTTCTTATGGTAAGTAACGCCACCAAAATCATTGATCGCTAACTTTTTGTTAACAGCTTCTTCCACCTGTTTTTTAGCTAATTCATATGTTGTGTCCTCAGTTGAATTGTTTTCTATACTATTCGCAACAACTTCTTGAGCAATATCAAGATCAACTTCTTGTTCCAACAAGAGATCTACAACCGCTTGATATGTAGGAGGGAAGATATCTTCCCCATTACTTGTTGTTTTCTCCATCCATTTACGCATCGCACGTACTTCGTCTAATAATACTTGTTGTTTATCATCCGTTCTTGGTATATCTGAAGACATAGGTATAAACGGTTTTGATTGCTCTTCTATTTTAGGCTTAGTTGGTTGCGGGTCTAATGCTGCAACAACTTCCATATTTCTTTTTTTAAATAATCCTAAAAACCCACCAGTATAAATTACCTTTGAATTAAGGATAACGGCATCTGCACCTAGTTCTTTTCGTACTTTTTTCATTACTTCAGGCATTGTTGGTGCGATATACTTTTTTACCTTCATGCAACATTCACCACCCCGACGCTTTTGACATCTAAATTAGGTTCTAATTCATTATAAGATAACACGACAACATGTGGGAAAAACCGATCAAGTAACTGTTTCATATACATACGTATAGTTGGTGAACAGAGAATAATTGGCGTTTCCTCTTGTAATGATATACTCTCTATCTTTTCCGTAACTGAGCGAATAATGCGTTGCTGTGAATCAGGATCTAAGGATAAGTAACTACCATGTTCAGTTTGTTGAATATGATCTGAAATCATTTGCTCAACTTCACCTGCAACCGTTATAACTTTTAATCCCTGCTCATTTTGTACATACTGTTTGGTAATTTGAGCAGATAAGGCCTGTCTTGCGTACTCTCCTAGCAACTCGGCATCATTGGTCATTTTCCCGAAGTCTGCTAATGTTTCAAAGATAATCGGCAAGTTTCGGATCGAAACATGTTCGCGTAATAATTTCGCAAGTACCTTTTGTACATCACCAATAGATAATGGCTCAGGCGTTACCTCTTCAACTAATATAGGATATGACTCCTTTAAGTGATCAATTAACTGCTTCGTTTCTTGACGTCCTAATAATAAATGTGCATGTTTTTTTATTATTTCTGTAATGTGCGTAGAAACAACAGAAGGTGGATCAACTACTGTATAACCAGATAATTCTGCTTCATCTTTCACGTCTTCACCTATCCATTTTGCAGGAAGCCCAAAAGCAGGTTCTGTTGTATCTATTCCTTCTAGATCATCTTCATCCAAACCAGGTGTCATCGCTAAATAATGATCTAACATTAGCTCTCCTTGTGCAACTTCATTCCCTTTAATTTTTAATTGATACTCATTTGGATTTAATTGGATATTATCACGAATTCGAACCACTGGAATAACAATTCCTAATTCAATTGCTAACTGCCTGCGAATCATAACGATACGATCCATTAAATCCCCACCTTGATTCGTATCAACTAAAGGAATTAGAGCATAACCAAATTCAAATTCAATAGGGTCCATACTTAAAAGATCAACCACATTATTAGAAGACTGCATCTGCTGTGAATCTGCTGCTTCTTCTTCCCCTTTTTGATCTACTTCTGGTTCTACAATTGGTCTAGATAGCAAGTAACCACCCAATACGAGTACCCCTGCAATGGAAGTTGTTAAGAAAAAGTTAATAGGTGTAAAACCAAACATAAAGATTGTTCCACCTGCAATATACAGCATCTTTGGATAACGTAACAATTGTTCTGTTACATCGCTTCCAAGGTTACCTTCAGAAGCCACACGTGTAACAACAATACCAGTAGCTGTTGAGATAAGTAATGCAGGAATTTGACTTACTAGTCCATCACCAACAGTTAGTTGCATAAAGGTAGATATTGCTTCTGGAAACGTCATATCCATTTGCATCATACCAATAATTAAACCGAAAATAATATTGATTAACACGATAACGATTCCGGCAATCGCGTCACCTTTAACAAACTTACTCGCACCGTCCATTGCACCGTAAAAGTCTGCTTCACCCTCAACTTTTTCACGACGTTTTTTAGCTTGTTGTTCATTTATCATTCCTGCATTTAAATCTGCATCAATACTCATTTGTTTTCCAGGCATTGCGTCTAAAGTAAAACGTGCTGCAACTTCAGATACACGTTCACTACCTTTTGTAATAACTAAAAATTGGATAATAACAAGAATCAAGAAGACAACAAAACCAACTAACGCGTTGTCCCCGATAACAAAAGTACCAAACGTTTCCACCACGCCACCAGCTTCTCCAGTAGATAGAATCGAGCGTGTTGTGGAAACATTAAGTCCTAAGCGGAATAATGTTAGGAGTAATAACAACGAAGGGAATATTGAAAATTGTAACGGTTCTGTGGTGTTCATCGAGACTAAAATAACAATTAGTGCTAATGAAATATTTATTAAAATAAGGATACTTAATAACCAACCCGGTAATGGAATAACTAACATAACAATTATTAAAATAACACCGATTATAACGGATAGATCTCTTATTTTCATTATTAACTCTCCCTACTAGACATCCTTATGCTTTTTGTTCTATTTGATAAACATATGCTAAAATCTCCGCAACAGCCTGAAAGAATTCTTCTTGAATTGCTCCACCTATCTCAACTTCAGCATATAACGCTCTTGCTAAAGTTCGATTTTCTACCATTATAATCTGATTTGCTTCTGCAACTTCTCTAATCTTTGAAGCTACAAAATCAACACCTTTAGCAACTACATAAGGGGCATCAGACTTATTCTCATCGTACTTAATCGCAATAGCATAGTGTGTTGGGTTTGTGATTACAACATCTGCGTCTGGCACATCGCTCATCATACGTCGCATCGCCATCTGTCTTTGACGCTCTTTTATTTTAGATTTAATTAAAGGATTTCCTTCAATATTCTTATGTTCATCTTTAATATCATTTTTAGACATTTTCATATTCTTTTCATGGTCATATCGTTGATAAGTAAAGTCAATAACTGACACAACAAGTAATGCAATTGCTGAAAATATTCCCATTAATATCGTAACATTCGCAAAAAAAGCCAAGGCTGCATTAACGTCTTTACCTGCAAGCATCATCATCTCGTCTTTATTCATCCATAAAATTGAAAAAGTAATGGTAGTAATAACACTTATTTTTAACATTGATTTGACTAGTTCTACTAAAGCGCGTGCTGAAAAAATACGTTTTGCACCTTGAATAGGATCGAGTTTATTAAATTTCGCTTGTAATGGTTCTGTAGTAAATAAAAAACCAATTTGCATAAGATTTGAAGCAAGACCCGCAACAATTGCTAGTGCCATTACTGGAGCCAACGTCTGTGCCATATATATGGTGATTTCTGCAAACATCGTTTGTAAATTAGGAACAGTAATTTCCCAATGAATAAATTCACTAAAAGACCTTATATATAAACCGGTCATTTTCTCTTTCCAAAAGGTTCCAATAACAGTAAAAAGGATAAAAATTAAAAATAATAAAAGTGCTGTATTTATATCTTGGCTTTTAGCTACCTGACCTTTTTTTCGAGAATCTTGACGTTTTTTTGGAGTTGCTTTTTCTGTCTTTTCTCCTGCAAAGAATTGCAGATCTAATTTCAACTGCATGACTTAAGCACCTCCAAACAGCTGCATTAATAACTGCATCATCTCTAATGTATAAGAGAACAACTGCTTTACAATTGATATAAACATTACAATAAACATGCTTACTACAAAAAGCCCAACAAAAATCTTTAACGGTAAACCGACGACAAATACATTTAATTGAGGAACTGTACGTGCAATAATACCTAGTGCAACATCCACTAGAAATAAACAACCTACAACAGGTATTGCCAATTGAAAAGCAACCAAGAATAATTGATTAAAGATATCGATGACTAACATCACAATATTTTCATTGTTAAAATTTATCATTTGATCTAATGGAATGGTTTCAAAGCTATAGAAAGCACCATTTATGAGTAGATGATGACCATCAACACTCAATAAAAAAAGTAGCACAATCGTATAAAAGTATTGTCCCATTAAAGGACTTTGTGCACCTGTCTGTGGGTCAATAACATTCGCGATCGCAAAACCCATTTGAAAGTCAATAAATCCACCTGCAATTTGAACTGCCGCTAATATCATATAAGCAATTAAGCCTAATAATAACCCTGCAATTGCTTCCTTACCAACCAATAAAAAGAACGTTAAATCAAGTGGTATGGTCGGAATCTCAATACTATACAGCATAATCCAAGATAAAGAACCAGCTAGTCCAATCTTAAATTGCATTGGAATATTTTGATAAGAAAAAATTGGTACTGTTGCAAAAAAAGCTGTAAATCGTATGAGGATTAACAAAAACGCTGGTAAACTATTAATATCAATAGACTCTAACATACCTCTACCCTACAAACTGATTTAAATTTTGAAATATATTACTCGTAAATTCCACAATCCGAACAAGCATCCATGGTCCGAAGAAAATTAAGCCTAAAAAAACAGCGACAATTTTAGGTACAAATGCTAGGGTTTGCTCTTGAATCTGCGTTGTTGCTTGAAAAATACTAACTAATAATCCTACTACAAGGGCTAGTACTAAAAGAGGACCTGTTACAATGAGTACTGTAAATATCCCTTGCTCAGCTAAATTAATAACGAATTCTCCACTCATTTTCTCTTTCACCTCTTATTTCGTATTGCTAAAACCCTTGTAATAGTGATTGTGTGATCAGATACCAGCCATCAACTAACACAAATAATAAAATTTTAAATGGTAATGAAATCATTACTGGTGGTAACATCATCATTCCCATTGACATTAAGACACTTGCAACAGCCATATCAATAACCAAAAATGGAACAAAAATCATAAAGCCCATTTGAAAGGCTGTCTTTAATTCACTTATTGCGAAGGCGGGGACTAATGTTGTTAACGGAATGTCTTCTAATGATTCAGGATTTTCCAATCCACTATAATTCATAAATAAAGCCAAATCTTTTTGGCGTGTATGCTTAGACATAAATTCCTTCATTGGAATACTAGCATTTGTATAGGCTTCATCCAATGTTATTTCTTCATTAAATAACGGTGTCAGTGCATCTTCATTCACTTGTTGAAACGTTGGTGCCATAATAAAGAAGGTTAAAAAGAGTGCTATCCCAATCAATACTTGATTAGGAGGCATCTGCTGTGTTGCGAGTGAAGTTCTAGTAAAAGATAAAACTATAATAATTCTGGTAAAGCATGTTAGTAATATAATAATACTAGGTGCTAATGAAAAAACAGTTAACAATAACAGTAATTGCACTGATGTAGCAACATTTGACGGGTCTGAACTAGAAAATATATCAACAAATTCATTCATGTTTATCTTCTTCCTTACGTTTGTATTGCTCTGTTATTTTTTTTCTTTTATCTGCTAAACCATTTAATTCATTTTTAAATAATGATGAAAATTCAGCAGGAGATTTAGTTGATGTAACTTGTTGTTTCTTCGATGAGACACGTGAAATCGTTTTTCCAATTACATTAGCAATTTGATTTGAACTTGCTTGTTCAGTTTGACTTTCCAATAACTGTTTTTTAGTTTCTTCATCTGTAATCTCAGTTAGCAGTTCAATGTTATCTGCGACACCAACCACGAATATGCTGTCACCAATACGAATCATTTGAATCGATTTGTTAGAACCAAGTGGAACACCACCAATATTTTCTAAAGTATTCGCGTGTTTATATAGCTTGGTTTTTTTATTAAATAATTTTAGTAACAAATACATTAATCCTAAAATCAAAATTAATGACAAAACAATTTTTAAGAAAGTAATGATTGGATTATCAACTGAGTTCTCACTTAAAGATGTCTCACTACTTGGGTTTGATTCACTATTTTCGTTTTCTTCTTCAGGTGAATCCGTCTCATCACTAGGAGCCTCATTTTTAAATAAGTCGTCTACATATCCATCATTGGATGCCGCCTCCATTGTGCTAGGAATACTAGCCCAAGTAAATAATGCGATCAGTAAGCATACGAAGTTTATTTTTCGCATATTTTTCATCAGCTCAATGCTTTTTGAATGGCCTCAATGACGCGATCTGCCTGAAATGGTTTTACAATAAAGTCTTTTGCACCTGCTTGAATTGCATCAATAACCATTGCTTGCTGTCCCATAGCCGAACACATAAGAACAACCGCATCAGGGTTAATTTCTTTAATTTCTTTTAGTGCTGCAATTCCGTCTTTTTCAGGCATTGTAATATCCATTGTAACTAGATCTGGCGTAAGCTCCTTGTATTTTTCAACAGCCTGTACACCATCTTGCGCCTCACCTACTACTTCAAAACCATTCTTACTTAAGATATCTTTGATCATCATTCGCATGAAAGCTGCATCGTCTACTATTAATATTTTCTGAGCCATTATATAAATCCCCCTAGTTAATTACTTTAATTTCCTTAATCGATCTGATTGACTTACGATATCTGTGACACGCACACCGAAGTTCTCATCTATTACTACTACTTCACCCTGTGCGATTAATTTATTGTTTACGTGAATATCTACTGGTTCACCTGCTAGTTTATCTAATTCAATAATGGAGCCAGATGATAATTCTAAGATATCTTTTACGGTTCGTTTAGTCCTACCTAATTCAACGGTAACTTGTAATGGAATATCCATCAACATACCTAAGTTACGTTTTTCATTTTGCGGAAGATCGACATTTTCAAAAGCAGAAAAAGATGCATTTTGAATAGAAGCATTTTCCTGTGATAATTCCCCTAAATTTTTAGGTTCTGCTGGTTGGGAAGTTGGCTTGTGATTTTGCGCTTGTGCAGGCTCTTGTTCTTTTTGTACAGGAGCTGTTTCAGTTGTTACAGGTTGTTCTTCTATTGGATCAGCTGAACCACCATTCAACAAACCATCAACCATATCTTTAGCAAATGATAAAGGTAATAATTGCATAATATTTGAATCAATTAGCTCTCCAATTTTCAATTGAAATGACACTTTTACAAAGATATTATCTTCTGGCATATAATCAGCTTTATTCTCGTCATTCACATCTAACAGCATAATAGCTGGCGGGGAGATATCGACTCTTTTACTAAATATCGTTGACATACTAGTCGCAGCAGTTCCCATCATTTGATTCATTGCTTCTTGTACAGCACTTAACGAGATGTCATTTAATTCTTGAGTATCGGTTTTACCATCGCCACCCAACATTAAATCCGCAATAATTGCTGCATCATTAGAATCTAACACAAATAGATTAGCGCCTTCGAAACCTTCTGTATATTTTACTTCTACACCTACATTAGGATTTGGAAATTCTTCTTCTAATCGACTGCGACTTATTGTAGAAATAGTTGGTGTTGTAATATCGACCTTTTGATTTAACAATGTTGAGAGTGTAGTTGCCGAACTACCAAATGAAATATTACCTATTTCTCCTAGTGCATCAATTTCAATGTCAGATAATAGATTTTCTATGTCTTGTTCTTCCTGCTCATCATTATCATTATTTGTCTCAGGCTGATCATCATCTGTACTGTTTAATAATGCATCAATCTCATCCTGTGATAACATACCGTCATTCATCATCTGAATCGCCCCCTTTTATTTCTTTCATAATTTGGACGGCCAATTTATTCTTTCTCTTTCCTGGTTGTACATAATATAAATCCTCTTGATCAATTTGCATCACTAATTCATCTTCAATTGATTGGTCCAAGTGGAGTACATCACCTTGTTGCAAATTCAATAAATCTTCTATTGTAATTGATGTTTCTCCTAGTAGAACTCTCATATCTAATTCTGCTGTTTCAAGATTCTTTGTTAAGTTTTCATATTCTTCTGGTTTTCTTTCCTTTGGCTTCTCCGTTTGCATCCAATAATGAACAGATAATTTCGGAATAATAGGTTCTAAAACCACATGAGGAATACATATATTGATCATGCCAGTACTCTCACCAATTGTAGTATTTAATGAAACGACTACTACTGTTTCATTGGGAGAAACAAGCTGTAAGAATTGAGGATTTACTTCAAACTCCTCTAATATCGGATCAATATCTATCACGGATGACCAAGCTTCTTGTAGATTATCTAAACCTTTTTCAAATAGTTGCGTCATAAGTGTTGATTCAATTTCCGTTAGACTATCTACTTTGTTTACACTCTTTCCTTTACCACCTAACATTCGATCTAACATGGCGTATGCAATATTCGGGTTGAATTCAAAAATAATTCGACCGTGTAATGGTTGCATACTATATATATTTAATATCGTTATCGTGGGGATCGAGCGAATAAATTCTTCATATGGGATTTGATCAACAGACGCAACAGATATGTGCACATATGTGCGTAACTGTGCAGAAAAATATGTTGTTAATAATCGTGCAAAGTTCTCATGAATTCGAGAAATGCTTCGAATCTGGTCTTTTGAGAATCGTAATGCTCGTTTAAAATCATAAACACGCACTTTTTTCTCTTGTTCTTCTTGTTTTAATTGATTGGCATCCATCTCACCGGATGAAAGTGCGGATAATAATGCATCAATTTCATTTTGCGACATAACTTCATTGGCCACAACATTCACCTCCTAGGAAGGAGCTTTTATCACTGTATGACTTTACTAATGATATATACATCGATAATATTTCCCTCATCCATTAGCTCATTCATTTGATCTTTTAGCTTTGTTTCTAATTCAGTTAATCCTGCTTGCACATCTGCTTCTGTTAGGTTAACGGATTCTTTTATAAAGATGTTCTTAAATTGAAAAGACCTATTTTCAATTTCTGTTCGCGCCTTTTTACTATCTGTAATAATATCGAATTGCATTCGAACAAAACTACCATCTTTTAAATCTGTGCTCATTTCATCTGTTGTATAGGAGTATTCCACCATTTTCTCGATACTTAATTCTTCATTTTCACTATCTGAACTGTTTAAAATATAAATTAGTGCACCGACTCCAACAATCAAAATGACAGCTATTGAACTTATCATTATTTTAAATAATTTAGAGTTCATTTTGTTCACCAGCCTCTTTTATCCATCCTTGTATGCCAATCATTTGAAAATAGTTATTTACCAAAGTAACTACTTCATTCTCTGTCTCTTTAACTACTATAATTTTCCCATTTGATAGAGTAATAGTAGTATCAGGAAATGATTGAATTTGTTCAATCATTAAAGCATTTAAGGTAAAACTATCCCCGTTAAATTTCGTGATTTCTATCATATTATGGTTGGAGCAAGTTAAGAAAACTTGCTCCACACCTCCTTACTTATCGTTTCAAGTTAACTAACTCTTGTAAGATTTCATCTGACGTTGTAATTATTTTGGTATTTGACTGAAATGCACGTTGCGCCGTTATCATTTCGGTGAATTCTTCTGCTAAATCAACGTTTGACATTTCTAAAGCGCCCGAGACTACCGAAGCAGAACCATTTGCACCAGGGGTAACTAAATCGTTTAATGTATTAAAACCGTCATCATCGCCAGCATCCTCAAATGCCCCTGCATTAGCTGTTAATCGATACAAGTTAGATCCACTTCTCTCTAGACCACCAGGATTTGAGAAAGATGCTAATCTAATTTGTCCAGCAACTTGTGTGTTGCCATCACCATCAACATAATTAACTGTTCCGTTGTCTGCAATACTAAAGCTGGCTGCATTAGCAGGAATTTGAATTTGGCTTAGCTCTTCTGATAAGACAAAATCATCGCCATCAGCTTGGTTCCCAGCCCCCAATAAATATAAACCATCTGGATTTACTATATACCCTTCATTATCTAAGTAGAAATTACCAGAACGCGTGAAGTTAATATCTGATGCTTCCATATCAATATCACCAGCTGCGCCATTTTCTAAATTACTACCTAATACAAACATACCATCGCCTTCAAGCGCTAAATCTAATGTACGATCCGTTGTTTGTCTATTTCCTTGCGTTTGAATGTTATCAATCGAACCTAGTTGAGAACCAAGACCAACTTGTGCGGCGTTTAGCCCACCACGGACACCTTCTATTGAACCTTGTGCATTTGACAACGTTTGACTCATCATATCTTGAAACGTAACACGTCCTTTTTTAAATCCCGATGTGTTAACATTTGCTATATTATTACCGATCGTGTCTAATTTTGTTTGGAAATTTTTCATTCCTGATATACCAGAATACATTGAACGTAACATATTACCATTCCCCTTTTAGTTTAATTAGCTGTATCAATCAGTCAACAGCTTGAATGGCTTCCCTTAACGGGACCAGCCTAATCTACAACAATTGTTCCATTAATATTTGTGAAAATGCGACTTTGTGCTTCTGCTCGATCCATTGCTGTCACAACCGTGTTGTTTTTCGTACTAACTAATAAGGTTGCTTCATCTGTAACAACTAAAGAATCTGTTATTCCTTTTTGTTTTGCTTCCACAATTTTATCCGAAATTTGTTGCCATTTCGCATCATCAATCTTAATATTTCTTTCAGTTAATCTAGCTTGCGCATGTTTGCTAATCTTTAATGTTTGTGCACTAGATAAGACATCTTGAAAAGAAGTACCAACCTGCTTTTTCTGCATATTATTTCTGTTTTTCGGAAGCAATGCCCCTTGATGTACTTGTTGGATACGATGATCCATATTTTTCACCTTCCTTAATCCGTTGAAGGTTGGCTTAACTTAAGAACTTCATCCGTATAGATCTTACTTTCATTTTCTAATTCTAAAACTGCATAACCTTCTTTTTCACTTACAGCGATAACGTTACTTTTAACCGTTTCCTTCGGTTCAATCACTTCACCAGACTCTTCATCAAGTTTATAGTATGAAACTTCTTTACCAATTAAATGACTATATTGAATTACTGGTGAAACTGTTTGGTTTTGAACTAAACTACTAATCGATGTATTCATTTCCATCATCTGTTCTAATGAAGTAAAAGTAGCCATTTGTGAAATGAACTCTTTATCTTCCATTGGATTCAGAGGATCTTGGTTTTGTAATTGTGCCATTAATATCCGCATGAATTCATCCTTACCTAATGCAGAGCTAGTCGTGCCACGAGATTGGTTACTCAAATAATAAGAACTATCAATTGTCGTCAAATTAATTCACCTACACTCTCTCATTCATTAATACTTCTTCAAAACTTATACTACTTTGATCCTGCTCTCCATCATTCTGCTCTTTTCCTTCAGCATCTTCTTGTTGAGACGACTCTGACATCTGTTCATCAAATGAGGAATTGGACTCTTCTTGTGTTTGCTGGAACATTTGCGCATCTTGTTTTTCAATCACTACTTGATTTGGTGAAAACATATGGCGTAATTGTTGAATATTTGTTTCTAACGCATCTTTAGCTGCTTGTGTTGTGGCAGTGATTTTCACCATCATTTCCCCATTTATTTGGGTTAATTTAACTGAAATATCTCCTAGATGATTAGGTTTTAATTTCAATAATAACTCGTTAGATCCATTTGGACCTGACATAAATTTACTTGATTTAATAACTTTTTGAAATTCTTCCATTAAATTATCAGAAGTAGATTTTTGGTTTGTTTGTGTTGACTGCTTTACATGTACAACAAATTGTTCTAACTTAGAAATTTGTTGACCTGTTGCTAAAGTTTCAGCATTTACTGTAGCCTTTGTTTCAGATGATAGACTTGTAACAGCATTCTTCATCCACTTTGAAACGTCCGTCGTTGTTACCATTGCACTAGACTGGTATTTAGCCTGCATCTGACCTTCAGTTCTTTTTTGGTATGTTCCTAATAAGCGAGACCATAACTGACCTTCATTCGTCCCTTTTTTCTCTTGTAACAAATTCGCTGTTTCTAGCGGTGTGCTTTTCTCTAAAGATGTCCATTGTTCTAATAATTTCAGAACTTTTACACTCGATTCTTGATCAAACTTACCAGAAGATACTTGTGCGGCTACTTGTTCTACTTGTTTCCATAAGTTTGCTATCTTCTCTATACTTTGTTGATTAACATCGACATTTTGTAAAGTGTTATTTTGAAATAATTGTTCTAATGACGCCATTTGTACGCTAGCCTGATTAGTTTTGGTATTCTCCTCTGCTATAGCTTTGGAAGAGACTATATTTTCAAGCCATGTTGCTAGTTCAGTGTTATTTTGTTGTTTAAGGAAGTTGCTACTTTGCTCAGGCGCTTCCTCTGAAACAGCAATCCATTGCTCTACTAATTCCAACACATCTTCTTCAGAAGTACTTTCTGCTAGATCAGTAGATAGTTGCTCAAAAGCTGGTTCAAGTTGATCCCATAAACTTTTCATCTGATTAGATATATCTGTATCGTTTTCTAATAACATCAATTGCTCAGCTAATTCGGCAATACGAATTGATTCATCAGTTGAAGTAGTTAGTTCATCACTTTTAATCTTCAACTGCTCTAGTAATGGCTCTAAACTAGCGTTATCACCCGCTAAATACGATGAAAATAATGTTTCAATTGAATTAGCCTCTTCAGAAGATTCTAGCTGTTCTCTAGTGCTTGATTTTGACTGACCACCAATCAAACTGTTATTCACTTTACTACCTATTGATTCTAATAGACTACCGAAGACTGATTGTCCTTCATTACCTTTTTTCGTAGAAGTATTTCCTAACTGGGTTGTTTGCTGATTTAAAAGTCCCGTTACATTCAAACTTTTTCACCCCCCTTCAAATAATTTCAACGTAAACTATTCTAGTAATAGTTGTGTAAGTTCTGCAGCAACTTCTGCATCCATTGCACTAAGTACTTCCCCTCTTTCTTCATCCTTCATTTGTTGTAAGATCGCTGTAGCTAAATCGCGTTCAACATTTGACAAGATGGGAGCAGCGCTTTCGGGGTCCATTTCTTCATAAGACTTTGTCAGCTTATCCAAATTTTCGCTCTCTTCCTCATTCTCTTGCACTTCACCTTCCGTTTCTACCTCTTCATCAGAAGTATCTTCCGTTTGGTTCGTAAGTTTAACAATTTCTTGATTTAACTCATCAATTGTTTGTTCATGATTGGAGACTTCTGTTTGCAGTGTTTCAATTTCTGCATCTTTTTCAGAAAGTTGTGTCTCAACCTTTTCTTCTTCTCGTTCGACTTCTTGTTCTTCATCTGTTGTGACAACCGAAGAAAGAAAGGGGATCTGATTAGCTGCGTCTTTTGTTTTAGCAATAACATCAATACCCATAAATGAAAAGATAATAAAAGCAAGTATGATAGCAAATATTAAAGGTATACCAATTACTAATACCCATTGCATGAAGCCAGGGCTCTTTGCCTTTTTTTCTTGTTTTGTCTTTTCTACCATTTTAATCACCTATCTTCATTAGCTAAAAACTGTCTCAATGACGTTTCGTCCATTTGTTGATTCTCAGTATATATTTCACGCAATTTTTCTTTTTCGTTTTTTTTCTCAATTATTATTTCGAACTTTTTCACTTCAATATGTGATTGTGTTAATAACACTTGTTTTTTTTCCATTATTACGCGCTTCTTGCTTACTTCTAATTCCACTTGCTGTATTTTTTTCTTTATTTCATCGATATAAGCATAATGTGTCGCTAATGTAGTGACTGTACCACTAGATTTTAGATAATAAGCATATTGTTTTTCGACTTCTTCTTTTTTCTGCAATAACTGATATAACTTTGTTGCAACAGTCTCGAAATTATTCATTGCTTCTTGGTAATTAATTTGTGCCTCGTTCTTTAAGCGCTCTTGATGTGACAGTATTTTTTGAAAAGCTTTTATATTTGTCATGCTTTTTTACCTCCATATAAACTAGTCTCAAGTAACGTCATTGCTTCATCCCTTGACCAAGATTCCTCCATTCCCTGTTTCAAAAAAGAAATAATCTTTGGATGTAACTGAATGGCTTGATCTACTTCCCTACTTGTTCCACGTTTATATGCACCTATTTGTATTAATTCATAATTCTCTTCAAATGTTGATAAAATCTTACGGACCTCTTGCGCTATTTTTTGATCTTTCTCTGATGTTATCTGTGGCATTACACGACTAATGGATTTTAATACATTTAAAGCTGGAAATTGTCCTTGCTCTGCTAACTTTCTATCTAAGACAAAGTGACCATCTAGTATTCCTCTTGTCGTATCTGCAATAGGATCGTTTAGATCATCTCCATCTACTAATACAGTATAAAAAGCTGTAATCGTTCCTTTATCACTGGTTCCTGTTCTCTCCAATAATTTTGGTAAAATAGAAAACACAGAAGGTGGATAACCTTTAGTTGTTGGTGGTTCTCCAGTAGCTAGACCAACTTCCCGTTGTGCCATCGCAACTCGTGTAACAGAATCCATCATTAAATTTACGTTTAAACCTTGATCACGAAAATATTCACTTATAGCCGTTGCTGTATATGCACCTTTTATCCGCATTAGCGCAGGCTGATCTGATGTTGCTACAACTACAATTGATTTCTTTAGGCCTTCTTCACCAAGGTCTTTTTCAATAAACTCTCTAACTTCTCTGCCACGTTCCCCTATCATTGCAATAACATTAATATCCGCATCACTATTTCGGGCAATCATTCCTAGTAGTGTACTTTTACCAACACCACTCCCCGCAAAAATCCCGACACGTTGCCCTTTTCCAACTGTTAACAATGAATCAATTGTTTTGACACCCAGTTGAATTGGTTCTAATATTCTTGGACGAGATAGAGGATTTGGCGGTGTTCTCTCGGTTAAATAGGACATTAAACCTTTCGGTAACGTTGAATCATCTAACGGCTGTCCCATTGAGTTTACAACTTTCCCAATTAAACCTCGACCAACTTTTATCGTAAGTGGCTTATCAGTCGCTTCAACAAGACTTCCAGGACTAATTTCATTGATAGATGCATAGGGCATTAAAAGTACATTTTCATCATGAAAACCTACAACTTCAGCATAAATCTTTGTTTTTGCAGAAGTATGAATATAACAAACATTCCCTATACTAACTGCCGGACCTTTTGATTCAATCATTAGTCCAACAACACGTTGAATCTTTCCAAATCGTTTGTATAAATCCGAATTTTCAATTGATTCTACATACGTATCAAGATTCACGATTTATCTCCTCCGCTAAGTCTAACAATGCATGACGCAAAGTTTCTAATTGACTGTCAACACTTGCATCTATTTTTCCAAAAGGTGTTTCAATAATACAAGCGCCTTCGGATAATGATTCATCTGGATAGAATAGTAGGTCCGCTTTTGCATCAATTATTAAACGAAGTTCATCTTCATACTTTTGCAGTGTTTGATAATCTCTTGGATTTGAAAAAACACGAATTGATGGCTGATCTAAAACTTCTTTTAAAACTTTTTTTGTGATTTCGATATAAGCATCACTTTCGACTAATTCATGTTGTATGATCTTCGACGCTGCTGCTATCCCTAACCGTAATATCGTTGGTTCCGATTGGGCTAAAATTGTTTGTTTTTCTTTTTTAGCTAGTTGAACAATTTCACTAGCCTGATCGAGTAATGTTTGATATTCATTTAAACTATCTTCTTTACCTTCGTGAAAACCCTCATTATGTCCATGTTGTTTTGCTTCTTCAATCCACTTCAGTTTCTCTTCTTGCCATTCTTTCTCTTTATCTTTTATTGTCATCTTTGTATCAGCAAGTAATTGATCCGCTTGTTCCCTTGTTTGCTGCAACTGTTGCTTCGCTTGTTCTAATTGTATTTCAAGAATTGCTTTCTGATCTAGTAAATCTTGTTCTGTAAAATCTTGTCGAACTTCTAGTGGTTTAATACCGATTACTTTACTTGGTGTGATTTTTCGATCCAATTGGTTAGACAATAATATCATCTCCTCCACCACGTGCAATAACGATTTCACCTACTTCTTCTAAACGACGAATTGCAGAAACAATTCGTGTTTGTGATTCTTCGACATCCCGTAAACGAACAGGGCCCATAAATTCCATTTCTTCTTTGAACGTTTCAGCCATACGATTCGACATATTACTAAAGACAACTTCTTTCACTTCATCACTTGCTACTTTCAGTGATAGACGAAGATCATCATTTTCAACTTCGCGTATAATCCGCTGAATAGCACGATTATCTAATGTAACAATATCTTCAAATACGAACATTCGTTTCTTGATTTCTTCTGCTAACTCTGGATCTTGTATTTCTAATGCATCTAGTATCGTTCTTTCTGTACTTCTATCCACGCCATTTAAAACTTCTACTACTGCCTGAATCCCACCTGTTTGTGTGTAATCTTGCGTTACTGTTGCAGACAATTTCCGTTCTAACACTTGCTCTACTTCATAAATTATCTCAGGAGATGTTGAATCCATTATTGCAATTCTTTTCGCAATATCAGCCTGCATCTCTTGAGGCAACTCTGATAATATTTGACCAGCCTGTTCTTTTTCCAAATAGGATAAAACTAAAGCAATAGTTTGTGGGTGTTCATTTTGTATAAAATTTAAAATTTGGCCAGGATCTGCTTTTCTAGCAAAGTCAAAAGGTTTAACTTGTAAAGATGATGTTAACCGATTGATAATATTACCTGCCTCATCAGCTCCTAAGGCTTTTTCCAAAACAGTCTTTGCATAATTTATACCACCTTGCGCAATATAATCTTGCGCTAATGCTATCTGATGAAATTGATCTAAGACTTCTTCTTTTTGTTCCGTTTCCACCTTTTTAACAGAGGAAATTTCTAAGGTTAGTTTTTCAATTTCCTCTTCTGTTAAATGTTTATATAATTGTGCTGAAACATCTGGTCCTAATGAGATTAATAGAATCGCAGCTTTTTGTTTACCAGTCAATGTTTGTTTTCTTGCCATGAAGCTTTCCCCCTAATCCTCAGAAATCCAGCTACGTAATAACTTAGCAAATTCTTCTGGTTTGTCATTTGCCATTTTTTCAAGCTGTTTTCTTCTGATTGATGATTCGGTATCTGCTGCTGTTTCCATATCAGGAACTTCAAATGTCTCTTGTGACACTACATCTTCACTATATCCCATTTCTTCTTCTGGTTCTCTTCGTTTTCTTATCAACATAATAATAAGGCCAATTACTAGAACAAGTAAGGTTCCTCCAACTATATAAATCCATGTGGGGATTCCGGTTCCAACAGGCGTATTTGCTGTTTGAATACCATTGAATTCTTGAAATACTATAGATGTTTTATCTTCTGGGTTAATTTCTCCATACGTTCCGTCAATAGAAGTAGAAATAATAGAATCTAGTATCGACGCGATACTCTCTTCAACATTGGCTTGTTCTTGTGCTGTTAAAAGCTCTAGTTCACCATTTGCGTCAACTGTTTCTTTTGTATTATCTACTGCTATTTGAATACCTAAATCTCTAATTTTATATGGACTTTCTATAATTTCACGTTGTATTCGATTAAATTCATAATTAATAGATTCCTGAACTTTTTCATATTCACCATAGTCAGCACCATCTTCCGCAACATAGTTTGCTATATCTTCATCGCCCACTCCAACCTCACCGGCAGCTGCTGCACCATTTCCTGTATATGTCTCTGTAATCGTTTCAACACTAACTGGTAAACCTTCTACTTCTTCTCCATCTACTTCTACTGGTTCTACTAGTTCTTCTATTCGATTTTCTTGTGTGAAATCTATATCTGCTGTAACAGATGCTACAACTTTATCTGCTCCAACCATCGTACCTAGCATTTGCTGCACACGTCTTTGAATATCTCGTTCAATATCCTTTTTGATTGTCTGCTGTGTGGTATAAGCATCGCCACTTGCTACGGTAGTAGAACTATTTTGATCATAGTAATTAAAGTTTTGATCCATAATGACGATATTGTCTGTAGAGAGGTTTGGTACCGTTTTAGAAACAAGTAAATAAAGTGAATTAATTTGACTTTCCTCAAACTGGTACCCAGGTGTGGTTGTCAGAACAATTGATGCAGATGCCTGCTGTACTGCATCACTCACAAAAACTTGATCCTCTGGTATATTAAGCATGACAGTAGCATTTTCAATACCTGAAATTCCAGTCATTAAATTTGCCAATTCTGTTTGCAAGGCATCAAGTTTCATTACATTAAATTCACCATCTGTCATTCCCCAAGAAGTATTTTCACTAAAAAAAGAATAATCAATATTTCCACTGTTTGGTATACCTTGTGCCGCAAGATCAACAAGTAATGTATCTGCTTCTTCACTTGGCACATTAATTACCGTTCCAGCACCTTCCACTTCATATTTCACACCTCTAGTGTCTAACTCTGCTTTTATCTGCCCAACCTCTTGAATTGATAGATTACTATACAATGGCACCATTGTAGTCCTTGTTGCAAAGAAGCTTCCACCAACTACAATTAGAAGAAATAAAAAGATTAATGAAAGTCCAAATCCTTTTTGTTTCTTGGATTTACTTTGCCAAAATTCTATGATTTTATTTTTATATGTTATTAAGTTCTGTTTCATCATTTGCCTCCATACAACAAGTCAGCCAATTGTTTCTTATATTTGCATCCGCATAATTTCATTATAAGCATCAAGCGCTTTACTACGGACTTCTACAGCTGCGTTTAATGTGACACTAGCTTTTTGTGCAGTAATCATTACATCATGTAAATCATCTATTTCACCATTTGCAAGCGCCTCTGTCTTTATGTCAGATTCAATTTGAGATGCATTTAATTGTTCTATCGCGGTTTTGAGTTGATTTGAGAATTGATTTTGCGCTTCACCAACAGAAAGTTTAGAAGCTGTGGTTTCTTGATTTAATAAGGTAGGTGTTTGAAGTGCTTGAATGTTTATCGCCATTTATTTATTCCCCCGGTCTTTAATTACTTACCAATTTCTAACGCTTTCATCAACATGCTTTTCGTTGCATTTATGGATGTTACATTTGCTTCGTAAGAACGTGTTGCACTCATTAAGTCAACCATTTCTTCTAATGGATCCACATTTGGCATGGAAACATATCCATCTTCACCAGCATCTGGGTGGGTAGGATTATAAACTTCTATGAAAGGTTCATCATCTTCCGTAATTTCGTCAACACGAACACCAGATCCGGCCCCTTGGTTGGAATTCGAAGCACGGTTTAAATAAGATGAAAAGCTATTATCCTTTGCTTCAAATGAAACTGTTTTTCTTCTATATGCTTCATATTCTCCATCTTCATTAATTGTTGCCCTAGTTGTATCAGCATTTGCAATATTAGAGGAGATTGTGTCCATCCTTAATCGTTGAGCAGTTAATGCACTACCACTTGTATTAATCGAGTTAAATATACTCATTATGCCCCTCCTCTAATTACAGTTTGCAAACTATTAAGTTTACCATTCATACGTTCAACTAAAGCTTGATAATAAATTTGATTGTTGGCTAGCTCTGTCATTTCTTTATCAATATCTACATTATTACCATTGTGATTGTATTCGGTACTATTATTTGAAACAATACGAGATGAGCTTTCGCTACTACCAAATGTCAAGTGTCTTTCGTTAGTTCTTTTCGCTTGAAATCCACTATCCATCTCTTGATTAAGTACATTTTTGAAGACAACATCCTTAGCCTTATAATTAGGCGTATCCACATTTGCAATGTTATTAGCAATTGTTTGATTTTTAGTTGTTGCATAATCTAATCCATTTTGCAAACTTGAAATAGCACCACCGAAAAGTGACATAGAAGTTATACCCCCCTAATTAATGAATGAACCGTCGAAAAAAGTTCTTTGATATCGAATATTGTAATTTAAATATGACTAACTGTCTATGCTCTTTTTTCACAAACTGACTTTAGTGCTAGCCGTAATTTGACAATAGCGACTAAAGAACCACTTTTCCATAAGAATAATGTAATATTATCGATTTGTGTCGAAAAACAGTTATTTATGTTTATATTATTGCATATCCTTTGAAAAATTGGAATAACAAATTAGGTCAAATTTCAACAAAAACGCTCATATTCGGATTAAAAGTAATGCATTTTTTGTGATATACGTTGCTATGCTTGAAATAATGCTAAAGTATAATTTAAAACTAGGTACATAGTTTCATTTTCTTTTTTAGCATATTTTCATAAAAAAAGTAGCATTCTGAAGTTTATCAGAATGCTACTTTTTTAATTCGATCTAATTTTTTGTAGTTCTATTAAGAATTTGTTATTTAGAACTTTAATATATGTTCCCTTCATTCCTAATGAACGAGATTCAATGACACCAGCACTTTCTAGCTTGCGTAATGCGTTAACAATTACAGATCTAGTAATTCCGACTCGATCAGCGATCTTACTTGCTACTAGCAATCCCTCTGTACCATCTAATTCTTCAAATATATGTTCAATTGCCTCTAATTCACTGTATGATAAGGAGCTAATTGCCATCTGTACAACAGCTTTACTACGCGCTTCCGTTTCAATTTCTTCTGTTTTTTCATGTAAGATTTCCATACCAACAACTGTGGCACCATACTCAGCTAGTAGTAAGTCATCGTCATTAAAGCTATTAGTTAAACGACTTAATATTAGTGTACCAAGTCTATCTCCACCACCAATAATTGGGACAATTGTTGTTAAACCACTTTTAAATAGTTCACGATTCTCAACTGGAAATGCTGTATAAGCACTGTCAATATCAATATTTGAAGTCGTCTCATTAATATTAAATAGGCTATCTGTATATTCTTCAGGGAACTGTCTTTCCTCTAACATTGATTTCATTCGAGCATTTTCAATTTGTTGATTAATCGCAAAACCTAATAACTTTCCTCTTCTACTAACAACAAAAATATTAGCCGTAATAATATCACGTAATGCCCCTGCCATATCATTAAAATTCACTGATTTACTCGTTGTTTTTTGCAGAATAGAATTAATTTTTCGTGCTCTTTCTAATAGTTCCATGATGTTCCTCCACTCTAATTTTGGTTATCCTGTTATATGAACTGTAAGATAACTGAAAATAATATCCTTTAATCGGATTACACATTTTCAAGTTTATAATATATATTGACTTAAATCTTTGTTTTTAGCAATAGAGCTTAATTTATCATCAACATAGCTTTCTGTAATCTCAATTGTCGGCATTGTTACATCTGATGCTTCATACGATAATTCTTCTAATAACTTTTCTAGAATAGTATGCAGTCTTCTAGCACCAATGTTATCGGTTTCTTGATTAACTTGAAATGCTACTTCAGCTAAACGCGTAATCGCCTCATCTGTGAACAGTACCTCAATACCTTCTGTTTTTAATAAAGCTTGATATTGTTTTAATAGCGCATTAGAAGGTTCGACTAAGATTCGCTTAAAATCTTCTATCGACAGTTTTTCTAATTCAACACGAATTGGAAATCGACCTTGCAATTCAGGAATTAAATCAGAAGGTTTAGCCATATGAAAAGCACCAGCTGCAATAAATAAGATATGGTCAGTTTTTACTGCTCCGTATTTTGTTACTACCGTTGAACCCTCAATAATTGGCAAAATATCACGTTGGACGCCTTCTCTAGATACATTTGCTTGTTGGTCATTTTTAGCAGCAACTTTATCAATCTCATCAATGAATATAATACCTGATTGTTCTACTTTATTCGTTGCGATTTGTGTAACTTCATCCATGTCAATTAATTTATTTGCTTCTTGTTGAGTTAAAATGTTTCTTGCATCTTTAACCGATAATTTTCTTTTTTTCTTTTTCTTAGGCATTAGTTGACCAAATGCATCTTGCATATTCATTCCCATTTGTTCCATACCCGAACCTTGCATCATATCAAACATGGAAGGAGTTTGCTCTTCCACTTCAACAGAAACAATAACGTCTTCCAGTTCACCTAAGTTTAACTGTCGGGCAATACGTTCGCGTTTCGTTTCGATTTCTTGATCTTTCTCATCGGTTTCATCTGTTTGTTCTTCTTGTGTGTCTTGACCTTGGAAAAGCATTTCAAATGGATTTTTAAAATTATTCTGTTGTTTTTTCGCAACAGGTACAAGTAATTTAATTAAACGTTGAGTAGCCAACTCTTTCGCCTTATCTTGCACTTGTTCCATTTTCTCTTCTTTAACCATTCGAATGGCCATTTCTACAAGATCACGCACCATTGATTCCACATCACGTCCAACATAGCCAACTTCTGTGAACTTTGTCGCTTCTACTTTTACAAAAGGAGCACCTACTAGTTTAGCCAACCTTCTAGCAATTTCTGTTTTACCAACACCAGTAGGACCAATCATTATAATGTTTTTCGGAACAATCTCATCGCGTATCTTATCATCTAATTGCATTCTACGATAACGATTTCTGAGTGCAATAGCAACCGATTTTTTCGCTTGTTTTTGACCAATAATGAACTTATCCAACTCCGTAACTATTTGTTTCGGGGACATATCCATTCCCATATACATTGCCTCCCTACTTTACTCAATTACTTCTAATGTAATTTGATCATTTGTATACACACAAATATCTCCCGCTATTTCTAAAGCTGCTTGCGCAATATCTTTAGCGGATAATTCTGAACTGTGATATTTCAACGCTCTACCAGCAGCAAGCGCGTAATTACCACCTGAACCAATGGCTAACACGCCATCATCCGGTTCGATTACTTCACCAGTTCCTGAAACGAGTAATAATGTTTCTTTGTTCATTACAATCAGCATCGCTTCTAGCTTACGTAAAACTTTATCGCTTCGCCATTCCTTTGCTAATTCAACCGAAGAACGTTGAAGATTTCCGTTAAACGCCTCAAGTTTAGCTTCAAACTTTTCAAAAAGTGTAAACGCATCTGCAACTGAGCCAGCAAAACCAGCTAAAACTTGACCCTTAGCTAATTTACGAACTTTACGGGCCTTATGTTTCATTACTACTGCATTTCCCATTGTTACTTGACCATCGCCACTCATTGCACACTCGCCGTTATGTTGAATAGCAAAAATGGTTGTCGCATGAAATTCTGAACTCATCATTCCACCTCTTTCATTTGTCTCTATTAATAGCACGAGGGTGACTATCCATATAAATATGGCGCAGTCGATCCTTCGTTACATGCGTATAGATTTGTGTAGACGAAAGATGTTCATGTCCTAATAATTCTTGCACACTTCTTAGATCAGCACCTGCATTTAGCATATGGGTAGCAAAAGTGTGCCGAAGCGTATGCGGGTGAAGGTTAATTGTTAACGCTGTATCCTTCACTAAATTATTAAAAATCAATCGAACCCCACGCGTCGTAAGTGGTGTACCTTTGGCATTCAAAAAGATCGTATTAGTTGGAAAAGAACTCGATTTTTTCAACAGAATTTCTCGACCATCATTTATATAACGTTGTAAAGCTGTTTCTGCAAAAGAACCAAAAGGTATATACCGTTCCTTCCGTCCCTTACCTATAACTAAGATCGTCTTTAAACTAAAGTCAACTGCCTCTTTCGTTAGCGTTGTGCATTCACTAACACGAATTCCTGTAGCATACATTAGCTCTAAGATCGCTTGATTTCTTTGCCCTAACGGAGTCTCTAAATCACAAATCGCAAATAACTTTTCTAGCTCTTGTTGATATAGAAAGTCTGGCACTAACTTATCTGCTTTTGGAAGTGTAAGGTTTAAAAAAGGATTTGTTTGTACTTTTTCTTCCCGCTCTAAGAATCGAAAAAAACTACGTAAACTTGATATTTTTCTAGATACACTTCGTCTTGATAACTGTAGATCATATTGTTTTGTCAAAAACAAACGAACTACATGGTAATCAATATCAGGTAAGAAATCAATTGATTCTTCTGAAAGAAATTTGTAAAATGTTTCAATATCTTTTGTATAATAAATTAATGTGTAAGGCGATGCATTTTTTTCGATTTGCAAGTATTCCTGGAATTGTTGCAGTAGTTTTGTATTTTCATCCATTAGTTCCATAAATTCACCTCATCATAGGCGGTTAAAGCTTAACATATTACATGTAAGGATGCAATTGAAAATTCTGAATTGTTTTAAAGGTATGTACAATTACTTTTTATCCTGTCAAGTATAATTACTTACCACCGAAAAATTATAGCTGTTTCAAAAGAGAATGTCAATCAATATTTTGAACTGTTTCCAATTGGTTCATTTTTCTCATTATTATAATTTTTCTATTAGTATCATTTATATCCTACTATTGCGAAATATATCCTTATCTATTAATAAAATCATATAATTCATTGAAAAAAAGCAGTTTGCGATATATCACAAACTGCTTTTAAGTATGGCCTATTCTTGTGTTTCTTCTTTATAATCACAAGCTGTACATTGAATTTGTGTTCCTTTTTTAGCTTTCTTCTCAACCAAAAGACTTTCACATTTAGGGCACGGTCGTGATACCGGTTTATCCCATGAAATAAAATCACATTCTGGATACGTATCACATCCGTAGAAAGTTCTTTTCTTTTTCGATTTCCTTTCTACTACGTTACCCGTTTTACATTTAGGACACGTCACACCAATTTCTTTTAAAATTGGTTTCGTGTTACGGCAATCTGGAAAATTGGAACACGCTAAAAACTTTCCGTATCTTCCCATTTTATAAACCATTTCATGTTCACAAAATTCACAGTCAATACCCGCTGGTTCATCACGTATTTCAACTTTTTCCATTTCAAGTTCGGCTATCTTCAATCGTTTATCAAATCCTTGGTAAAAATCATCGATAATATTTACCCAATTCGTTGTACCTGCTTCGACCGAATCCAAATCACCTTCCATTTTAACAGTGAAATCAACGTCAATTATTTCCGGGAAAAATTCTTCAACAAGATCAAGTACAATGTAACCTAGTTCCGTTGGTACAAATCGCTTATTATCTAATGTAACATAACCACGTCTTTGAACGGTATCAAGCGTAGGAGCATAGGTTGATGGTCTACCAATACCTTGTTCCTCCATTGTTTTGACTAACCGTGCTTCCGTGTAGCGCGGAGGTGGCTGTGTAAAGTGTTGGTTCGGTTTAATTTCAGTTGCTTCTACTTGCATACCTTCTTCTAAGTCTGGTAAAAGTTTATCAGCATCTGATTTGTTATCATCGTTACCTTCTACATATACTTTCATAAAACCTTTAAATTTGACTTTAGAACCAGTGGCTCTAAATTCCACACCATTTTGCAATAAATGTACTGTCATGGTATCCATTACTGCTGGAGCCATTAAGCTTGCAATAAAACGATCCCAAATTAACTTGTACAATCTATACTGATCCCTTGATAACATACTTTTTAATGAAGCTGGATCACGAAATGCTGCAGTTGGTCGAATTGCTTCGTGTGCATCTTGTGCACCTTCAGCGTTTTTCTTCTGTTTCACATCTCCGACAAATTCTGATCCGTACTTCTCGATAATAAAATCTTTTCCTTCTTTCTTAGCCGTATCAGATAGACGAGTTGAATCTGTTCTCATGTATGTGATCAAACCGGTAATTCCACCATCTTTTTTACCTAAATCAATTCCTTCATATAACTGTTGCGCAACCATCATTGTTTTTCGAGCTCTGAAATTCAATTTTCTAGCTGCTTCTTGTTGAATTGATGACGTTATAAATGGTGCTGATGGATTTCGTTTTCTTTCTCGTTTTTTCACTTTGTCTACTAAGAATGATTTATCTTTTAATTCTGCTAAGATCTTATCTACTTCATCTTTGTTAGGTAATGCGGTCTTTTTACCATTGATACCATAAAAAGCGCCATCAAATATTTCACTATCTTTGTCAAATAATCCATCAATTGACCAGTATTCTTCTGGTTCGAATTTCTCTATTTCACGTTCTCTATCAATAATCATTTTTACTGCTACTGATTGAACTCTACCAGCACTAAGCCCTTTTTTTACTTTTTTCCATAAAAGCGGACTAATATTGTAACCTACTAATCGATCTAGAATTCGGCGCGCTTGTTGCGCATCTACTAAATCCATATTAATACTTCGTGGATGTTTAAATGATTCTTTTATTGCATCTTTTGTTATTTCATTAAATACCACACGACATTCAGATGTTTCATCGATACCTAAGCTATGAGCAAGGTGCCATGCAATTGCTTCCCCTTCTCTGTCGGGGTCAGCTGCTAGGTAAACTTTTTTAACTTTTTTGGCTGCAGCTTTTAGTTCTTTTAAGACAGGACCCTTACCACGAATCGTGATATATCTCGGGGTAAAGTGATCGGTTACATCTACAGCCATTTGACTTTTCGGTAAGTCACGTACGTGTCCCATTGATGCTTTCACTTTATATTTTTTACCTAAATAACGTTCAATTGTTTTTGCTTTTGCTGGTGATTCTACTATTACAAGATAATCTGCCATTTCTTTTCCTCCCAAGAGGTTTCATTTCTTCTACTCTTTTTTCGATTATAATCACACTATACACTAAAATTAACAATAGGTTCATTTTATTAATAAATCTTCACTATTATTAAATACTTTTTGTTGATTTGTCAAACATAAGCAAGTAACTTATCTTCTTAATCAGCATATATTTGGCCAATTTCATTTAAAGTTTGACACCAATTCTTCTCAATTCGTTCCCATTCCTCTATCAAATCATAGGTATTTTGTACCAATTTAGCGCCATCTTGTATCATTTTATGACACCCATTCGTTTGGATAAACCAAGGAGCTCCTGGAACGGCATATACCTCTCTGCCCTGTTCTAGGGCTTGATCTACTGTAATTAAAGAACCACTTTTTTCTTTAGCTTCTATTACAATTGTTCCAAATCCTAAGCCACTTATTATTCGATTGCGTTCGGGGAAATAATAGCGTTGAGGTGGAAAGCTAGGAGGATACTCAGAAACAACCAATTGTTCTTCTACTAATTGTCTAAATAATTCTTTATGTTGTTTAGGATAAACATGTCGAAGTCCACCACCTAACACCGCTATTGTTTTACCTTCAAAATGGCATGCCATTTTATGTGCATAACCATCAATACCCAATGCCATACCACTAACAAACAACCAACCCGTTTTAACTAATGGCGTTAGTATGTAGTGCATTTTTCGTTTAGCTTCAGACGAAGGATTTCTAGTTCCAATTACACTTAAAGCTGGTGTATGCTTAAATAATTCCGAGTTTCCTAATCCGTATAATACAAGTGGTGGATCTGGTATCATCCTAAGTGCTAACGGGTAATTTGGATCTAAAATTGTCCATATATGAAACTGATCCAGGTCTTGCTGTATGGTTTCAATTAACGTCTTATTATGTAGATCTTGGTGTAATTTGTTTGCGCGATCAGATGATAACGATAAAAGTGAAATGAAATCAGTTGGCTTCAAATCATATAAAGTTGTGAGGGTAGGGTCAATTTTTAGTATGTTATGAATAAGGGCTCTTGTTGTAGCGGTAGATCGATGAAGGTGAATAAGTCGAAAACGAGCATTATACAATAAACAGCACTCCTTTTTTAAATTTAGGTTATCTAGTAATCCAATGGAAGCATTAACTCTATAGTATAAAATTGGTAGGTAATTGTCCATATGTTTTTTACTATAAACAATACTATACGACCTCAAAGATAGACCTTGCTAATCATCCAAGTTATCTTCATTACCCGTTCCTCAAATGAAATTGAGGTTTTGAATATTTAAATCATCTATCTTTCATAAATAATAAACCCCCACTCTACTTTAAAAGATTGGGGGTTTACTTATTTACTTTTTCGTCGATCTAATTCTAAGTTTTTATCTACATGGTAGATATAAGAGAAAACTTCCGCGACTACTTGATATAGTTCCTCTGGTATCTTTTCATTAATATTTAGTTCTCCTAATAGTTCAACTAAATTATGATCTTCTTGAATTGGTACATTAGCTTCTTTTGCTTTTTCAATAATTTGTTCTGCAACATATCCTTTTCCTGTCGCAGAAACTTTCGGTGCTTGTTCACTCTTTTGATCATAGCGTAGTGCAATTGCTCTTTTAGATTTATATTCATCATTCATATTCGATAATCAACTCCTTGGTGAAGGGATGATTGCACCTCTTTTTTTGGTAATATAGGGTTATTATTTTCAACTTCAACTGGTAGTTGTTTGTATTTCACTGTGGAAAGCTGATACCCATTATTCTCTAAACCTTGCTGAAGTAAGGGTTTTACCCCATCCAACAACGAAGCGACCTCTTCATGTTGATTATGAATCGTTAACTGTACAACTCTTTTCTGAATCGACATATCTATCATCGTATCTCCCATTTTTTCTAATGATAGATAGAACACTACGCGGCAGAAATCAGGATTTATCTGGCCATCTTCTCCTTTTTTGCTTTCAAAATCTATTTTGACATCTTTCTCTAATCCAAATAAACCTGGTAATTGCATACTTGCTTGAAGAAAACCCGCTTCTTCTCTTACACTAGCTAATTGCATGCCATTTAGTGTTTGTAAGAGCGATTCTAATTCTGCTTTTCCTATATGACCAGTTTGCAACGACTGTAATACTAATTGCTTTAAACTATTTTCTTGTTGGATGTTCTTACTATTTTCTTGAAGAAGTTGGTGTTCATAATCTAATCCAGAAAATGATAGGAACTGCTTCGCGTGTAACAAGAACTGCTCTTTCGTTGAAAAATTACCGCTTTCCCTAGATAAAGGTGCTAACAAATCTGTTAATTTATTCTCCATATTTTTAGGGAGTTGTTGTTCTGCGACTCTTTTTAAATCAGAATACACTTCTTCTGAGTTTGCTATTGAACCTTGTTGCTGCCAATTGATAAAATTTTGTTTTGCTTCTCCAGTTAAGACACTGGCTATTTTTGACGCAACACCTGGTTGTTCTAAAAATGTTTGTAACTGTGCTGACACTTTCGTTTCACTAGAATTCGTTGGAACCAATTTTTGAAATTGGTACACTTGTGTATCAGTTAGTGGCAATTGCACTTGAAATAATGCTTTTAAGCTTGCAAAAGCCGATTGATTATTAATAGAAGAACTTAGTCCATTCGGTTGTTGCTGATTTATTTCTTTTGAAAGAATACCCGCTTGCTTCACTAATTGTATAACATCTTGATCACCATTTTGAATTTGTTTAGAAAGTAAAGTCGACAAATCATTTTGTATGTTCGATTGCACCTGATTATTTGTTTTTGAATATGAGGCTAGAAGATCTGTTAATTTACTTTCTACACTTTTCGTAACTTGTTGATCTGCAACCTTTTTTAATGCAGCTACGAGTGGCACTAAATTTGATAAGGTGGGTTGCTGTTGCCAATTCAAGAACTTTTGTTTTGCACCCCCTGTTAAACTATCAGCTATTTTAGATGAAGTACCAGGTTCATTCAAAAATGTTTGCAAGTCTTGTAGTTGTTGCGGTGCTATTGTTCCACCATTTGTAGTAGAATACTGCACTATCTTTTGGAACTGCTCAACATGCTGATCGGTTAAACCTAATTGAGACTGTGCTAATGTAGTTAATTTTGTTAAAAGCATTTGTTGACTTGAGTTCGATCTCGCTTGTTGCTGGTCAGTAATACCCGCCTGTCTTACTAGTTGTATAATAGCTTGATCACCATTTTTGATTTGTCTCAAAAGAACGTTAGATAAATCATTTTGGCTCGTTATTTTAGATCGATCTGGTAGTAGTGCATTAATGCGATTAAGTAACGGTTCGTTTTCGACTGATTCCCCTAAAATATTCTGTAAATTTTGCAATTGTGTATTTAAAGACTGCTTTCCCTCACTAGACATTGCACCGTACATTGTTGAGGTAATCGGCAATTGACGACGCATCATATCCATAAGCAATACAGTTCCTTTACTACCTTTTCCTTGTTGCATTTGCAATGCTTGCTTTAACTCGGATGGACGAAAAGGAATATCAGATGTCAGTAACTGTTTTACAAACTGGAGATTTTCTTTTGTCACTGGTAACTGTAGTTGCTTTAATAGTGCAGACGCCTGGTTTTGTGATGTTTGATTTGCAGGTATGTCTGTTAAAACCTTTAGATGCACTAACTTATTACCAGTTTGCACCTGAAAGAAATACTCGCCATCAAGATTCAATGCTGTCTGTAATTGGGCAACAAATTGCTGATTCCCCAATTGAACAGACGCACGTTGATTTGGATAGATTTCTAGTATTTTACCTGATAAGATTTGGCCTGGTCTTAAGACCATTTGATTTTGCTGTACTTTTGAGGATGAAGCTGACCGAAGTATTGATGACACATCCATTGATTGAAAAGCCATCTAAATCCCCTCACTTTCGTTTTATCGGTGCAAATGATTGCCGATGAATTGGTGTGATCCCATATTCCTCTAATGCTTTAATATGATCTTTCGTACCATAGCCTTGGTTTTTATTAAAGCAATAGTTGGGAAATTCTCTATGTAGATCGAGCATCAATTTGTCTCGTGTCACTTTAGCTAGTATACTAGCTGCTGCTATTGAAATACTTTTTTGATCCCCTTTAATTATGGACTCGGTTGTAAACGACACATTTGGAAGTGACATGGCGTCAATTAATACATGATCAGGAGCATGACTTAATTTACTGACTGCTTGCATCATCGCTTTTATTGTTGCTTGGTAAATATTAATCCGATCTATCTCATTGTTATCAATAATACCTATACTATAACAAATAGCGTGTTCTTTAATCTTATCGTAAAGGGTTTCTCTCATTGCTTTAGACATTTTCTTTGAATCATTAATACCTGGGAGATAAATATCCTCTGGTAAGATAACTGCCGCAGCTACAACTGGTCCTGCCAAAGGTCCTCGACCTACTTCATCAATTCCTGCAATTAACTTCTTTCCCAGTTGATAGTTTTTACGTTCATATGTCATCATTTGTTCAAATTGTGCAGACAGCTCGTCTTCTTTTGCCAATTTTTGATCATATTGTTTTACAGCTGCCTGAACGCCTTTTCTTGGATCCATTTTATAGTTATCTATTTCCTCTGCCGTAGCAGCTCCTTCATTTAACATCGCCTTAATTTCAGCGATTGATTGTTTATTCCCCATCACAATCTTCCTCTCACATATATATCTTATATCGTCTACTATTTCAAAAAATAAAGACATCCGCAATTGGAATGTCTTTATTTCTCTACTATTATTGTACTTTTAAAGAAAAAACGTAACAATTTTAATTTTCGGGTCTTTCCAAGGTAATTCTACCGATCTTCCCAATTCGAAGGTCATGTATGATAAGTTCTGCTGTTTTTTCTAAGTTAATATAACCGCCACTCTCTAATGAACCTCTGAGCCTACCAATATGTTCAAACAACTTTTCCATGTCATCTATTGGCTCCGATAATTGATAGCGTGCTTCTAACAATGAAAAATAGTTTTCTTGGAGATATTCTAATACAAAAACAGCTACATCATCTATAGGTAACAATTGATCTTTAATAGTACCAATTGCGGCTAACCGATAACCAACCAATTGATCTTCAAATTTTGGCCATAATATACCCGGCGTATCTAATAACTCAAAATCCTTATTTATCTTAATCCATTGTTGGCTTTTGGTAATCCCTGGTCTATCTCCTGTTTTTGCAATCTTTCGATTGACAAGTCGATTAATTAAAGTTGACTTACCAACATTAGGAATACCAATAATCATTGCACGTCCAGCTCGGGGTCGGACACCCTTACGTTTTAATCGTGCCATCTTCTCTTCGCTCATCTTTTTAGCCATTTCGATTACTTGTTGAATATCTTGTTTATTTTGTACATCGACAGCTATAGTGGGTATTTCATTGGATTCATTATACTTAATCCATTGTTTTGTTGCAGTTGGATCAGCTAAATCTCGTTTCATTAAGACACGCATCTTCGGTTTTTGTTGTATCACTTGATGTAACATTGGATTTTCTGATGATAACGGCGCTCTAGCATCAACCAATTCAATTACGAAATCTACAAGCTTCAGTTTTTCTTGCACTTCACGCCTAGCTTTTGCCATATGGCCTGGAAACCATTGAATGGTCATAAATAAAACCTCCTATTCATTTGCAAAGCCAAATCGATTTAATGGCCAATAGATAAAGACAGCATTTCCAACAAGTTGATCATATGAGATAAATCCAAGCATTCTGCTATCTGTAGAGTTATTTCTATTATCTCCTAGTACCAAAACGTGATCTTCTGGAATTACTAGTGATCCACCTGGTATTTCATCCATAGAAAAATTCATTGTATATACTTGTCCATCTGAAAGCTGCGATTTTTCATCCGTTAAGAATGTTTCCTCCACTGCTTCGCCATCTATATAAAGGGTATCATCAGCCAATTCTACAGTTTCCCCAGGTAATCCAATTACACGCTTGATATAATCTTTTTCCTCTGTTGCATGAAAGACAACAATATCAAATCGTTCTGGTTCATTAATTTTGTAGTTTAGCTTATTTACAATCATATGATCGCCATCTTCTAGATTTGGCTGCATAGAAGGTCCATCAACTATTATTGGCGAGAATAGAAAAGTTTTCACAATGAAAGCTAGTAAAATTGCAATCGCTAATGATTTAAGCCATTCAAACCACTCGCTTTTCTTTTTCTTTGCCATTAGGTTTCTCCTCCGATACGAATCTCATTCCTATTGTTATGTATAGTATAGTGAAATATAGAATAATTAATATTGTTTTTAGATGAGAAAAAGGAGCTTGACTGAGCAAGCTCCTTTTACATTTAAAATTAGCGATCTTCTTTAATACGTGCTGCTTTACCACGTAATTCACGTAGGTAATAAAGTTTCGCACGACGTACTTTACCGCGACGAGAAACTTCAATCTTATCTAGACGTGGAGAATGTACTGGAAAAGTACGTTCAACACCTACACCATAAGAAATTTTACGAACAGTAAATGTTTCACTAATTCCACCATTTTGGCGTTTAATAACAACACCTTCAAATAGCTGAATACGTTCACGCGTTCCTTCGACAACTTTAACGTGAACCTTCACTGTATCACCAGGACGAAACTCAGGGTGATCTGAACGAAGTTGTTCTTTAGTTAATTGCTCAATTATCTGTTGCATTATGTCACACTCCTTCCAAACTAATGCTCATATCCTAGATACCTTAACAGCGGAACATCGTTTATACGACCTAAGTATTCACTTAAGCACAACAAATAATATAACACATTTTGTTCTGCAGTTCAACCATTACTTCTTTCTTATTTATCGTCTTCGAAATCTTTTATCCATTCTTTTTCTTGATCTGACAAAGGGTACTTTTCCAACAAATCTTTTCTTCTTTCAAATGTTCGTTGAATAGATTGTTTTTTTCTCCAATCATCAATATTCTTATGGTGACCAGATAGTAACACAGAAGGAACTTCCATACCTCTAAAGTTTGCTGGGCGTGTATAATGTGGATGTTCTAACAATCCATTCGAAAATGAATCTTGACTTGCAGATGCTTCATTACCTAAAACACCTGGAAGAAGGCGAACAACGCTATCAATTATAACCATCGCACCAAGTTCTCCTCCTGTTAAGACATAATCACCAATAGATATTTCATCCGTAACTAATTCTTGTCTTATTCTTTCATCATAACCTTCATAATGACCACAAATGAATACGAGGTGTTCTTCCCTGGCGAATTCTTCCGCCTTCTGTTGTGTATACGTTTCGCCTTGTGGACACAACAGAACAATTCGAGGTTTTTTATCTGACTTTTTAGCGACATCCTCAACCGCATCAAATATTGGTTGTGGCATTAACACCATACCAGCACCACCACCATAAGGTGTATCATCAACCTTATAATGTTTATTGGCCGTATATTCTCTAAAGTCAATTGTTTGATAGTTAAATGCAGCCGCTTCTTGAGCTTTTCTTAATATTGATGATCGCATAACGCCATCAAACATCTCTGGAAACAACGTTAGTATATCAATATGCATTAATCTAGCAATCCTTCCATCGGATCAATGATAATTTTCTTCTCGATCGTATCTACTTCTTTTACGACATCCGGAATATACGGAATTAATAAATCTTTTTGGTTTGGTCTAGTAACAACCCATACATCATTTGCACCAGGTGCTAGAATCTCTTTAACCAAACCGAGTTCTTCATTTTCTTTTGTATAGACTGTGCAACCAATAATCTCATGGTAATAAAAATCACCTTCATCTAAAGTGCCTCTTTGTTCCTCTTTAATCATTAGCATGCCTTCTTTTAGTTTTTCGGCAGCTTCAATTGTGTTATAAGACTCAAATTGGACTAAATCAAATTGTTTATGCATACGATGACTTACAACAGTCAATTTAGTTGGCTTTTTCTCGTTTTTCCCTAAAAAGAACAGTGTGTTACCTTTATCAAATCTATCATCAAAATCTGTGATCCTGATGATCTTCACTTCACCTTTAATTCCATGTGTATTCACTATTTTACCTACATTATAAAATTTATTCTCCATATTTTCACCTTCTTAATCTATTCTAATAACCATACCATCTTGGATGATAATTGCTTGTTCTTTCATCACTTCCTGCCAATTCATACCTTCATAAACGTCAACAAGTGCTTCTACTTCATTCTCTACGATTTCTGTTCCAATTGGTACTATTTCTAATTGATCCAATTGAAAGTGGATCTGTTTTTTTCTTTCCTCACGTTTTTGTATCTCATCCTGAAAACGTTTGTTCACCTTATATTTATCAACGCCTGGTTTATGTTCTAATTTTTTACGTTCAAAAATTAATTGCTGACTTTCTTGTTCAAGTTGTTGTAATTTCTTTTTGAAATTCTTTTGAATTAATGTTTTACTTGATTCTGTTATAACTTGTTTTACTAGTATTTTTTGAATAATCTGCACAGATTATCAACCTTTCTTATCTTGTACAAAGTTATGACACCTATTCTTATACTAGTATATCTTATTTAAAGCCTATGTAGATATATTTTAATTTGTATTTTTTAAAAAGTTCTTCACTTAACTTTTGCAGATTGAACTAGACATTTAAATCTTGTTAAACTTAAAAAGTCTCACAATCAAAAGTTAAGTTGACTTCATGCTCTTCTCGTAAGCATCTTTGCGATACATTTTACGAAATTGATAGAAAATGCAGCATACCGCTTTGGAAATATACTTCGCTTTCCGTGGGCACGGCTTCAGCTAACTTCGGCCCGCGCTGTTCCCACCCCACCAGAAAGAGAGCCCATTCGCTTCCATAGCGAGGGTGTTACCTCAGAATTAATTGTTGTTTCGTAATAAACAAAAGTCGTTTAGACAGCATGCTTATTTTAGGTTGAGAAAGTTTAGATATTTACTTGTATATAGAGAAACAGGGAAGGTTTAAAATATCCCTTCCCTGCTTTACATAATATCAAGATAAATACGGTTATTTGTATCTGATCCTGCGGCATAAACCACTGTACGAATCGCTTTAGCAATTCGCCCATTCTTACCGATCACTTTTCCAACATCATCTGGATGAACAGTAAGATGATAAACCATCTTACTGGATTCTTCCTTGACGTTAACCTGAATTTCTTCTGGATGATCAACTAATGGCTCAATGATTGTTTGAATTAAAGTTTCCAATTAATCACAAACCTTTACTTTTGGTTTTTAGACTCGTGGAATTTCTTCATGATGCCTTCATTAGAGAATAAGTTACGAACTGTGTCACTTGGTTTTGCACCTTTTGACATCCAGTCTAATGCTTTATCTTCATCTAATTTCACTTCAACCGGATTAGCAACCGGATTGTATGTGCCAATTTGCTCAATTAAACGTCCATCACGAGGAGAACGAGAATCAGCTACTACTACACGATAAAAGGGATTACGTTTTGACCCCATGCGCTTTAAGCGGATTTTTACTGCCATGCTTTCGCACCTCCATTTATAAATGTTTTACTCAAGTTTTGATTCTATCAGAAATTTTATTGTCTGTAAAGTGTTTTTACATTACATGAACGGAAAATTAAATCCTTTTCCCTTTTTACCCTTCTTACCTGGTTGTGTATTGGTCATTTGTTTCATCATTTTTTTCATTTCATCAAACTGTTTTAATAACCGATTCACTTCAGATACAGGGCGTCCTGCTCCTTTAGCAATACGTTTTTTACGACTGGCATTCATGATGCTAGGCTCTTGGCGTTCTTGTTTTGTCATAGATTGAATAATAGCCTCTACATGTACAAGTTGTTTCTCATCCAATTGCACATTTTTAAGACCTTTCATTTTGTTCGCACCTGGTATCATACCAAGTATATCTTCTAGCGGTCCCATGTTTTTGACTTGTGCCATCTGATCAAGGAAGTCATCAAATGTAAAGGATGAGGAACGCATTTTCTGCTCAAGCTCTTTCACTTTCTTTTCGTCGACATTATCTTGCGCCTTTTCAATTAATGACAAGACATCTCCCATACCTAGAATACGAGAGGCCATTCTTTCAGGATGAAACGGCTCTAACTCATCTAACTTTTCGCCCATACCTGCGAATTTAATTGGTTTATCTGTGACAGCCTTAATAGAAAGGGCTGCACCACCACGTGTGTCACCATCTAGCTTGGTCAATATAACACCTGAGATATTTAATTGCTCATCAAAACTCTCCGCAACATTAACTGCGTCTTGACCAGTCATTGCATCAACAACTAAGAATATTTCATCTGGTGAAACATTTGTTTTGATTTGTTTTAATTCATCCATTAAATTTTCATCTACATGCAATCGACCTGCAGTATCGATAATAACGTAATCATGATGTTCTTCTTTCGCTTTTGCAATAGCTTCATTAGCAATATCAACTGGATTTGCTTCTGTACCCATTGAAAAAACAGGAATACTTAGTTGTGAACCGATCGTCTCCAATTGGTTAATTGCTGCTGGACGATAAACGTCAGCTGCTGCTAACATTGGTTTGCGATTATGTTTTTTTCGAAGTAGGTTCGCTAATTTACCAGATGTAGTTGTTTTACCTGCACCTTGTAAACCAACCATCATAATAACTGTTGGTGATCTTTCACTTACTGCTATCTTACTCTGTTCTCCACCCATTAACTCGGTTAGTTCTTCTTTTACTACTTTAATTACTTGTTGGCCCGGGGTTAAGCTATTCATTACTTCTTGGCCAACCGCACGTTCTTTAATCCGTTTGACAAAGTCTTTTACTACTTTAAAGTTTACATCGGCTTCTAATAAAGCAAGACGAACCTCCCGGGTCATTTCCTTTACATCTTGCTCACTAACTTTCCCTTTGCCAGTCATTTTTTTCATTGTTTGTTGCAGACGATCTGCTAAACCTTCAAATGCCATAGAGGGTGTCCTCCTAATCTAATTCTTTTAAATCATTCACGATTTTTTTTGCTTGTACATGTGTATCTATTTCTGGTATTTCTTGTAATTCATTAAGTAACTTTTGTCGAGATATAAATTTATCATACAGCTCGAGTTTTTCTTCATATGCCTCTAACATTGCTTCAGTTCGTCTAATATTGTCGTAGACAGCTTGCCTTGAGATCGTATATGTTTCCGATATTTCACCTAATGAATAGTCTTCTAAATAATACATTTCCATGTAATTACGTTGTTTTGGTGTTAATAATGCTTGATAAAAGTCGAATAAAAAATTAACCCTTGTTGTTTTTTCTAACAATATAAACACTCCTTGTTAAGTGAAAGACCTTTACATTTAAAATAGTAGACGATAGCTTACTTGTCTGTCAAGGATTCTATATTGTCTATTCCTTTTCAATCATATCAGCAAATAAACCATAAACAAATGCATGAGCATCAAATTCTTCTAGATCTGTGACTTTTTCACCTAATCCAACGTACTTAACAGGGATTTTCAATTCTTTTCGAATTGCTAGCACAATCCCACCTTTAGCTGTACCATCCAATTTAGTTAAGACAATTCCAGAAACATCCGTTGACTCAGAGAATGTTTTAGCTTGACTTAATGCATTTTGTCCAGTTGTTGCATCTAACACAAGGAGCACTTCATGTGGAGCGCCAGGAATCTCCCGTTCAATTACTCTTTTTACTTTCGAGAGCTCATTCATTAAGTTAACTTTATTTTGTAATCTGCCAGCTGTATCACAAAGCAAAACATCTGCACCGCGAGATTTCGCTGCTTTAACACCGTCATAAATAACGGCAGCAGGATCACTTCCTGCAGTCTGTTTAATTACATCAACTCCAACACGTTCTCCCCATACTTCAAGCTGTTCAATAGCGCCAGCTCTAAATGTATCACCTGCTACTAATACTACTTTTTTCCCTTGCTCTTTTAGTTGATGAGCCATTTTACCAATTGTTGTTGTTTTACCTACACCATTGACCCCAACAAAAAGAATAACAGAAAGATCATCATCTTGTATGTTTAGTTTCGTGTTAACATCATCATCACCAGCATAAATCTCCACTAATTTCTCAGAAATAACTTCTTTCAAATTAGCTGTATCTTTAATGTTTTGTCGTTTCACTTCTGTTTTTAATTCTTCTACTAAATCCATTACAGTCATCACACCGACATCTGCTTGGATTAAGATTTCTTCTAAATCTTCAAAGAAATCTTCATCAACTGTCCGATAGCGTGCAACTAAATTGTTAATCTTGCTAGAAAAAGAATCTCTTGTTTTGGATAGACCTTCTTTGTACTTATCTGATACATTGCTTTCTTCTTCTGTTGTAGTAAATTTCTCTTTTAACTTTTTAAAAAAACTCATATATTACTTCCTCTCTAGCTAATTCATTATATTGTCGTCTTCACTAAGTCATTTGTTTCTTCCAATTTAACTGATACCAAGCGCGAAACACCGGATTCTTGCATGGTTACGCCATAAAGAACATCCGCTTCTTCCATTGTTCCTTTTCTATGTGTGATTACGATAAATTGCGTATTTTCACTGTAATCTTTTAAATAACGCGCAAATCGATTTACGTTTGCATCATCCAATGCTGCTTCCACTTCATCTAATACACAAAACGGAACTGGTCGAACACGCAGAATAGCGAACAACAAAGCAATTGCTGTCAAAGCTCTTTCTCCACCAGATAAAAGGCCCAGCTGTTGCGCTTTTTTGCCTGGAGGTTGCGCCTTAATGTCAACCCCTGTTTCTAACATATCTGTTGGATCTGTTAAGATTAAAGCAGCATGTCCTCCACCAAATAATTGTTCAAACACAACAGAAAACTCTTCTTTTATTTGATAGAAGGTTGTTTCGAATTTCCGTTTCATCTCGTCATCCATTTCACCAATGACACTATATAATGTTTCTTTAGCCTCTAATAGATCTGTTTGCTGCGCTGTTAAGAATTCATAACGTTCTGCAATTCGATCGTATTCATCAATTGCTCCTAAGTTAACGGTTCCTAACTCTTCAATTGATCGCTTAATCAACTTTACATCCTGGCTTGCTTGATTTATATCTTCGGCTGTTGGATAGGTTGCTTTTGCTTTTTCATAAGTGATTACATACTCTGTTTGTAGATGATTTAAACGATTTTCTAATTCTACATCCAAACGGGTAGCTTTCACTTCCTTCTGTTGAATCATCTCTGTTATTGCTTGTCTTTGATTAAGAAGCGTTTTAATTTCTCTTTCAGCATCTTCAATAAATTGCGTTTGTTTTAGTCTCTTTTGGCGATTTGATTGAATGGATTCGGTTACTTCTTGTTTTTCGGCTTGCTTTTGCACTACTTTCTCTTCAAAAGCTAGTTGTTTATCATCTGTTTGATGAAAGGCTATTAACTCATTTAATTGTTGCGTTATATTCTTTTCTGAAGTCTGTAATTCTCTAAACGTTTGCTCCAGAATTTCTGTTTTCTCTAATTGATGTTGCACTTGTCCTTCTTGTTCAGCCAACTTCACTTGTAAACGGTGATAGTTTTCTTTTAAATCCGTATAATTTTCTTGATGCGTATTTTTCTCACTCGTTAAACGATTAATTTCGGCCTGTCTACTTGCTAATTGTTCTTCTAATAGGATAAGCGTTTCCTCAATTTGATGTTTTTTGTCTGTTAATTCTTTTTTATCTTTTTCAAATTGAGCTTTTTCTTGATCATATATACTTAGATTACTATTTATGTGACGAATATTTGCTTGATTCTCCGCCATTTGTTCCCGCAACTTATTTTCTTCCTGTTGCATCGTTTGAATACTTGTTCTTGCTTGCTCTAAATCTACTTCTTTTTCAAAGATTAATTGTTTTTGCTTGTTAACTTTCTCTTCAAATTCAATAATATTTTGATTGAATTTAGTTAACTTATTGGTTACATCTTGCAAGTCATTATCTCTTGTAAATAGTGATTGATTCGTATTTTTACGCGCCCCACCAGACATAGACCCACCAGGATTAACAATGTCGCCTTCTATCGTTACAACGCGGTAGCGACGTTCTAACGTTCCAGCTATTGCATTAGCATCTTTTAATGTGCTCGCAAATATCGTATTTCCAAGTAAATAACGAATAACCCCATCATATTTTTCGTCAAAATGTATTAAATCACTAGCAACACCAATAAATCCAGATTGATTTTCCACTTTTTGTTTCAGGTTTAATGGAAGCGATTTTGCTCGCATTGTTTTTAGTGGTAAAAAAGTAGCTCTACCATTATTCGATTGTTTTAACCATTCGATTGCTCGTCTTGCTATTCCTTCATCATCTACTACAATATGCTGAGTTTGCCCACCAAGCGCTGTTTCCATTGCAGTAACATATTCCTTAGGAACATCAAGTAACTCGATTACAGCTCCATGTACGCCTGATAAACGCTTCTCTTCTCTTGCTTTTAATATCGCTTTAACACCTTGGAAAAAACCTTGAAAGTCTTCCTTCATATCTTCAAGCATTTCTTTCTTAGATTTTAGTTTTTCAATATATTGATAACCTTGATTGAGTTTGGTTTGTGATGCTTGATATTCTTCTTTTATTTGCTCAATTTTTTCTTTATCAGCATGTAAACCATCTTCTTTTTGTTTTCGATTTGCGTGTTGTACTTCTAATTGTCCTTGATAATCCGTTAATACACTTGTTAGTGTGTCTCTTTGTGCCAATTGATCTTCAAATTTTGATTCCTGATTTTTCTGTCTGTAATCCATTTGATTTAACTGTTGCTCAATCGATTGTTTGGCGTTCCTTTTCGCTGCTTGTTCATTAAGCAATTCAATGTAGTCACTTTTTAGTTCTTCTATTTTTTCTTCGCTATTTTCAGAAGACTGGTCTAGTTGCGTTTTCACTATGTTGGTCTGTTGCTTTGTCTGGTTGCGTACAGACTCAAGTTCAGTAAGTTTTTCGGTTTGTGTATTCAATTCATCTTCAATAGATGTAATTCTAACTTGTAGTGTTTCTAGTTCTGTTTCTAATTTTTCTTTATTCTCTGTAAAGTGTTTGGACCGCTCTTCCATTAGCTTCTTGTTACCTTCTAAATTCTCTAATTCTTGTGTTGAAGCTAATAGTTTTTCTTGTAAAACTTCTATAGATTGATCCAACTGTTGCATATCTTGTCTTTCTCTTTCTAAGACAGCTTCTTTTTGCTGAATAGATGTCGTAAAAGCGATCTCCTCATCTTTATTTTCTTTAATATCTTCAAGATACTCGGACCATTGCTTATGAAGCGTTTCAATTTCAGCGTTTAATAACGCAATTTCTTTCGTTTTCAAACTTTCTTTTTTAGCTATATATTCTTTAGCAGTGGAAGCCTGTTGTTGCAAAGGTTCTAACTGCTTTTCTATTTCATGTGTAATATCTTCAACTCGATTTAAATTCTCCTGAGTTTCTGCAAGTTTATATTCGGCTTTCTTTTTACGGTTTTTATATTTTAAAACACCTGCAGCTTCTTCAAAAATTGTGCGTCTTTCTTCTGCTTTCGAGCTTAATATTTCTTCAACTTTCCCTTGACTAATAATAGAAAATGCATCTCGTCCTAAACCAGAATCCATAAATAAATCAACAATATCTTTTAATCGACAAGATTGCTTGTTTAATAAATATTCACTTTCACCAGAACGATATACACGCCTAGTTACACTTACTTCTTCATAATCAATCGGTAATGCTTGATCATGGTTATCTAAAATAAGGGTAACCTCTGCGACATTTAAAGCTTTTCGTGTATCACTACCCTGAAAAATAATATCTTCCATCTTTGTACCACGCAATGATTTAGCAGACTGCTCCCCTAAAACCCATCGTATTGCGTCTGTTATATTGCTTTTTCCGCTTCCGTTTGGTCCTACCACTGCAGTAACACCCGGAACAAAATCTACTGAAACGCGTTCAGCAAATGATTTAAAACCAACTGATTCTAATTTTTTTAGGAACATATACATTCTCCTATTAAGTCGCTACTATTTTTTAACTCATTAATTATTTTACTACAATTTCAACTAAAAGCTTGCATTTCAACTAAACTATTTTATCATAAAGAGAGGAGAGATAGAAGGTCAGATTACCAAAGGAGTGTTCGTTTGAATTTAAATGAAGCAACAAATGAAAACCTTACTTATATTCTAAAGGAAATTGCTAGCCAGTTACGCGTGGTAAATGAATCAATTATGGATCCAGATGATTACAATCTAGAGAAGTATGATGATCTAAAAGCGTTATATGATGTTTTAATTCAAAAAGGTCAATTAAGCGTTTCTGAAACACAAGCATTTATTCAAGAACTTTCAAGTATCCGTAAATAAAATAGAGTGATTGTTGGCTTGTTTTTACGAATAGCTATTCATAAAGACGAGCCAACCATCAATCATTTTATTCTACCTTTGATCTAATGCCTTTTTAGCAGCTCGTTGTTCTGCTTCCTTCTTTGTTCTACCATGTCCAACTCCAGCAATTTCTTGATTCAAACGTACGTTTGCAATGAATTCGCGATCATGTGCGGGACCTTTTTCCTCAACTATTTCATATACAATCTCTGCATCTCTATTCTGTTGAATCAATTCCTGCAACTGGCTTTTATAATCCATTGCGTGAGAAAAGGCACCTTTTTCAATTTTTGGATAAAGGTATTTATCCAAGAAGTCTAATACAACATCAAAACCTTGATCTAAGTAAAGTGCACCAACAAAAGCTTCAAAAACATCAGCTAATAATGCTGGACGCTTTCTCCCACCAGTTCGTTCTTCACCCTTACCAAGTAACACGTATTGATCAAACGATAAATCATTTGCAAAACCAACTAAGGCAGGCTCACAGACAATTGATGCGCGTAATTTCGTTAACTCTCCTTCTGCCATATTAGGATAAGTACGATATAAATATTGCGAAACACCTAGTTCTAATACCGCATCTCCTAAAAATTCAAGCCGTTCATTATCTTGAGATGATTTGCCACGATTTTCATTCACATAAGAAGAATGTGTAAAAGCTTGTTGCAATATCGATTCATTATTAAAATGAATTTGCAAATGATCTTGTAATGGTTGAAAATTCATATCCTTCGCCTCCTATTCATTATTTTAACACCTTTATTTTTAAGCTCTTTTCTAAAAGATTGTTGTTTAAAACATTTCCATAGACTGCCCTTAACCATACTTACGTCAGCATTATCATCAACTACGACGTAACGAATTATCTAACCCGCTTCTCAAGTGAAATTGACTCCCTTTCCGCAGGCACGGCTTCAGCTAACTCGGATAAGCAAAGACCGCTTTCCGAGTGGATCTTCAGCCCGTGGGATTGCGATTACTCATCCCATCGAAAACATGTGCTGTTCCTGCAGGAGTGTCGTCAATTTCACTTGATACGCTAGTTATAATAAATTAACAACTGATGTGTTTTTCAGTAACTAACATAGTTACTGGTATTTAAATTCAGTATGAAATAGGACACGCTTTACTTATTTATAAACAAAAACTAGCGGAGCAAGTGAGATGGGTGAGACTCCTGTGGGAACAACACAAACCGAAGATCCTCTCTAGAAGCGATTTTTGCTTCTAGAGATAGCTGAGGTTGTGCCCACGGAAAGCGATCCCATTTCACTTGTGGAGCGTAGCGGTAAAAAAGTTTCACTACGTCGCAGTTTTTATCAAGTTCATATTGAAAAGCAACAATCTTTTCGAAAAGAGCCATATTTTAAAAGTCTCGCTTTTTGAGCGAGACTTTTTAATTGATACCATTTATTAGGATTGGCTGTTTATGTACGTTACAGCATCACCAACCGTTTGAAGTTTTTCTGCATCTTCATCAGCGATTTCCATATCAAACTCATCTTCTAGTTCCATAACAAGTTCAACAACATCTAATGAATCTGCTTCTAAATCATCTTTAAAAGATGCCTCTAAAGTTACTTTATCTTCTTCAACATCTAGGCGATCGATCACTATTTTCTTTACGCGTTCAAATGTATCTGCCATCTTTCGTTCACCCCCTTTCAAAGTAGCAAGAGAATAACAAATTCTACATTACCATACCACCATCAACTTGTATAGTTTGTCCAGTGATATAACTTGCATCATCAGAAGCTAAAAATCGCACAACTTTCGCAACATCCTCACCACTACCCAATCTTGTAAGAGGTATTAATTCAGTCATTGCATCGCGTTGCTCAATTGATAATTTAGCTGTCATATCTGTTTCAATAAATCCTGGTGCAACTGCATTTACTAAGATATTACGCGTAGCTAATTCCTTTGCAGCGGTTTTAGTCATACCAATTACACCAGCTTTTGCTGCTACATAGTTTGCTTGACCAGCGTTACCACTAATACCAACTACTGAGGCGACATTAATAATTCGACCAGCTCTTTGCTTCATCATTTGTCTTGTCACAGCTTTCGTAGTAAGAAAAACACCTTTTAAATTCGTTTGAATTACTTCATCAAATTCTTCTTCTTTCATACGCATGATCAAATTATCACGCGTTATACCGGCATTATTAACTAAGATATCTAAACTACCAAATATTTCTATTACTTGCTTGATCATATCTTTGACTTCTGCTTCAACCGTAACATCTGCTTGAATCTTAATTGCCTCTATGCCTAATGCTTCTATCTCATCAACAACTTGTTGTGCTTTTGTTTCGTTGCCTGCAAAGTTGACGGCAACTTTCACTCCTTGCGATGCAAGCTCTAGTGCAACTGATCTACCAATCCCTCGAGAAGCACCTGTTATAAGTGCTACCTTACCTTTAAGCATTAAGATTCCTCCTTATACCATGAAATAAACGCCTGAAGTGATTCTGGATCTTGGATAGAGAAAGTAGTCATGCGACGATTCACTTTCTTCATTAATCCAGTTAAGACTTTTCCAGTACCAATTTCTACGATAGCATCCAATGAATCATCATTCAAACGGTGTAAAATTTCTTCAAAACGAACTGGTGAATACAATTGTTCTATTAGTAATTGTTTAATTTCTACTTGGTCTGTCACTTCTTCGGCCGATACATTCGCATAGACAGGAATTTCCGCATTGGTAACATTTACTTGTTCTAATCGTTTAGAAAATTCATTAGCAGCTGGTTTCATTAAACTAGAATGAAATGGTCCACTAACATTTAACGGTAAGACCCGTTTTGCTCCAGCTTCTTTTAACTTTGTAACGGCATGTTCTATTGCTACTTTAGTTCCTGAAATGACTATTTGACCTGGACAATTCAAATTAGCAATTTCAATCACTTCATTTGTTTCCGTTTGAATTTGATCTAATTCTTTTTGCAGAGTATCTTGCTCCATTCCGAGAACCGCAGCCATTAGTCCTTGACCTTTTGGATATGCTTCTTCCATCAACCGACCTCTAGCTTGTACTAATGGTAAGGCATCCTGAAATGGCAAAGCATTTGCTGCCACGAGTGCGCTGTATTCGCCAAGACTATGACCAGCAAGACGTACTGGTTTAATACCTTCCTCAAAAAGTACCCTAGTAATAGCAATGCTAGTAAGTAATAAAGCAGGTTGGGCATTCTCTGTTTGCTTTAACTTATCGTCTGGGCCCACAAACATAAGATCCGTTAAATTTAAATTCAATAATGCATTAGCCTGTTCAAAAAGTTCTTTTACCACCGGATACGTTTGATATAATTCTTCACCCATACCAACTTGTTGTGATCCTTGTCCGGGATATATAAAGGCTACTTGTTTCATATTATTCCTCCTCACTGGCGTCATACTCTGCTACTGTTGTTTCAATTTTTTTTGTGACATCATATTCCACCATATGACATGCTTGCTTAATTGCACTAAAAATCGCACGAGCGTTTGAAGAACCATGTGCTTTGATAACTGGGGATTGAAGACCAAAAAGTCCTGCACCACCATATTCTGAATAGTCTAATTGATCTTTTAGTTTCCTTAAATCTTTTTGCATCAATCCAGCAGCTACTTTTGTCTTCATGTTAGCCATAAATGACTTCTTCAACATAGAAAACATTGTCGCAGCTGTACCCTCAATTGTTTTCAGCGTTATATTACCACTAAAACCATCTGTAACAACCACATCTGCAACACCGTCAAGTAAATCTCGTGCTTCTACATTACCAATGAAGTTAATCGGTGCTTGTTTTAATAGAGAAAAAGCAGCTTTTGTCAGTTCATTGCCTTTACCATCTTCTGTTCCAATATTCAGTAAGCCTACTCGAGGTGAAGTGATCCCCCGGACTTTCTCACTATAAATTGTACCCATGATTGCAAATTGAACGAGGTGTTTCGCTTTTGCGTCTACATTAGCACCAACATCTAATAATAAAAATCCTTTTTGATCTTTAGTTGGTAAAGTTGGGCTTAGTGCTGGTCTTTCTATACCTTTGATACGGCCGACTTGAAATAAACCAGCGCTCATTAACGCTCCGGTACTCCCTGCTGATACACAAGCGTCAGCTCGTTTTTCCTTCACTTCATTTGCCATTAAAACTAGAGAAGAGTCCTTTTTTCTACGAACAGCTCGAACAGGTTCTTCATCACCAGTTATTACAGTTGTTGTATGTATAATCGATATCTTGCTGTCATCTGTTAAATGAGTCGCTATTTTTTCTTGATCTCCCACTAATGTTATTTCAAGGTTTTCAATCTGTTTGACAGCTTCCATAGCCCCTTTTACTACTGCTTCTGGAGCATGGTCGCCTCCCATTGCATCAATTACTAACTTCATGTCGATCTTCTCCTTTTTGTTCTGTAGAACGATACATATCGAACACACCAGAAAAAACAATTTCATTATCAACATAGCTATCTACTTCAACCGATGTCCGTTGATTTTCAACAGCAGTGACTACTTTAGCTTTTGCAATAACGCGTTCCCCTTGTTTAACTTGTCGCGTAAACTTTATCTCTGCCTTAGCGGTTAAAGCTAGCTCATCGTTAATAACTGCCACAGCTAATGAATTAGCTTGAGCAAATAAATGATGGCCACGAGCAATATCATTACGTGAGAATACATGTTCACTACTAATGTCTAAAATAGAAATAGCCCGATTGTCTAATTCTAAATCAATCACTTCTCCAATTACTTCATCAATTCGTAATGCTTTTACGGTTTCATTCCATTGATCGGTTGCGACAGATTTGATTCGTTCACGCAACTCAGGAATGGATAATTCCATTCTGTCTAATCGAATAGTCTGAATACTAACGCCAAACTGTTTTGCCAACGCTTCATCCGTAATGAAAGGCATCTCTTTAATTGTTTCTTGTAATTTTTGTTGTCTATGTTTTTTCGGTAATTTCATTTATTTAAACACCATCCTAGTTTTCTCATCACTTCCAATGTAAAACTAAAGAGAATTTTTAATTTATGAGTAGGTACTAATAGTAATATATAATACCAAAGAAAAAGATGCAAGCCCCTTTAATCAAATGAAGATCCATTATTGTTTAATTCTTTTGTGATGTAGCTTTTAAGTGCATAATAATTTGGATCTTTCAATCGATCTTGATAAACAATTGATTGTGCATCATTTCTGGCCGTTTCTAATGCACGATAATCTTGAACAATATCAGCTACTTTAAACTCAGGTAAGCCACTTTGTTTTTTACCAAAAAAGTCCCCAGGTCCTCTTAATTGCAAATCTTGCTCTGCTAATTCAAATCCATTACTCGTTTCGGTCATAATTTTCATACGTTCTTTTCCTACTTCACCTTTAGGATCAGCAAGTAAAATACAATAACTCTGCGCTTGCCCACGTCCCACTCTTCCTCTTAATTGGTGTAATTGTGATAAACCAAATCTTTCTGCATCATATACGAGCATAACTGTTGCATTTGGAACATTCACACCTACCTCCACAACTGTCGTAGAAACTAAAACATGAATCTCATTAGCCGCAAACTGCTGCATAACATCTTCTTTTTCATCACTATGTAACCTACCATGTAATAAACCAACTTTAGTCGACGAAGGGAATGTATTTTGTAATTGATTATATAAGTCTACCGCATTTTGAATATCTATTTTATCCGATTCTTCAATTAATGGACAAATAACATACGCTTGATAACCACTATCCACTTCTTTTTGAATGAATTGTAATAGACGAGGGAGCATGTTTTCTTTTACCCAATAGGTTTCAACTGTTTTACGACCAACTGGCATCTCATCAATTTGCGATACATCCATATCACCGTAACTTGTAATAGCAAGTGTTCTAGGGATGGGGGTAGCTGTCATAAATAGTACATCTGGATCCATTCCTTTGTCACGCAACGTCTTTCGTTGATTAACACCAAAACGATGTTGCTCATCGACAATCACTGTACCTAAATTAGCAAAGACCACTTCCTCTTGGATCAATGCATGGGTACCGATAGTAATATCCACTTGATGCGTCTTGATTTTTTCTAGAATCTCTTTTCGTTTTTTCCCTTTAACAGAACCAGTTAATAACATAATCGTTCCGTATCCATCGAATAAAGACTGTAACGATTCATAATGTTGTTCAGCCAATATTTCTGTTGGCACCATAATTGCTCCCTGCTTTTTAGATGTAATAGAAGCAAATAAGGCAATCGCAGCGACAGCTGTTTTCCCTGAACCAACATCACCTTGTAATAATCGATTCATTCGGTAAGGGGCACGTAAATCTACTAATATTTCATCAAGTGAACGTTTTTGCGCATCTGTTAACTTAAATGGTAACGTTTCAATAAACTGATTAACTTGAGACGCATCATATATTTGGCTATTTCCTTTTGTACGCTCTCGATCTCTTTTACGAAATAATTGCATTTTTAATTGGAACAATAAAAGCTCTTCATAAATAAAACGACGCTTCGCATGCTTAAGCGTTTGAAAATTAGATGGAAAATGCATTTCCCTCAATGCTTTAGCCCTTGTTGGCAGCTTGTAAGATTCTATATAAGGATTTGGTAATATTTCTTCAATCTCACCTGCAAATTGATCGATAGCCTGCATCATTATTTTTTTGAATTGTGCTGACTTTAGTATATTCTTTAAATAATAAACAGGCTGAATCGGATCATCTTGTTTCACTTTACCCTTTTTATATTGATTGACAGTAATTTGTAAGCGATGCTGATCCCATTTCCCAGTTAATGTTACTGTATCACCTTGTTGTAATTGTTTTTTCGCGAAAGGTCGATTGAACATAATCCCTTTTATGATTACTTCTTCAACTTGAAGATGAAATATTAAGCGTGATTTCTTTTTTCCGAAAAAGGTGAGCACAGGATCTCCTACGACTTCCCCTTCTATCGATACTTTCTCATCATGCCTTAATTCACTGACAGGTTTGATTTCATAATGTTCGTATCTGTTTGGAAAATAAAAGAGCAAATCATTAACTGTATAAATCCCCAGTTCTTCAAAGTTCTTTTGTAAAGCTTCTCCTACTCCTTTAACTTGCTCAATCGAATGATCTCCCAATTATCTCACTCTTTCTCTGCTGTATTTCCGTAAATTTTTGCAGCAATTGCTCGCCCAGTTGGTGTAGCAGCAAGACCACCTTCTGCAGTCTCTCGTAAAGCTGATGGCATTTGTCTTCCAATTCGATACATCGCTCCTATAACTTCATCACAAGGAATTTTACTAACAATACCTGCTAAAGCCATATCTGCTGATACAATCGCATTAGAAGCTCCAGCTGCGTTACGCTTAACACATGGTACCTCAACGAGTCCTGCAACAGGGTCGCAAACAAGTCCTAACATATTTTTTAACGTTATAGCAAACGCTTCTGCACTTTGTTTCGGTGTCCCACCAGACATTTCTACTACAGCTGCCGAAGCCATTGCTGCAGCTGAACCTATTTCTGCTTGACAACCACCAGCAGCGCCGGAAATAAAAGCATTATTTGCAACAACAAATCCAAAAGCACCAGATGTAAATAAGAAACGAATCATCTCTTCTCGAGAAGGTTCTAATCTTTCTTTTACTGCGAATAAAGCACCCGGAACACAGCCAGCACTTCCAGCTGTCGGTGTAGCACAAATTAACCCCATAGCAGCGTTTACTTCATTTGTTGCGACCGCTTTACTAACAGCATCCAATAATAACGTGCCTGAAAGTGGTTTGTTTGTTTTTATATAGTTTTGTAGAAGTACCGCATCCCCACCTGTAAGACCTGAATGAGAACGGACACCTTTTAAACCATCTTCTATTGCTTTTTCCATGACATCTAGATTTCGTTCCATTTGAGCCATTATCTGTTCTCTAGATTTCCCATGCAAGTTCATCTCTTGAAGGATCATTGCTTCAGAGATCGAAATATTTTTTTCTTCTGTGATTGTTAATAATTCTGCGACGTTTCGAAACAAATAAATCCCTCCCTGATTCTTATTATTTATTTAATAATTTAACTCTAGTTCTAGTTCGTATATATGTAATGTGAATCAATCGACAATTTTAGAAACATGCAAGATGTGGTCAGCTTGATCTAATTCTAATTCTATCGCTTCACTTACGTTTTGGTCCAGTTCAATTACCATTAATGCTTCTTTGCCTATGTCTTTACGTGATACTTCCATTCTACCAATATTAATTTCGTGCTTTGCTAATATTTGTGTAACAGATGCAATTGCACCAAAACGATCATTGTGCATGATTAAGATAGCCGGATGGTTTCCTGATAAATGCAATTCAAAACCATTCAGTTCCGTAATTTCAACTTTCCCACCGCCGATAGAAATACCCACTAATTCAAAAGTTTCATTACCAACACCCATTTTAATTCGCATTGTATTTGGGTGTTCAACGGCACTTTCTTCTTCAAAAAAGTGGACAGCAATACCTTTTGAATGTGCAATTTCCAATGCTATACTAATTCGACTGTCATCAGTATCATAGTCTAATAAGCCTGCAATAACTGCAACATCCGTACCATGGCCTCTATACGTTTTAGCAAATGACCCGTAGAGATAAATATCTGCCCAAACTGGTTCATTTCCAAATAAATTTCTCGCAGCCCTACCAATTCTTGCAGCACCTGCTGTGTGAGAACTTGAAGGTCCAATCATAACAGGACCAATAATGTCAAAAACTGATTTGTATTTCATTCGAAATGACACTCCTTTCAATTCCCTCAGTTATTAAACGTGTTTTATATTTTCTTACTCAATTATCTCAACAAAAAAATAAGCGTTAATTGTTGAATGTGTTTCGTTTGAATTATATTATGTGACATTCTTTAGAGATCTGTTTTTTATAAGTTTATTGTCAATTACAGAATTAACACAGACTATGTCGTAACGATCTTTAGTTAAATGGACATTTAACAGAGCTTTCGCCTCGCATCTCAAGCGAAATGGGCTCCCTTTCCGTAGGCACGGCTTCAGCTAACTTAGTAAAGCAAAAAGTTCGTCAGCCGATTTCAAAAGAAGCGTGAAGTCAACTTCTATTTTGATTGTCAGACTTCCTTGTTATATCAAGACTTGAATACCTGTTTCATACTTGCGTAAGTTGTAAACTTAGTATAACGAAACTTCTAACATAAGAAAAGCTCAGGATATGGTCTTACTCCTGAGCCTTCTTACTTATTCTATAGCAAAAATATAAGAATAAATCGGTTGATTTCCTTTATGAACTTCTATTTCCAAGTCTTCAAATTCCGCTTCAATGTATGATTCGATGATCTCAATTTCTTCATCAGCAGCATCTTCACCTTGTAAGATCGTTACAATTTCATCTTCCTCTGTAACAAGTTCTGCTAGTAATTGTTTGATAACATCTAATTTATCTTTACCTGTTGCGATAATCTTACTATCAGCAAGCCCCATAAAGTTTCCATTTTCAATCGTTAACCCATCTATTTGCGTATCTCTTACTGCATATGTTATCTGACCAGTTTTTACTTGCTTACTTGCTTCTAACATATTCGCTTTGTTAGTCTCAAGCGAAGAATCAGGATGAAAGGCTAATAATGCGCTCATTCCCTGTGGAATTGTTTTCGTTGGAACAACAATTACTTCATCTTCACTTAAATCTGCAGCTTGCTCAGCAGCCATGACAATATTTTTATTGTTAGGTAATATAATTACGCGTTTAGCATGCGCTTCTTCAATTGCATGTGTAATGTCCTGCGTACTAGGATTCATTGTTTGTCCACCTTGAATGACAACTGATGCACCAAGACTTTCTAACAATTCTTTTAATCCATCACCCATTGCAACAGATACGATCGCATAATCTTGCTTTTTCTTTGGCTTTTCTTTCGTTTTAACCTTATCACCGACAATAGAAGTATGTTGCTCACGCATATTTTCAACTTTAATACTAATAAAGCTTCCAAAACGCTGGCCTAAATCTATAGCTTGACCAGGATATTCTACGTGCACATGGACTTTAATAATTTCATCATCAGATACAACTAATAATGAATCACCTAGTTCACTTAGCTCTTGACGAAATACTTCTTCATCATAAGGATTTTCTTTTAATTTTTCATCTTCAAATTTAACCATAAATTCAGTACAATAACCAAATTCGATATCCTCTGTTCGCATATAATCTTGAACAAGTTTATGATGTTCAGCGTTTACCAAATCATCCATTTCAACCGTCGCATTTGCAGATTCAGGTAAAGCCTCTCCTTTTAAGGATGCTAAAAACCCTTCATATATAACTACTAAACCTTGTCCACCACTATCTACTACACCAACCTCTTTCAAAACTGGTAATAATTCCGGTGTATGCGCAAGCGATTTTTTAGAAGCTTTTAAGACACCTTCCATAAATACAATGATGTCCTCAGTAGTTTCAGCTAATTCTACTGCTTTTTTAGCGGTATCTTTTGCTACAGTTAAAATTGTCCCTTCAACCGGTTTCATAACAGCTTTATAAGCTGTATTAACACCTGTTTGCAAAGCCTTTGCGAATGTTTTTGTATCAAGAACTTCAGCACCATTCACACCTTTTGCAAAACCGCGAAATAGTTGTGAAAGTATCACACCTGAATTTCCACGTGCACCCATTAACAAGCCTTTTGCAAATGCTTCAGATACTACTGTTACAGATTCATTCTCTAATTTCTTTACTTCGGCAGCGCCTGAAGTCATTGATAAATTCATATTTGTACCCGTGTCCCCATCAGGAACTGGAAAAACATTTAATGCATCAATCATTGTTGCATTGTTAGTTAAATGGTTTGCACCAAGTAGCACCATTTGTGCAAACTTAGCGCCTTCTATAGTTCTTACAACCACTAGAACTTCCTCCTTCGTAAACGAAAAACTTAACACGTTTCAATTTGTAGCTAGCATTTTATTTATTACAACTTTTATTTTTTATTCTGCTTGTACCCTTACACCTTGAATGAAAATATTAATTGCATGAATTGGTAATCCTAATGTTTTATCCAATGTATATTTTACCTGAGATTGTACGTTATGAGCTACTTCAGAAATCTTTGTACCATAACTTACAATAATATACATATCAATACTAATAAGGTCATCATCTTGACGAACGACAACACCTTTAGAAAAGTTTTCTTTACGTAAAATTTCCGCAATTCCATCTTTCAGTTGGTTTTTTGAAGCCATACCAACAATACCATAGCACTCAATAGCTGCTCCACCGGCAACTGTAGAGATTACTTCATTTGTAATTGTGACATGTCCGTCTTTTGTAGTTAATTCAATAGACATAACATTATCCTCCTTAGTCATATCTTGCTATTCTTTTACTTATAATTTCAGTTTAACATATAAAACAGTTCGGTTATCTTCATATTACAACAAACAAATTAATTATGAAAGCCGTTTCACCTTGTACCTTTAACAAAAAACTGTTTCATTGGTTAGTATGTACTTGAATAAATCCGTGTATTAAGGACCTAAGTCTTCCATAACCTTGATAAACCCCTTTATACAATGGACGAAAACTTAAATTCTGTCAAGCGAATCTGCTTTATATTCCTATTATAAAGCTACTTTTTGTCTAAAAATTGAAGGTTTTGCTTATTAGTAGTAATTAATTCGTGATCATTTTGATCGTTCTTACTTTATTCAACTATAGATTGCATTATCCGTATATTTGTGATAAATTATATAAGTATGTAATGAGATAGATGTAAGTAGGAGGGATTAATATGGGACGAAAATGTGTTATAACTGGACGTAAAACTTCAACTGGAAATAACCGTTCGCACGCAATGAACTCTAATAAACGCACATGGAAAGCTAACGTGCAAAAAGTTCGCATTATGGTAGATGGTAAACCGAAACGTGTTTATGTTTCTACTCGTGCATTGAAATCTGGTAAAGTAGAGCGCGTATAATTATAAGTAGTGCTTTAATGATTAGTTTTTACTATTCAATAAAAGATATACTTATTTAACAAAAAAGCACCTATGATTAGGTGCTTTTTTGTTATGCCACTTTCACATACGGAACAAATTAATTCTTTTTAAATGAACCCATGATTACTCGAACGAAGCCACCAATGAACCTTGGGAGTTTAAAGGTATAAAATTTAATGAGAACCCCTCCTCTTTTCCTTATGACAAAAAATACTTCATATTATTGTATGATTACCATGCCTAATAAGTACATCACGGCTCTTTATCATTATTAATATGCCTGTATCAAAAGAAAAAGTACCTTTTTTCCGAATAAGCTTATTGGAAAGACATAGAGTTGATCCCCATTCAATTAATTTATCCTCTAACGGATAGTAGAAATTTTCAAGAGATAAACCTGCTACAGCAGGTGTTAAAGGAATAAAGGAGATCATCGGTAAATTGTGATTTTCCTCAATCTCATAGTTTCCAGGACGAAATAAAGAAATTTCATTTTGAGAATCAATTATACTAGTTTGGATGTCCTGTTTTAATCGGGAGAGTAATTGAATATTAGCCAGTGTGTGGTCCATTCGACCACCTGTAGCACCAAAGATAAGTAATTTATTAGGCTTTAAAGCCATTGCTTCTAAAATAGCTAAATCTAGATCAGTTTCATCCTTTTCAATTGAAAAAACATTTATTTTTTTTGCATGCTCTTTCACCTTACTAAATTCATCTTCAGTTATCGAATCAAAATCGCCAATTGCTAGATCTAGACTCATATTTTCCTCTACTAAACGGTAAGAACCTTTATCTGCACCAATCCAGTAGTCAACTTGATTCTGGTATAATGTTAAGTTTGGAATAAATGAAGCAGGACCTCCCGCTACAATGGCTACAGTATACATAATCTTACCCCTTTTATGCACAAACTTTATTTTGTTGCATTTCGAATGATCTCAATTGCTTCATGTCGATCCTGTTGATTGAAAATAGCGCTTCCTGCAACTAACACATCGACACCTGCATCTGTACACAATTTGGCAGTTTCTTCATTAATACCACCATCAACTTCAAACTCCACATGAGGGGCAAATTCTCTTCTCCAAATAGCTGCTTGTTCAACCTTCGACAATACATCTGCGATAAAGGACTGCCCACCAAAGCCAGGATTTACAGTCATAAACAAGACTAAATCGACATCTTTTAAAATAGGGTAGAGCATTTCTACAGGTGTACCAGGATTGATTACAACTCCCGCTTTTACTCCTCTTGCTTTAATCGCATGAATCGTGCGGTGTAAATGCACACAAGCTTCGACATGAACAGAAATAATATCTGCTCCAGCATCAGCAAAAGCGTCAATATAGTCATCTGGATTATCAATCATTAAATGCACATCTAAAGGTAACGTAGTAACTGGACGAATAGCATTAACAATAAGTGGTCCAATTGTTATGTTGGGAACAAAGTGGCCGTCCATTACATCAACATGAATATAATCGGCTCCCCCTCGTTCCACGTCTGTAATTTCATCTTTCAATCGTGCAAAATCAGCTGATAGAATAGATGGGGCAATTTTTGTCATCTTTTAATACCTCGGCTTTCTTGTATGAATTTCGTGATAAAATGAAACATAATGTTTGTATCGGAAAGATGCGATTTCTTCATTTTCTACGGCTGCTTTAATGGCACACTTCGGCTCATTAATATGCATGCAGCCACGGAATTTACAATCATTCTGTCTGCTTCTCATTTCAGGAAAGCAAACAGGTAACGTTTCTAAATCAATTTGATCAAATTCCAATGAACTAAATCCAGGTGTATCCGCAACTAAACCTTCTGCAATTTCTACAAGTTCAACATGCCTCGTTGTATGTTTACCACGATTCAGACTAGTTGAAATTTCGTCTGTCTCGATATCAAGTTGTGGATTCAATTTATTTAATAACGATGATTTACCCACACCTGATTGTCCAGCTATAACCGATATGTTATTCGAGAAATAAGGCATTAGTTGTTGCAGATCAGAACCATCTTTCGTTGATGACACTTCAACCTGATAGCCAGTAGAACGATAAATTTCCTGATACATATTAATTTTTTCTAGCTCTTCAGCAGAAAGCATGTCTACTTTTGAAATAAATATAACAGGTTCTATTTGATTCGCTTCTACTAATAATAAAAAACGATCTAATAGTAGGGAACTAAAATCAGGTTCTTTAGCTGACACGACAATAACAGCTTGATCAATATTCGCTATAGGTGGGCGTCTTAATTCATTTTTACGTTCTTTTATTTCAAAAATATAGCCTTCATTCGGATTGCTAATATCAAATTGGACATCATCACCAACTAATGGCGTGATTTTTTGTTTACGAAATAATCCTCGTCCTCTGCATTGATATATATTTTGATCACTTTTCACGTAATAAAAGCCGCTTAATGCTTTCATAATTTTACCTTCAGGCATCCATTCACTCACCCCTCTACATCTTCATATGCAATCGTTTTTTGCAAGATTACTTGATCTTCTCTTTCAACTTTGTAAGTTGCAGTCTCACCTGGTGCGATCGTAAGTCTAACAGAAAACTCCGTATCCTCCGTAATGGACTCTGTTTCATACAAGCTCGTAAGATCATTATTCATATCACTAATATAGATACGCACTTCTTGTGCTTCACTTGTGGCATTCTCATTATTTCCATTTCCATTTTCATCACCATTACCGTTATTTGTAGTGTCACCAGTATATGGTATTGTAAAGGAAACGCTATGTGTTATAGGAGGCTGTTCTTCTTCTCCTATTGAAACAACAAGATCGACAACAGTATCCTCTGCCACCTCACTACCTGCACTTGGAGATTGACTAATCACATCTCCGTCAGCGACTTCATCTGAATTACTTTCTTCTATATTGGCGGATAAATTATTTGCTGCTAGATACTCTCTTGCATCATCTTCACTCATGCCAGTTAAGTCATCTAACGTGATCATTTTTTCTCCAGCACTAACATCGAATATAACAATAGTATCAGAAGGAACCACCGCACTATTTGGTGAAGGTTCAACCTGTTCTAAAATCTGTCCTTCTGGTTGATCAGAATAGGTATCGTTTCTCTGAACGTCTTGATAACCTAGTTGCAGGAGAATTCGTTCTACTTGATCATAATTCTGCCCTACATAATCAGCAATATCTTCTGTTTCTTTTCCTTGACTAACATAAACTGTTATCGAGGAGCCTTCTTTAATATTTATGCCTGCCTCAGGGTTCGTTCTCGTTACGTGATCTTCCGGAATTTCTTCTGAGAAATCATCTTCACGTTCTACTTCTAAACCAAGTTCTACAAGTTCTTGTAAAGCATCACTATATGTTTCTCCTTCTAACTCAGGAACCGTTATATCATCTGGTTGGAGCCAATTAGGCAATACAAATAATGCAAACAGACCTGAACTTATTAGAACAAAGAATACTATTATCAACCAAATAAAAACTTTCTTTTTTTTGGATTTCTTTTTCTTAGCTTTTTTATTTTTACCTGTTTTTATATCTGTTTCATTTTCTGTTGGTTGTTCATTTCCAACATTATTTTTAGTGTGAACGAGTGTATCTTGTGCTGATTTATTTTTTTCAAAAGATTTTTCCGTTATGATCGGAATTGCTTTTGTTGACTCGCCCTCTTCTTCAGGCGGGAAAAAAGCTGGCTCATTCAAACGAGATGGGTCTAAAGCAGTTATTAAATCTTGCTCAAAAGCATCTACCGAATCATACCGATAGAATGGATCTTTTGTTGTTGCTTTTAAAACAACATTTTCAATACTTTGTGGTATTTCTTCATTCCATTGTCTAATGGAGGGCGTATTAGATTGTAAGTGTTTTAAGGCAATCGAAACTGCAGATTGTCCAGAGAAAGGTATCCGCCCAGTCAACAATTCATAGAGGACAATACCTAGTGAATAGATATCGGATTTTTTATTTGCGTTCCCTCCGCGCGCCTGTTCTGGTGAAAGATAATGAACAGAACCTAATACAGAATTGGTTTGCGTCAATGAGGTAGCACTTAAAGCCAATGCTATACCAAAATCAGTCACTTTAACTTGACCAAAAGGATCAATTAAAATGTTTTGGGGTTTAATGTCACGATGAACAATATCATTTTCATGGGCATGATCAATTGCAGATGTAACTTGTCTCATAATTGCAATCGCTTCTTCAACTTGGATTGGACCGTATAATTGAATATATTTTTTTAAAGTCATCCCATCGACATACTCCATAACCATGTAGTATATATTATCTTCATCGCCGACGTCATATATATTAACTATATTAGGATTAGATAAACTTGTTGCAGAATGGGCTTCACGATGAAAACGGGTAATAAATTCTTCATCATTTGCATATTCTAGTTTCAATACTTTAATAGCTACTTCACGATCTAAAATAGTGTCATGGCCTAGATATACGTTGGCCATTCCACCGCCGCCAATCGTCTTTATTACCTTATAACGGTCATTCAGTAATCGACCTTCTAACACGATGGATCACCTTCTCTTACTGTTTCATATTCAGATAAAGTAATCGTGATATTGTCTTCTCCACCGCGATCATTAGCTAGATTAACTAATTGTTTTCCAATTTGGTCAAGTGAATCATCCTTCTGCAAATATTCATTGAATTCTTTATCACTGACTTTATTAGATAAACCATCTGAGCAAATCAGTATACGATCCTTTTCTTTCCATTCTTCTGATCTTACATCTGGTTCTGCATTTTTATCTGTGCCCAATGCTCTCATCAAAACATTTTTACGAGGATGAAATTCAGCATCTTCTTTTGAAATTTGACCAGATCGAACAAGTTCATTGACGAGTGAATGGTCCTCTGTTACTTGTCGAAGTGTTTGATCATGATAAAGATAACAACGGCTATCACCAATATGCGCGATAGAAACAAAATCACAAGAAAATATTGCAGCCACCACCGTTGTGCCCATACCAGCACATTCTTTATTTTCCTGTGCATGATCATAAACTTTTTGATTAATATCTTTAATTGAGTTTGTCAACCATTCTTCCGTTTCCTCTTTCGTTGTTAAGCTAGTGGTTTTTGGCCATTCTTGTTGAAAGTGATGGATAACCATTTGACTAGCCACATCACCTGCCTTATGGCCTCCCATCCCGTCTGCTACAACACTTAAAACTTGATTTTCTGCATTACGAAATATACCACCTGCATCTTCATTATGTTCTCTTACTTTTCCTTGATCCGTTATAAAATATTGCTTCATTCATCTCACCCCGTATCATTCATTCTTCATCATTATAATTCATTGTATACGTAACGGTAAACTAGTCCTTATAACGTATGTCTTTTTCATTTCTTTTGCAAGCGAGTTAAGAAAAAACCATCCGTTTGATAATCATCCGGGAATATTTGTAACCCTAGATCAGATAAACCAGGCGCATTTTGGATGAATGTCGGTAATGTTTCGAAAAAAGACTTATCTATTTCAAAGTCCGTATTAGCTAGTAAAAAGGCTTCTACTACTTTTTCATTCTCTTCCTTATCAACTGTACATGTACTATATAAAAGTTTACCATCATTTTTTAATAATTGTGCAACATTTTCTAATAATGACATCTGAATGGTTGCTAATTTATTAATATCTGCTTCACTTTTATTGTATTTAATATCTGGCTTCCCTCTAATAACTCCTAAACCTGAGCAAGGTGCATCCACTAATATGCGATCAAATGTATTCGGATTATGATAGACATCTAAGTTTCTCGCATCAGCTCCCTTTGTCTCAATATTGGTTAAGCCCAATATACCTGCTTTTTTTGCAACAAGGTCTGCTTTCTTCTCAAGCAAATCATAGGCGAAAATTTGACCTGTATTCTTTAGTTTTTCAGCTATATGTGTTGTCTTTCCACCTGGAGCACTACAAGCATCTAAGACAATTTGATTCTCTTCTAATTGTAACATTTCCGCTACTAGCATCGAACTTTGATCTTGAATTGACAAACTATTTTTACTAAATAAGTCACTTTTTAATACATTACCTTTGACAACAACAATTCCTTGTTCTGAGAAAAGAGATGCTTCTACCTCATAGCCCTCATCTTCCAGTACTTTCATTGCATCATCTCGTGTTATTTTTAATGGTTGTACACGAACAGTCATCGGTTTTGTATGTAAGTTAGCATGACAAATCAATTCTGTCTTAGTTATACCATAGGTTTTCACCCAGCGTTTTACCAACCACAATGGATGACTTGTTTCTAAACTGAGACGCTCCACATCATCTGAAATCTTATCAAATGAAGGAAAACCGCTTCGCTGCGCACTCCGTAATACGCCATTAACTAATGAAGAAATACCTTCATGTCCCCTTTTTTTAGCAATCGTAACAGCCTCGTTAATAATCGCATGATCCGGAACTTTTTCTAAATAATGCATTTGATAGAAGGATAGATAAAGCAACCATTTTACCCATGACGCTAATTTTTCGGGTTTTTTCACAAAATGGGTTACGAAATAATCCAATGTTAGTTTTCGTTGCAGGGTACCATAAACTATCTCTGTTAATAATGATTGATCTAATGTAGATAACTCATTTGACTTGATCGTATGATCAATTAATAAATGACTGAAAGCACCATTATCACCTATCCGTAATAATATATCTAATGAACTTGCGCGTACATTTTTTTTCTTCATTTTATTCTCCCAACTTTTCCCCTGCTTTTAATGATTGACCGCTCCCACGTACAAAATCTGCAACAGACATTTTCTTTTTTCCTGAAGGTTGTATTTCAGTAATCTTAATGCCTTCTTTATTACCGCAACAAACAATGATCCCTTCAGGGCTAACAGCTACTATTTCACCTGGCTTGTTTGGATAAGTAGTAGGGTCTACTTCTCCCCACCAAATTTTAATATTATTCCCATTTAGTGTTGTACTTGCGACAGGCCATGGGTGAAGTCCTCTAATATGATTATATATTTCGTGATTCGTTTCGTTCCAATCTATTTTTTCTTGTTCTCGTTTAATATTTGGTGCATACGTAACAAGTGTTTCATCTTGCTCTACCGGTTGCGCCGTTTGCTCTAAAATAGTTGGTAATGTTTCCTGTAAAAGTGATGCACCAACTCCAGCTAACTTCTCGTGTAATGATCCGACATGGTCATCGTGATTAATGGCGATTTTAGCCTGTGAGATAATCGCTCCTGCATCTAACTTTTCGGCCATATACATTATGGTTATACCTGTTTCTCTTTTGCCTTGGAGTAGTGCATAGTGAATTGGTGCACCACCACGAAGTTCTGGCAAGAGAGAAGCATGTACATTAATACAGCCAAATTTAGGAACTTCCAATAACGCTTTTGGTAAAATCTGTCCAAAGGCAGCTGTCACAATAATGTCAGGCTCATAAGCTAAGATATCTTGAAAAGTATCTTTAACTTTTTCTGGTTGGTATACTGGAATACCTTGCTTCATTGCTTCCTCTTTAACTGGTGGCGGTGTCAATTGTCTCTTTCTACCTTTAGGACGATCTGGTTGTGTGACAACTAATACAACATTATATTTATCCTCTACTAACTGTTTTAAAATAGGGACGGCGAAATCTGGTGTCCCCATAAATACGACATTCTGCATCAAATACCTCATTTCTACATTAATTGATATGGTTGTAAATCAATTTGGATTAGTAAATCATTTTTTTGAATCTCTTTTTCATAGTAAGCTAAAATTCGCTGTAAAACACGCCGTTGTTCTGGTTCATTTTTGTATTTTATCATGCATTGATAGCGATATCTATCTTTTATCCTTGTGATTGGTGAAGGTGTAGGGCCTAAAACCCGCACTTGACTAGATAAGTGTTTAATTAATAACTGTGTAATCGTCTTTGTCACTTCCATTGCTTTTAATTCATTTGGATGTGAGACCGTTACTAATGTTAGAAAATAGTATGGCGGATAATTATAAGTCTTACGTAATAACATCTCCTGTTTAAAAAAGGTCTCATAGTCATATTGTGCTGCTAGTTCAACACTGTAATGATCTGGTGTATAAGTTTGAATGACAACTTCTCCTGGTAGATGATGTCTTCCCGCACGTCCACTTACTTGTGTTAAAAGTTGAAATGTCTTTTCAGAAGCACGGAAATCAGGTAAATGTAACAAACTATCTGCAGCTAGCACACCAACTAATGTAACATTAGCAAAGTCTAAACCTTTTGCAATCATTTGTGTACCTAATAAAATATCCGCTTCATGATTGCCAAATTGATCTAATAACTTTTCATGTGCACCCTTACGTCTTGTCGTATCAACATCCATCCGAATCACGCGTGCTGCAGGAATCATTTCTTGAATTGCTTCTTCCACCTTTTGTGTACCAGTACCAAAATAGCGAATTGTTTCACTTAAGCAATCTGGACATTTATCAGGCATCTTTTCTTCATAACTGCAATAATGACACTTTAACTTTTCTGTTTTCCGATGATAAGTTAATGCAATATCACAATGCGGACAATTAATGACGTATCCACAATCGCGGCACATTACAAAGGTTGAATACCCTCGACGATTTAAAAATAAGACTATTTGTTCTTTTCGTTCGATACGCTTTTCAATTTCTTCTTTTAATTGTCTAGAAAACATTGTTCTATTTCCAGCATGAAGTTCTTCTCGCATATCAACAATATGTACATCTGGCATTTTTGTTTCATTCATTCGGTCTGGCATCGATAACAGCTGATATATACCTTTACCAGCTCTTGCATATGATTCTAATGTTGGTGTCGCACTTCCTAAAATGACAGGACATTGATGATATTCCCCTCGATAAATCGCCACATCACGGGTATGATAACGTGGATGTTCTTCCTGTTTATAGCTCGTTTCGTGCTCCTCATCTATAATAATAAGGCCAACATTTTCAAATGGTGCAAAAATAGCCGATCTTGCACCAACAACCACATTTACTTCCTTACGTTGAATTTTACGCCACTCATCAAATCTTTCACCTTTTGATAGCGCACTATGCATGACAGCAACTTGTGAGCCGAATCTACCTTTAAACCTCGTAACCATTTGTGGTGTTAATGAGATCTCTGGCACTAAAACGATAGCTTCTTTCCCTTGTTCTAATACATGCTGAATAGACTGTAAATAAACTTCTGTCTTCCCGCTTCCTGTTACACCATGCAAAAGAAAAACGTCGTGACTAGCCGTATCAAGTGACTCAACTATCGGCTCCATTACTTTAACTTGTTGTTTCATTAAAGGAAGTGCATTGGTGCGCTCTACTTCATCATCATTGAAAGGATTTCGGTATATCTCTTGCTTTTTTTCTATTAATAAACCTTCATCTATTAATGGTTTTATTGTTGCCTGTGTTGTATGCAACTTTTTCAAGAAGTCACGCTTTAAGATTATTTCTCTGTTATCTTGAAAATAACGGAGAATTTCTATTTTTTTCTTTGCTTGCTTTGGTAAATCAGCAATTATTTCTTCTAATTCTAACGGATCTTTACCAGCTTCGATCATTGTTTGTTTTTTAAATGTTTCTTTCGAGTTTACTTGGTAAATCATCTCTACTAGATCTGTTTTTATTGCTTGTTGCAAGTATTTATGGGATCCCGATCTTTCAACAAACTCTTCATACTCTAGGTAATCACGATCAGCAAACAATACCTCTAACTCATCAGATAGCTTCTCATCAGTTAAACGATGCAACGTTTTTTTATAGGACGCCTTTAAAGCTTGTGGTAGCATTGCCTGAAAGGTGGAAATATAAAAACTTATCGTATGTTCAGCCAACCATTTACCTAAATCCAATAATTCATCTGTTAACACAGGGGTGATATCCATTAATTCTACAATCTTCTTTAGTGGAGAGAAATCAGAATGGTCTGTAAGCTCTAGGACATACCCCATAATCTTTCTAGGTCCAAATGGAACAATGACACGCATGCCTCGATGTATCGACCCATTTAACTTTTCTGGTATCTCGTAATCGAATACACGGTTAGTTTGGGAGGCAGGCACATCAACTACTACTTTAGCAATATTCACTTTTCATCAGCCTTTAAATCGTTGATTATTTGTTCTAAAATTTGTTTTGCTATTTCCTTTTTTGACGCCAAAGCAAAATGCGTAGCAGCACCAGAACGATGCACGTACGTTACATCATTTGTATTTGATTTGAAACCAGCACCTTTAGCTTGAATATCATTAATAACAATCGCATCCAAGTTTTTGCTCGCTAATTTCTTTTGGCCATGATCGAGGACATTATCTGTTTCAGCAGCGAATCCCACTAAAAATTGATTGGTTTTATTACTACCTAATTCTTTTAAGATATCTGTCGTCCGTTCTAATTCAAGTATTAAGTCGCCGTCTTTCTTTTTCATCTTTTTGTCATACGTTGTTTTAGGTCGATAATCTGCAACTGCAGCTGCTTTAATTACAATATCACTAGCGGTAAAATAATGATTCATTTGCTCATGCATCTCACTAGCTGATACAATGTCCACACGATTTACATTAGCCGGCGTATCTAATTCTACAGGTCCTGAAATAAGGGTTACCTCTGCACCTAATTGTGCTGCTACTTCAGCTAAAGCAAAACCCATCTTACCAGAAGAATGATTTGTAAAAAAACGAACAGGATCAACTTTCTCCTGCGTTGGACCCGCTGAAATTAAAACCTTTTGATTTGCTAACGGTTGACCCGTCTTTCTGGTTTCTTCCAAAACAGCTATGATTGTTTCTGGTTCTTCTAATCTTCCTTTACCTACGTACCCACATGCAAGGTAACCATCACCTGGTTCAATAAATTTATAACCCCATGCGTCTAATTTCTTCATATTGTCAACTACAGCAGGATGTGCATACATATGTACGTTCATTGCCGGTGCTATATAAACATCTGCTTCTGTTGCAGTAACAGTAGTGGATAACATATCATCAGCAATCCCATTAGCTATTTTACCAATCATATTCGCTGTTGTGGGTGCTAGAATAAATAAATCAGCCCAATCTGCTAAATCAATATGAGCTATTTTTTCTACGTCTTTTTCATCGAATGTATCTGTGTAAACTGGATTACGAGATAATGCCTGAAAAGTTAACGGACTGACAAACTCCTGTGCACTTTCTGTCATAATAACTTTTACTTCTGCACCCTTTTGGACCAATTTACTTGTTAGTGCACAAGCTTTATACGCAGCAATGCCGCCTGTTACTCCGAGTACAACATGTAAACCATTTAGCATGTCATTTCTCCTTTCAAAAAACAGTTTATATCTTATTGGATGATTATTTATAGAAGAAACCCTCGCCTGCAGAGTGCAAACGAGGGAATACTAAAGAATAGTCTGTGTTTATCTTCTTTCCTTAACATCAGTTGCAATGTAAGTAAGCTTACCTGCTTGAATTTCTTCTAAAGCAATTCCAACTTGTTTAAATGAGTTAGGATTTTCTAACTGATGTTTTTTCGTTACCTGAATTTGTCTCGCACGTCGAGACGCTAACGTTACTAATGTGTATTTTGAATTAATGATTAATTGTAGCTTATCAATAGACGGTTCTAACATCATAATGAATCAACCTCCAACACTTTCTTATATTGTTTTGCCACACGTTCTCTCTTACAATGTTCACTTTTTACAATTGCCTGGACTTTATCCACAGCCACTTCGACTTGATCATTTACAACAACATAGTCATAAGCGTCCATCATTTCAATCTCTTCTTTGGCCGCATCCAATCTATTTGCAACTAATGCATCGCTTTCCGTACCGCGGTTAACAATACGTGTTTTTAATTCTTCTAGACTAGGTGGTGATAAGAAAAGAAAAACACCCTCAGGGAAATTTTCTTTAACTTGTAGTGCACCTTGTACTTCAATCTCTAAGAATACATCTCTTCCAAGTTCTAAAGTCTCTTCTACATATTCACGTGGTGTACCATAATAATTACCAACATATTCGGCATATTCTAATAATTGATTGTCTTTAATCATTGATTCAAATTCATCTTTTGTCCGATAAAAATAATCAACTGCTTCTTGTTCACCAACACGTTTTTGTCTCGTAGTCATTGAAATAGAATACTGTAAAGCTGTATCTCTTTCAAATAACGCTTTACGAACGGTTCCTTTTCCCACACCTGACGGACCTGATAATACAAATAAAATACCTTTCTCCTTGATCAACATACATCCTCCTGTTTGCACGAATTTTCATTCATGTCTACTGTTTATTCATCTATCATTTCCTCATGACTTAGAACACGTTGACCTACAGTTTCAGGTTGAACAGCTGACAAGACAACATGATCACTATCTGTAATAATTACAGCTCTTGTTCTACGGCCATAAGTTGCATCTACTAATTTATTATTATCTCGCGCAACCGTAATAATTCTCTTTATTGGTGCAGACTCTGGTGATACGATAGAGATAATACGGTTAGCCGAGACGACATTCCCGAATCCTATGTTTATCAATCTTAAACTCAATCTTGCTCCCCCTCTATGTACATCATCTCCGTGTACGGTTAATCTTAATCTACTTTTACTTTGTATTCCTATATATTATAGTACAATTTAGCATATGATGAAAATATTTATTCAACATTAAGAATTTGTTCTTTCAATTTCTCCATTTCTGTTTTTAACGTCACAACCCACTCGCTAATTAATGAATCATTTGATTTAGAGCCTATTGTATTTGTTTCGCGAAGCATTTCTTGTAAAATAAATTCTAATTTCCTACCCATTACCTGTTCTTGATCAACCGTCATGCTAAACTGTTTGAGATGACTATGTAATCGTGTAACTTCTTCTGTTATGTCTCCCTTTTCAGCTAACAAGGCAATTTCATGATATATTTTATTATCATCAGGAAGCATTTCCAGTGTGTAGGACTTGATTCTATTTTGAATTCGCTCCCGATATTCTATTATAACAGTTTCTCGTCGTTCACCCAACATATTTATGATTTTTTCTATTTTTTCTATTCTTGTTACCATATCTTCCTTTAATGCCTGGCCTTCTTTTATACGCATATCCCAAACTTGTTGACATGCTTTTTCAACGCTGACTAAAATTGCATCTTTTAACTCATCCGTTTCTTGATCTGTTTCTTGAACGGCTAAAACTTCATTTAGTTTCGGTATCATCGCGACCGTCACATCATCTGCTAAATCATAACGTGACTGCACCGTGTGAAACATAGTAATATATTGATCAAAAAGGTTCCAGTCCACTTGTAAATCACGTTTGACAAATCCTTTACCTTCTATTGAAATAAAGACTTCTATTCTCCCCCGTGAAAAATAACGTTGGACATTTTTTTTGATTTTATCTTCAAACATAGAAAAAGCTTGTGGTAGTTTTAGTGAGATATCAAGAAAACGTTGGTTCACGCTTCTGATTTCTACGGCGATGACAGTACCATCTACAATTCTAACTTCTCTACCAAATCCCGTCATACTATTTGTCACATCATCACATCCAATTTTATAATTCATTCTTAAATATATAATAGTAGTATAGCAAAAAAAGGCATGAATATAAAAATGAGACGGAACATAACGAAATTCACTAATTCTTAATATATAACTCAACTTTCAATCTGTAAAACAGACACTTAATTCTTGGTATAACAAGATAGTCTTAAAGTTGACTTCACACCTCTTTGGTAATCATAAGTGCGTTTGATCTGGCGCACGTGAGAGAAACTGTGACATAAGGTATCTTACAACCTTAGACACGCTACAGTAGCAAATGGTCTCCCTTTCCGTGGGCACAACCTCAGCTATCTATAGAAGCAAAGAACGCTTCTATAGAGGATCTTCGGTTTGCGCTGTTCCCACAGGAGTGTCAACCATTTGCTACCTTCGCTGGATAGCGTACCTTTTTTTGAAACAGGTGATAAAGCGCTGTTTATTGAGTCTAACTCGTGTTTTAGTTACCCTTTAATTACAAATAATAAAGCAGCATTTTACACAATTTTTAATTCATGGACTAAAACCAGCGTATCAAATGAAATTGACGACACTCCTGCAGGAACAGCACATGTTTTCGATGGGATGAGTAATCGCAATCCCACGGGCTGAATATCCACTCGGAAAGCGATCTTTGCTTATCCGAGTTAGCTGAGGCCGTGCCTGCGGAAAGGGAGTCAATTTCATTTGAGGAGCGGTTCTAGAAATTCTTATTTACGACAGAGTCTATGTTTATTCAGTAATTAATTAGTGTCAAGCTTATAATGAACACACGCCAAACTTATAACAGCAAACGCTTAGTGCTTATTTTTTAATTGAGAAAGTTGAGTATTTCATAATAAATGTCTACTTTTCTAAACTAAATCAAAAAACCGAACTATAGTTGAATTATCATCTATTATAGCTCGGTTATTTGATTGCCTTATTTACTTTTTGTTTAAAGTTATAATTTCTTACGACTTAGCTGTGTTCTTGGTGAATCCAAATAAGACTGTCGGAATTGCACTAAGTGATAAGATAAATATCCAGTCACGTAAATGAAGATCGACTGTCTCGAAAACAACTTGCAATGGCGGGTAATAGATAACAACCATCAGTAAAACAACGGAAGAAAATACTGCACCTAACAAATAAATGTTTTGAAATGGATTACGTGAAAAAATTGAACGTTCACTTCGACAATCAAAAACATGAATGAGCTGTGCCATTACGAGTGTTGTAAAGGCGATTGTTCTAGCATACGTTAAATGTGCCGGATCGTTTTGATAGGCAGTCATAAATGCTATTAGCGTAACGACACCGATCAGTAAACCACGTGTTAATATTTTAACACCTAATCCTCTGGAGAAAATACCTTCTTTTACTGGTCGAGGTTTTGTTTTCATCACATTATTCTCTGCTTGGTCAAGTCCTAATGCCATAGCAGGCAAACCATCTGTTACAAGGTTAACCCATAATATTTGGACTGGAATTAGTGGTAATGGAAAGCCTAAAGCGATCGCAAATAACATGACCAATATTTCCCCAACGTTTGAGGCTAGTAGATAACGTACGAATTTCCGGATATTCTCGTATATATTTCTTCCCTCTTCAATCGCTGCCTCAATCGTCGCAAAGTTGTCGTCAAGTAATACCAATGCAGAGGCTTCTTTGGCAACGTCAGTACCAGATTTACCCATACTAATACCAATGTCACTTGCTTTCATTGCTGGTGCGTCATTAACTCCATCACCTGTCATCGCTACTATATGACCTTTTGCCTGTAAAGCTTGGACGATTTTTAATTTGTGTGCAGGCGTTACACGAGCAAATACGTAGACATTATCAACTCTGTCAGCTAATTCCATTTCAGACATATGATTTAGTTCATATCCATTTAGGACTTGTCCACCTAAAGGCAGTATATCTAACTGCTTTGCGATTGCCTCTGCAGTCTTTGCATGATCTCCAGTTATCATTACTGTTTTGATTCCAGCATTTTTACAAGCCTTTATTGCCTTTTTCACTTCCTTGCGTGGTGGGTCCATCATTCCAACTAAGCCAACGAAAGTAAGATTATTTTCAATTGACGTATGATCAAAAGACATATCAGTTTTAATTGGTTTTACGCAGATAGCAATTGTTCGTAAAGCCTGTTCTGTCATCCTATCTAATTTTTCTTCTATTCTATTTTTATCTTTACTTGTAAAAGGCCTACGTTCCCCATCATCCATCATATAATTAATACGAGGAAGTAATACGTCAGGTGCTCCTTTTGTAATCGCAAAACGTCTTTTTTGCTTATCTTCCACAATAACAGTCATTCGCTTACGATCTGAGTCAAATGGTATTTCTTTGATTATTTTGAAATCATTTCGATCGTCTTCCGAAAGATGGGCTTTGTGCGCTGCAATTAGTAAAGCACCTTCCGTTGGATCGCCATCAACCTGCCAGTGTTTCTTTTTTTTAGCCAGCGCTGCATGATTACAGACCATACCATATAATAAAACATCACGTAGTAACCTGTCGGGTACACTTTTTTCCTCTACCTGAAACGCACCAGTTAATGCGTGACCCTCGCCTGTCACTTCTATTAAACGTTGATTTGTGTATATTTGTCTTACTGTCATTCTGTTTTCAGTCATTGTTCCTGTTTTATCTGAGCAAATTACGGTTGTACTCCCTAATGTTTCTACTGCAGATAACTTTCGAACAATTGCTTTCTTCTTAATCATTCGTTGGACACCTAGAGAAAGGGCAACTGTAACAATTGCTGGTAATCCTTCTGGAATTGCCGCTACTGCTAGCGATATCCCAGCTAAGAACATATCGTATAATGGATGCCCTTGCCATACACCAATAAAAACAACAAAAGCTGTAAGTATTAAAGCAATTACAATAAGTATTTTACCTAAATCAGCCAATCTCCTTTCTAACGGTGTTGGCTGGGCTTTCGTTTGTACTAATAGATCAGCAATTTGACCCATCACTGTTTGCATACCAGTCGCAACAACTACACCAACACCCGTACCTTTTGACACTAACGTTCCCATAAAAGCCATGTTTTGTTGGTCAGCATAATCAAGTTCTTCCGTTGCAATCTTTGCTACCTTTTTATGCACGGGTGCAGATTCCCCTGTTAAAGCTGATTCCTCAATTTCTAACCCTTCACCTTGACAGATTCGAATATCTGCAACAATTCGATCCCCATTTGTTAGTTTAATAATGTCCCCAATCACTACTTGTTGGGACGGAATAGTCATCCATTCTTTATCTCGTAGAACGTGTGCTACTGGGGCAGACAATTCTTTTAATTTAGTTAATGATTTCTCGGCCTTTTGTTCTTGAAAAAAACCTATAAAACTATTAATTACTACAATTACAATAATCGCAATTGCATCTACATATTCACCGAGTAGGCCTGATAATAGTGTAGCAGCCAGCAGAACAAATACCATGAAATCCTGAAATTGTTTTATGAAAAGAAAAATTAAAGATGCTTTCTTTTTTTCATCTAGCTGATTGGGCCCCGTTTTCTTTAAGCGTTCTGTTACAACTTCTTTTGTTAGTCCAACTTTTTGATTCACTGCGAGCTTGTCCAAGACTTCTCCTTCACTTAACTGATACCAATTCACATCGCATTCCTCCATCTACTTTCGCTCGTAATCATATCTATGCAGACATACGCAAAAAAATGCTATAATAGGAAATGTTCCAATAGAACAAAGAGGTGATTAACTATGACATTTGATGGCGTTGTTACCCGAGCAATTACACATGAGCTCCAAGAAGATTTAAAATCGGGAAGAATATTGAAGATTTATCAACCAACACAAACCGAATTAGTTTTTACTATTCGGTCACAAGGAAAGAATAAAACATTGCTATTATCCGCGCATCCAAGTTATTCGCGCTTTCATTTAACGGAAGATTCGTATCAAAACCCGAGTGAACCTTCCATGTTTTGTATGCTTTTACGAAAACACTTAACAGGGAGTTTTATTACTAGCATAGAACAACATGAAAACGAACGCATTGTCACGATTCATATTAAAGGGAAAAATGAAATAGGCGATGAAACGGAAAAAACGTTAGTAATTGAAATTATGGGTAAGCACAGTAATATTTTATTAATCGATCATGAAAAAGGACATATTCTAGACAGCATTAAACACGTACCACCCGCACAAAATAGACACCGGACAATATTACCAGGGCAAGCTTATGTATTACCGCCTGATCAAGGGAAATTGAATCCAGTTACGACTGATAACGACACGTTCCGCAAGAAAATGGATTTAAACGCCGGAAAACTAGATCAACAAATAGTGCTGACTTTTATGGGGGTATCTCCTTTATTAGCTAAAGAGATAGTTTCTCGTGCCCACTTAGGATCACTTGAAACCTATGAGAATGCTTTTAAAGACATAAAAACTATACTTCAAGCTCATGAATATCAACCAATTATATTTAAAGAAGTCAAAGAAGATTTCTATGTCTTGCCGTTAACACACATCAAAGCTGAGCAAGAAACTTTTCCTAGTGTAAGTGCCATGCTTGATGCATTCTATTCAGGTAAAGCAGAACGAGATCTTGTTAAACAACAAGCTGGAGACTTATTGCGTTTCCTGAAAAATGAACGCGAAAAAAATGTACGTAAAATAAAAAAACAAGAGCAAACTTTAAAAAAGGCTGAAAAAGCGCCCATGTATCAACGAAATGGTGAACTGCTTACTGCTAACATGCATGCGATCAAATTTGGAGATAAACTTGCAACAGTTATTGACTATTACGATCCAGATCAAAAGGAAATAACGATTGAATTAAATCCAAATAAAACCCCTAGTGAAAATGCACAAAGCTATTTTAAAACGTACCAAAAGTTAAAAAAATCAAAACAAATGGTTATTTTAGAAATTGAAAAAGCTAAGTTAGAAATTATTTATCTTGATGAATTGATTCAACAAATTGGAGAAGCTCGTGTACAAGACATTGAGGAAATAAGAGAAGAGTTACGTGAACAGGGTTATTTAAAAACGAAAACAAAACATCGTAAAAAGCCGAAGAAAGCGAAAAAACCTGAGCCTGAAACATTTATTGCAAGCAATGGAACAACTATATTAGTTGGTAAAAACAATAAACAAAATGAGTATGTAACGATGCGTTTAGCAGCACGTAATGAAATTTGGTTACATACCAAAGACATACCAGGATCGCATGTCGTCATTCGTGACCCAAATCCCGATCAAGAAACATTAGTAGAAGCAGCACAGTTAGCAGCCCTTTTTAGTAAAGCTAAGGATTCTTCATCTGTGCCCGTTGACTACACACAAATTAAGCATGTCAAAAAACCGAACGGGGCAAAACCAGGTTATGTGACATACGATAACCAAAAAACATTATTCGTCACACCAGATAGCGCCCTAATCAAGCAATTAAGACCGAAAAAATAAGCATAACCTCTCCAATGTGTAGCCCTTGGAGAGGTTATTTTATATTTCTAATAACTTTATATCTGTTTTCAATCATTCATGAAAATCAAATGGAACGTTTCATCATTTTAATAAGTCTAATATGTATAGGAGGAATCAACTAACATGATCGATCAGAGTGAAGTGAATTTAGCAAAAGCAGACGATAAAGATGCATTTTTACGTCTAATTATTGCATGTCAAAACACCTTGTATCGTGTTTCAAAAGTGATATTAAAGCATGATGATGACTGTGCAGACGTAATTCAAGAAACGATTAAGAAAAGTTACTATTCTGTTGATAAGTTAAAGAAACAACAAGATTTTAAAACTTGGTTAACACAACTATTAATTAATCAATGCTATGCTCATTTAAAAGAACAGGATAAAGTTATCTCTTCTGAACCGTTAGATTATCCAATACAATTAATTGATCAAGAAGAAGCAACAGTGTATGATCAGTTGTCCAAAGGCATGGATAATTTAAGTATTACTCATAAAGTAATCATAACTCTATTTTATTATGAACAATTTAATATTCAAGATATTGCTACTATTTTAAATATTAATGAAAGTACTGTAAAATCAAGACTTAATTATGCGCACAATAACCTTGCAAGCTATTTGAAAATAGATCAAGTGGAGAAAAACGAGAAAGAGAATGATGAACCTTCTGAAATCATCAAAAAGTCTATAGAACAAACTCTTGATGATTTGCCAAAGTCAAACAGAAAGCGGCGATTTATTTTATCGCCCGCTGCTATTAAATTTTGGTCAGTAGGAATTGTCTGTATGATTTTCTTTGTCTTTCTATATTTTCAATTCAATGATTCACCTTTGACACAAACTGATCCTAGTACAGATACCAATATCGATGATACATTCAGATACGCAGAATCACCTGTTGAGACAGACCAATTAGCAGAAGTAATAGAAGAACAATTAGGCGATCAAATGCTCGAAGAAGATATAGATAATATCACATTGTTGACGTCGGTTAAACAAATCGACCGTTGGATTGTTCTTGTTCAATTTGAAATGTCGTTTCCAGGTTATTATGCATTAATTGAAGTGAAACAAGAAAATAACGCCTATTCAAAACGATTGTTAACACTGAGTTACGAAAATAATGCTGACTACTTTCACTGGTATGATGAAACCGAGGGTGTTGGCTTTGGTTCTGGTAGTGCTTTTTCAGAGAAAGCGATCATAGAAACAAGCAATATGAAGCTAAGCAGTCATCTCCATGATGATTATTATATCTATTTGAGCAATGAGAAACCGGTTAAGGTTAGCTTATTTAATGAAAATGGTGAGGTCAACAGAACATTAGAAGCGTTTAATTTTGATGAAGTCTATCCTTTAATTGCTGAAAACGAGGATGAATATGCGCTTTTTGTCGTTGATAATAGGACATCTTTTGACTACGATATACTGGATCAAGAGGGTGTTAAAAATGTCACCTCTGCCCAAACTATTGATTCCTTGGAAAGTGCGAATCAACAATATCAATTTCTGAATTTAGAAAAATCTCCTGCATATGTTGTCTTTGATGACACAGAAATGATTTACAAGACGTATGAAATAGATGAGCTATTAGAATTTTTAAAACAAGTGGACTAATTCGAAATGATAGATTCGAATAGAATAGCATTATCTTTGACATAAACCTTCTATTAATTGATTAAAACTGCAAAATTAACGGAGATTAACTTAAGTGTTCATCATCATTATTTAGACTTCTTTATAAATTGTTGTTTATACTCGAGAGAAACTCTGCGGTAAGAGGCATAAAGTTCTTACCCGCTCCTCAAATGAAATTGACTCCCTTTCCGTAGGCACGGCTTCAGCTAATTCTGTAAAGAAAACCGCTTTACGAAGTTAGCTGAAGACTTGCCCGCGGAAAGCGACTGCCTGTAGCGGAAATCAACATGGCAGTTACCGCATAGTCTATGGTTATTCAGTATTAAACAACTTTTTTAAATAGTGTCAAGCTTTATAATGAACACACTACAAACTCATAGTAGCCAACGATCAGTGCTTATTTTTCAGGTGAGAAAGTTGAGCTGTTTATATACAAACTCACGATATTTTACAAAGTCGTGCTTTTTGTAAAACTCTTTCGCAATTTTATTATCTAACCAATAATCTAATTCAATCAAGTCTATTCCTTTTTCACTTGCGAAGTTATAGATATAGTCCATTAAGCTTGTTCCAAATCCCTTTTGTCTTTGTGTTTGAACAATGCTAATTTGATGCACATAAACGGATTTATAACCTTTCTTGAACGCGTTTTCCTGGTAATTTCTAATCTCTATCCAAGCATAACCAACCGCTTCTTTATAGTCTTCTAATAGCAGAAAAGCAAAATTTTCATTAACTATTAGTTCTTTAAATACTTCTTTGATTTCTTCATAGTTATATGCTTTGAAATACTTTGGATATAGAGAAAAATGCAAATCATGAACTGGCTTGTTTAATTTTGCAACTAACGCATAATCTCTAGTCTTGCTTATTTCCATCAATATCACCCCAGTTGAATTTTTAATGAGTATACCACTTTTAGCATTAGAAGGATGTGATCACTATATGATTTTTCGTTCAAAAGTAGATACTTATTTCATAATATTTATTTCTATAACGGTGTTACTAATGGGTGTTGTAGTGTATTTACCTCTGTTAATTGATAAAGAAGCAACAATATCTATCGTAATCATTATGTCCGCTATCTTTATTATTTCGGTAGGCTTTATATTATGGTCAGCCTTTTCTATTAAGTACATTTTTAATGAGGATTATCTATTAGTGAAAGGTGGACCATTTAGGAGTAAAGTCCCTTATCAAGCTATAACAAAAATATCTCTAACGAATAATATATTTACTGGTTATAGAATTTTATCATCAAAGAATGGAATTGAAATATTTTACAGTTCAACAATCCTTGGTAGTATAAAAATTTCACCAAAGAATAAATCCCGAGTTTATCACCGAATTAAAAAAGCGATGTCCCAATACAGAGATTAAATTACAGGACTAGTTATCCAGATATCTATAAAAATAGCGCATCCAATGAAATTAGCGACACTCCTCGAAAATATGAAGTCATTTTCTCGTGCGATGTTAATGCTGTCGAAGCATTCCTTGTCCAGTAGGAACAGCTGAAGCCGTGCCTACGGAAAGGGAGTCAATTTCATTTGAGAAGCGGGTAATAAAATCTAACTCTTACATATCCACAAAAAATCATAGCGATCATTCCGCTATGACTTTTCAAGAAATATTTATCCAAGTGTTAATGTATCGCGCCACTCTAGCAGACTTTCTTCTTCTACTTTGGTAATTGCTTTTGCTTCTAGCAATTGCCCAATTAAAATATCAAAAGTTGTTATGGTAGACAAGTCTATTTGTTTGGCAGCAAATTCGTTTTTTGCTTGTTCTAGTCCGTATGTAAAAATTGCCATCACACCTAACACCTCTATCCCCTCTTCTTGAAGCGCTAACGCTGTATTAAGCGAAGAACCACCAGTTGAAATTAAATCTTCGATAACAATTACTTTTTGACCTGCCTCTATTTTTCCTTCAATTTGATTCCCCTTACCATGCGCCTTAGCCTTTGCACGAACATAAATCATTGGTAAGCCCAGCTTTTCTGCTAGCCATGCTGCATGTGGAATACCTGCTGTTGCACAACCTGCAATTACATCCGGTTGCACGGGTAATGCTTTAATTTTTTCAACAAAAGCTTCCGCTATATTAGTTCGAATCTCTGGATAAGACATCGTTAGTCGATTATCACAATAAATCGGTGACTTGATACCAGATGTCCAAGTGAATGAACGATCTGGTTTAATTTGAATCGCTTCTATTTTATATAAGTCATTGGCAATTTGTTTAGCTAGAGACATGATTCCACTCCTTTACAGCTTGCTTATAGGTTTCTTTTGGGTTCGCTGCAGCAGTTATACTTCGACCTATCACAAGTGCATCTACCCCTTCTGCTTTTGCGAAAGTAGGTGTTGCAATTCTTTTTTGATCATCATTTGCAGTGTTCGTTAATCTAATCCCTGGTGTTACTGCTAAAAACTCGTTTCCGCAGGCATGTTTGATTGCTCGTGCCTCTTGTGCAGAACAAACAACACCATCCGCTCCATTATTTTTTCCTAATAGAGCTAAATTTGTGACAATCGTTTCGATCGGTTGCTGTATCGCCAATTCTTGTTCGACTGTCTCTTGATCCATTGAGGTTAACATGGTTACCACTAATAATTTTGGAGTCTGAATTTGATTACTTCCGTCGATCAATCCTTGTTTAGCCGCAGCAACCATTGCACTTCCTCCTAGTCCATGGACATTGACTACATCGACACCTAGGTTTGCTAGATTACGCATTGCTTTATAAATCGTGGTTGGAATATCATGTAATTTAAGATCTAAAAAAATCGGATGATTTTTCTTTTTGAGATAAGCGATCACAGCTGGACCTTCTCGATAAAATAATTCCATTCCTACTTTTACTGGGACACCATCTAGTTCATTTACTTTTAAAAAATGATCTGTTTGCTCCCATGTTGGAAAATCAAGTGCGAGATATATTGGCTGTTGCATGTTCATGCCCCTTTCCAATTGCATCTTGTATAGATGAAAAACCGTATTTTTTTAGTACAGCTGGTAATGCTTCAATTATTTCTGGACAAATGAGCGGGTTTTGAAAATTAGCTGTCCCAATTGCAACAGCGCTTGATCCCGCAAGCAAAAACTCTAACACATCTTCTGCTGTTGTAATACCACCCATACCAATAATCGGAATCGAAACATGTTGTTTTACTTGGTATATCATTCGAATTGCTACTGGTTTGATAGCTGGTCCAGATAAACCACCAATTTTGTTCGCAAGTATTGGTTTACGCGCGTTTAAATCTATTTGCATACCTGTTAAAGTGTTTATCATCGATAAACCATCAGCACCAGCCGCTTCTACTGCTGTCGCAATGTCTACGATATTCGTTACATTCGGTGATAATTTTACATATACCGGAACCTTACTTTTTGCTTTCACACGTCTTGTTACTTCACTTGCTAAAACAGGATCAGTTCCAAACTGGACCCCTCCCTCTTTCACATTAGGACAAGAGATGTTTAGTTCAATTGCTGCAATATCAGGTGAATTTGAGATAGCCTCTGCGACTAACTCATATTCTTCAATCGTACTACCTGCCACATTTGCAATAATAGGCGTGTCGTAATTCCGAAAGAAAGGAAGTTGTTCTGCAATAATTTTCTCTACACCAGGATTTTGTAGACCAATCGCATTTAACATGCCAGATGCGGTTTCTGCTACTCGTGGTGTAGCATTTCCAAATCGTGCTTCTCCAGTCGCCGCTTTAATAATTACTGCACCAAGCCTGCTCAAATCATAAAAGTTACTATATTCACGTCCAAACCCAAAACAACCAGAAGCGGGCATAATTGGATTTTTTAAAGATAAACCTGGGAGTTCAACCGCAAGATTACTCATAGTGCCACCTCACTTGCTTCAAATACAGGTCCATCGCTACAAATCTTTTTGTAATCAGTAGCGGAACCAGGCACCGGGATCACGCAAGCAAAACAAGTACCAACTCCACATCCCATTCGTTCTTCTAAAGAAATATAACCATTACTATTCTCTAATTTAGTAGAAACTGCACGTAGCATTGGTGTTGGTCCACAAGAGAAAAAGTAATCAAATTCTGGAGATTCTATGTCAATCACATCTGTTACGAAACCTTGATGTCCATAACTACCATCATTTGTGACAACATGACAATTTCCAAGTGCCTTAAATTTTTCTTCATAAAATACATGTTCTTTTGCTTGAAAGCCTAGGATAGCCGTTACTTCTGTACCTTTTTCAACTAATTGTTTTGCTAAATAATATAAAGGGGGGACACCTATACCCCCACCAATAAGTAGTGCTTTTGGTACCTCAAGTTTATCAATCGGATAGCCAGTTCCACATGGAAGGAGAACATCTAATTCCTCTCCCACTTTAGCCCGCGCTAATATTTCTGTACCAGAACCAACTATTTTAAATACGATTGTCATGATTTGATTGACTTTATCAAGGTCTGCAATGGAAATAGGTCTTCTTAATTGATGTGCATGATCACTGCCAATTCGAACATGAATAAACTGTCCTGGATTTACCTCTTCCAATGAAATTGGCGTCTTTAGTTTCATTTCAATTGTGTCCAAAGCAATTTCGTTTATTTGTTCGATCTTAACAATAGACTTTGTGATCACCTGATGACCTCCTTATTCGCAACGACAGCTTGTGCGGTAAATGTTGTGGAATCAATGACATTCAAAATTGCTAATGCCGTATCAAGACTTGTTAAACAAGCAATTCCATGTTCTACAGCTTCACGGCGAATTCTGAATCCATCCGATCTAGGACGTTTCCCAGAAGTAAGTGTATTTATAACAAATTGTGCTTCTCCGTTCTCGATAATAGACAGCACATTTCTTCCTTCAGCACCTATTTTCCCAACTTCTGTTACCGGTAAATCTTGACTCTGAATAAACTCTGCTGTACCTTCTGTTGCGTATAAGTGAAAACCTAGCTGATGAAATCTTTCTGCAATTTCTACAATCTCTTGTTTATCCTTATCAGCAACAGTTAATAGTACCGCTCCTTCCATTGGAATAGATAGTCCAGAAGCTAGTAAACCTTTATACAATGCTTTCTCTAACGTTTTGTCACGGCCAATTGCTTCACCTGTTGATTTCATTTCTGGTCCAAGTATCGTATCGACACTACGTAATTTTTCAAAAGAGAAGACTGGAACTTTAACAGAAACATGATTTGGTTCAGGTAGTAAGCCGCTTGTATAACCCATTTCTTTAAGTGACTGACCGACAATACATTTTGTTGCAAGATTTGCCATCGTTACCCCAGTGATTTTACTTAAGAATGGAATTGTTCGACTCGCACGTGGGTTTACTTCAATTACAAATACCTGATCTTTATGAACAACGAATTGAATATTAACTAAACCGATGACTTGTAATTTAGTTGCAATTTTAATTGTCGTATCTATTAATTGCTGTTTGACTTTTGGTTGGATACGTTGTGTTGGATAAACTGCAATCGAGTCACCAGAATGGACACCAGCCCGTTCGATATGTTCCATAATACCAGGGATAATAGTTGTCTCCCCATCACATATCGCATCTACTTCTACTTCTATACCAGTCATATATTTGTCGATTAATACAGGATGTTTATGTTTAATATGTGTTGTTTTTTGTAAGTAATGTGCTAGTTCATTCTCGTTATAAACAATCTCCATTTGGCTTCCACCGATTACATAAGATGGTCGCACTAAGACTGGATAACCAATTTCATTAGCTGTCTCTATTGCTTGATCTAAATGACGAACACTTTTTCCTTTTGGCTGTGGTACGTCTATGCTCGTTAGCAATTGTTCGAACTTATCGCGATCTTCAGCTAGATCAATTGCTTCAAGTGATGTCCCCATAATCTTCACACCACGCCTCTCTAAACCTGAGGCTAAGTTTATCGCTGTTTGCCCACCAAATTGAACAATGACACCTAGAGGATTCTCTAATTCGACGACATGCATAACATCTTCTAGCGTTAATGGTTCAAAATATAATTTATCGGAGACACTGAAATCAGTGGATACTGTTTCCGGGTTATTATTCATTATAATTGCTTCATATCCCGCTTCTTTTAAAGCTAAAACAGAATGTACTGTTGCATAATCAAATTCTATGCCCTGACCAATTCGAATTGGTCCTGATCCGAGTACGAGTACTTTTTGATTAGAAGTTGTAATTGATTCTTGTTCATCTTCATATGTGCTATAAAAATATGGTGTAGCTGATTCAAATTCAGCTGCACACGTATCCACCATTTTATATACTGGTCTGATATTATGCTTTTGTCGAAGATGGTAAATCGTATCCACATCAAGATTCCATAAACGAGCAATTTGCGTGTCGGAGAATCCAGCCTGTTTCGCTTCTATAAGGCATTCTATTGATTCTACTTCATCTATTAATCTATTTTCGATCTTAATTATTCTATTTATTTTGTTCAGGAAGAAACGATCTATTTTCGTTAGTTCAAATATTTCATCAACAGTCATATTTCTACGCAATGCTTCAGCTAACACAAAAATTCTTTCATCATCTGCTTTTGTAAGCCTTTCAGCTAATTCAGTTTCGTTGAGTTTTTCAAGTTGCGGAATCCAGAACTCTTCTTCACTAATATCTAATGACCTGATTCCTTTTAAAAACGATTCTTCAAATGTTCTCCCAATCGCCATTATTTCACCAGTAGCTTTCATCTGGGTACCAAGCGTGCGGTTTCCTGTCGTAAATTTATCAAAAGGAAAACGTGGGAACTTTGTCACAACATAATCAAGTGCTGGTTCGAATGCTGCATAAGTCGTCTGGGTAATCGGATTTTTTATTTCGTCTAGCGTTAGACCAACTGCTATTTTTGCTGCGATTTTAGCAATTGGGTAGCCAGTAGCTTTTGATGCTAATGCAGACGAACGACTAACTCTAGGATTTACCTCGATGATATAATAGTCGAAACTGTCTGGGTCAATTGCAAGTTGAACGTTACAGCCACCTTCAATTTTGAGTGCTCGAATAATTTTTAATGAAGCATTACGTAATAATTGATATTCTCGGTCACTTAATGTTTGAGATGGTGCTACAACAATCGAATCACCTGTGTGAATTCCAACTGGATCAATATTTTCCATGTTACAGACAACAATTGCTTGATCCTTTTTATCACGCATTACTTCATACTCAACTTCTTTAAGCCCGGCAATATTCCGTTCTATTAAACATTGTGTTACAGGAGATAAAGCTAGTCCGCTTCTTGTAATCTCACGTAATTGGGTTTCGTTATAACACATGCCCCCACCAGTACCACCTAATGTGTACGCTGGTCGTACAATCAACGGATAATCTATTTTATTGGCGAAATCAACTGCTTGCTCAACTGTTGTAACAATTTCACTTTCAGGTACGGGCTCATTTAGCTGATACATTAGCGATCTGAATTTCTCACGATCTTCTGCTAATTGAATGGCTTCTAATGATGTCCCCAACATTTCAATATTATATGTCTCAAGAATGCCTGTTTTTTCAATTGCAACAGCTAAATTTAAGCCTGTTTGACCACCCAATGTAGGTAAAATAGCATCTGGTTGTTCTTTACGAATGATTTTGGTTAAAAATTCAACTGTTAAAGGTTCCATGTAAACTGTGTCAGCTACCGTATGATCTGTCATAATTGTAGCGGGATTTGAGTTTGCTAGAATAACGCTATATCCTTCTTCTTTTAACGATTGACAGGCTTGCGTTCCTGAGTAATCAAACTCTGCAGCTTGTCCGATGATAATTGGCCCTGAACCAATAACTAATATTTTATTTAAATCTGTACGTTTTGGCATGCGAGAGCCTCCTTGACTGTATTCTGGTGTGTGTTTATTTCAGTTAAAAAAGCATCAAATAAATGACTCGTATCTTCTGGACCTGGTGAACTTTCCGGATGGTACTGTACGGAAAAGGCTGGGAACGCTTGGTGACGAATTCCTTCAACAGAACTGTCATTTAATGCAATTTGCGTTAAGACTAAGTCAGTTCCTACCAGTGAATCTGCTGTTACAGCATACCCATGATTTTGTGATGTAATATAAGTTCTATCCTCTTCTAGATCTTTTACTGGATGATTTGATCCCCGATGGCCAAACGTCATTTTTTCCGTATCGGCTCCACATGCTAAAGCTAATAGTTGATGACCTAGACAAATTCCAAAAATAGGAACTTGGTTGATAATAGTAGCAATCATTTCAATTGCTTCTGGTACATCTTTGGGATCTCCAGGTCCGTTCGTAAGCATAATTCCATCTGGCTTTAACCGTAAGATTTCTTCTGCTGAATAGTGGTACGGCACAACTGTAATATGGCACATTCTCTTTGTTAATTCACGTAAAATGCCATGCTTCATCCCAAAGTCCACTAGAACTATCCGGTATCCTCTTCCTGGTACGACATAAGGCTTAACTGTCGAAACACGCTCGACTTGATCTCGCATGAATGTTGCATTTGATAATGCTGCTAATTCATCCTTCTCACTGACCTCCAACGATGCTTCTGTCAAAATGGCTTTCATCGTTCCATGCTTACGAATGATTTTGGTTAATTTTCGTGTATCTATTCCGGAAATAGCCGGTATATCTTTTGCTTTTAAATAACTATCTAATGATTCTTCACTTCTAAAATTAGACGGCATTTCACACATTTCTTTTACTACCAATCCATGAATAGATGGATTGATCGTCTCAAAGTCATCCCGATTGACACCATAATTTCCAATTAACGGATAGGTCATCGTTACAATTTGTCCACAATAAGAAGGATCTGAAAATATTTCTTGATAACCCGTCATCCCTGTATTAAAGACAACTTCACCAACACTTTTATTTAAACTACCAAATGCTTTCCCAGTAAATATCGTTCCGTCTTCTAGTACAAGCTTACGGTTTAACATATGATGCCTCCTCATAGACGATCTTTCCGTTTACCATTGTTAGAATTGGATTAGCAGTTACTTCCCAATTTTGAAATGGTGTATTTTTCGCTTTTGAATAAAACTTCTCTTTATCTATTAGCCATTTTTGATCGAGGTTAATTAGTGTTAAATCAGCTGCACGTCCAACTTTTAACTCACCAGATGCTAAATGAAATACTTCTGCTGGCTTAATCGTTAACCAATCAATCAATTGCTTTAATGTAACTTTTTCTGTTTGTACGAAATGGCTATATAAAAGAGCAAAAGCTGTTTCTAAGCCGACAATACCAAATGGCGATTTATTGATATCTGTTTGCTTTTCTGATTCAGTGTGCGGCGCATGATCTGTTGCAATAAAATCTATTGTTCCATCTAGTAATCCTTCAAATAACGCTTGTTGATCATCTTTTGCTCTTAATGGTGGATTCATCTTAAAATTCGTATCCAAATCCAAAATATGCGTTTCATTTAATAGCAAATGATGTGGTGTTACTTCTGCTGTTACATGGATTCCTGCTCGTTTTGCATCACGAATTACCCGAACGGACTCTTTTGTACTGACATGACAGACATGATAATGGCAACCAGTTGCTTCTGCTAATAATACGTCTCGAGCAATTTGTACCGACTCACATACTGCAGGGATACCATTGATTCCTAATCTACTACTCACTTCACCCTCATGGACAACCCCTTGATGAATTAAGGAATTATCTTCACAATGTGCCACAATCGGCATGTTCAGCTTTGCTGCAATATTCATCGCTTGTAACATCTGATCTGCTGTTTGGACACCAACGCCATCATCTGTGAAAGCAAAGGCACCAGCTTCTTTTAAACTCACCATATCTGTTAGCTTTTCACCTTGTAAACTTTGTGTGATCGCAGCGTACGGTAAAACACGAACAGATGCTGTATCGGCTATCTTTTGGTTCAATTGATGTAAAATCTCCGGATTATCTACAACAGGTCTCGTATTTGGCATTGTACATACAGTTGTAAATCCACCTCTTGCAGCAGCCTTCGTACCTGTTTCAACCGTTTCTTTTGCACCACCACCAGGTTCTCGTAAATGAACATGAATATCAATAAAACCTGGTGCAATGAGATTTCCTTGACCATCAATCAGTGTATCTGTTGGTTTTTTTTCAATATAATCGGCTATCTCTTCAATCATTCCATCTTTGACCTTTACTTCACACGCTTTTAATTCATTAGTTGGTAACAGTTGCTTGACGTTCGTGATAATTAGTTGCATGTGTAATTCCCCCTGTTTGAAGTAAATGATGAATAACAGCCATTCTTACCGTTACACCATTTTTCATCTGTTTGAAGATGCGTGATCTTTTCGCCTCTACTAACGTATCATCTATTTCTACACCTCGATTAACTGGCGCCGGATGCATAATAATTGCATGAGCTAACATTTTTTGTTCTCGTTCTACTGTTAAGCCATATTTTTCGAGATATGTTTTTTCTTGAGGATAGTCTTCTTCTTGATGTCTTTCCGTTTGGACGCGAAGTAGCATAACCACATCAGCTAGTGTAACGGCATCATCAATATTTATATATGGAAAAGGTAACGTGTCATCCTGCCATTCAGGCTTAGCTGAAAGGTAGACATTTGCTCCCAACGTTTGTAAAGCTAAAGCATTTGATCGAGCAACACGGCTATGTTTTATATCTCCAATAATCGCAACATTGAGACCTTTGAATCTATCAAACTCTTGATACATTGTGTATAAGTCTAGTAATGATTGTGTTGGATGTTCACCAGCTCCATCACCAGCATTTATAACAGGGATCGACAGCTGATCAGCTAGTTGTTGAACAGCATCATCTTCTGGATGCCTCACTACCAGAAGAGAAGCGCCTATTGATTCAAATGTTTTAGCAGTATCATAGACTGTTTCCCCTTTTTTAACACTAGAAGTTTCAGCATGAAAATCAAGTGCTTCGATGCCTAGTCTTTTCTGCGCCACAATAAAACTCATTTTCGTTCTCGTACTAGGTTCAAAAAATAAATTCCCAACAAAGAATTGCTCTGAAAATGGTGCAATTCCATTTTCCTCAATATCGCTTGCTATTTTCATTAACCGCATCAATTCATGTTCAGATAAACCCTTCATCGAGACAAAATGTTTCATAACTTACTCCTCCTTTTAGTCTGAAGGACTGTCTAGTTAGACAGTCCTTCTCATGCTATTTTGTATTTTCTGCTTCTATTTGTTCTTCCGTTTTGAACATATTTCCATTACCAAAGCCTGACTCTTTGCCTGGTAATACTAGATTAAGAATAACTCCTGTAATGGCAGCTAATGCCATGCCTTGAATCTCAATACTTTGTCCAAAAACATTGAAACGTACTAACGCTCCTCCAATTCCAATTACTAAAATGACTGATGCTACGATTAAGTTTCGGTTATTTCCTAAATCAACTTGATTATCAACTAACATTCGTAAACCACTTGCTGCAATAATACCGAACAATAGAATCGAAACACCGCCCATTACAGCTGTTGGTATCGAGCTTATTAGATCTGAGACGATACCGACAAAACCGAATGTAACTGCTAGAACTGCTGCACCACCGATAACGAAGACGCTAAACACACGCGTAATAGCTAAGACACCAATATTTTCACCATATGTTGTGTTTGGTGGTCCGCCTAAAACAGAAGCGATTAATGTTGCAACACCATCGCCTAGAATCGAACGATGTAATCCAGGCTCTTTAATGAAATTACGTCCAACAACTTTCGATAAAACCATTTGGTCACCAATATGTTCTGCAATCGTAACGACTGATACAGGGACCATGATCCAAAATATACTCCAGCTAAATACATCTATCGGATTGTAATCTTTAAATGGTATAACAAACTCCGGTAGAACGAAAACTGCTGATAAGAATCCTCCGATTGAGCCAGCACTAACAATAGCTGACCATGAGGCACTTAATGCAGATGTATCAACGATTCCTTGTGTTAAGGCGAAAACGTAACCAGATACGATACCAATCAGTATCGGAATAAGTCCAAAGAACCCTTTGAAAAATAAAGAGCCAATAATTGTTATTGCTAATGTTACAACTGCAACAAGAAAGTGTTTTTCACTATAACTTCCATCAACATTCATTGCCATATCTACTGCTGTAGGTGCTAAACCTAAACCAATTACGATAATAACTGGACCTACGACAATTGGTGGTAATATTTTCATTAACCAGTCTAATCCAAATGCACCAATCAAAAGTGCGAGTATACCGTAAACCAAACCTGCAAAGAAACTACCAACCATGGCCCCTGGAACACCACTTTCACTTATCGCAGCACCAATTGGAGCGATAAAAGCGAAACTGGAACCTAGATATGCTGGAATTTTACCTCTTGTTATTAATAAGTAAGCAAGTGTACCTGATCCACTTGATATAAGTGCAACTGCTGGTGGTAATCCGGTTAGAAAAGGTACTAAAATTGTAGAACCAAACATTGCGAATAAGTGCTGTAAACTTAACATTAACCATTTTGATTTTTGTGGTACATCTCTTACGTCCATTACCATTTTTGAATTTGTCATTTGCTGACTTCCCCCTCTAATCTCTCTTTCTCCATAAAAAAACCTCTTTGCAAAGTCGCAAAGAGGTAGACGTGCGTACACGTATCCCTTAACAACCTTGCAAGTCTCACAGGACTTACTTAAAGGTTTCCATTATTCACTTTCGTATATACTAACCTTTTCTTCTTTATCTGTTTCATCTAATGCAACTACAATCACTTCATCTTGTGATGTTGGAATGTTCTTCCCAATATAATCAGCTCTGATTGGCAATTCTCGGTGACCACGATCAATTAAAACTGCCAATTGAATTTGGGATGGTCGACCTTGATCCATTATCGCATCCATTGCCGCCCGCACAGTTCTACCTGTATATAATACATCATCAACTACGATTAGCTTTTTATCTGTTATTTGGGTTTGAAAATCAGTATCATGAATTATCGGTTCTTCATTAGCAGAAACATGACTTAGATCATCTCGATAAAGCGTAATATCAATCTCACCAATCGGTATCTCGATCCCTTCAATTTCAGCAATCTTTGCCCGCAATCGATCAGCTAATGGACCACCTCTGGTTTTAATCCCGACAAGCATTAAATTATCGACACCCTTGTTTCTTTCCAAAATTTCATGGGCAATTCTAGTAAGTGCGCGATTTATTGCTGACTGATCCAAGACTACTGCTTTTTGTTTTATTGCACTCACCCCCATTTAATGATAAATGACCGAAAAAAATCCATTTTCTCCGCGTGGAAGAAAATGGATTTAGACAGACTTACACTTCTATTTGCCGAATCCTTTTCAGCCTCACGGGACTGTATTTAAAGGTCATTTTATTACTCTCTATTATTCCAAAAAAAAACCACTCTGTCAACGAATTTCTTTGATCTTTTTTAAACCTTCTTGAAAATCTTTTGGTGGTTCAACTTCAAAGTGCATCCATTCTTTAGTACGTGGATGTTCAAAACCTAATTCTTTTGCGTGAAGAGCTTGTCCACCCATCGCAATAATTTTGCGTGGACCATACTTTGGATCACCTACTAACGGGAAGCCAATGTATTTCATATGAACACGAATTTGATGTGTTCTACCTGTTTCTAACACACATTTTACATGTGTAAACTTATCACCAATACGCTCGATCACTTCAAAGTGGGTAACGGCTGCTTTGCCACCTGAGACGACAGCAATCTTTTGTCTATCTTTTGGATCACGTCCTAGTGGTGCATCAATCGTACCGTATTCGTGTGGAACTGCACCATGAACAATCGCTTCATAAGACCGTTTGACCGTTTTAGCTTCCAGTTGTTCAGCTAATGCACGATGAGCTTGATCATTTTTAGCAACCATTAATAGGCCACTTGTGTCACGATCAATTCGATGTACAATACCTGGACGAATAACATCATTTATCCCAGATAAATCATCACAGTGATATAATAATGCATTTACTAGCGTTCCACCTCTATGACCTGCTGATGGATGCACGACCATCCCTCTTGCCTTATTAACAACGAGTAAGTCTTTATCTTCATAGATAATATCTAATGGAATATCCTCAGCAATAAGATCAATTGTTTCTGGTTCTGGTACCTGCCATGTTATGGTAGTGCCTTCTTCACACTTATAATTACTCTTTACAGTAGCATCATCTACAAGTACGTAGCCTTCTTTAATCCACGCTTGAACTTGCGAACGTGATGCTTCTTTAATAATTTCGGTTAATACTTTATCAATTCGCTCCCCATCTTGTTCTGAAGATACGATCAATTTATTCTCTGTCATGCCTTTTTTCTCCTTTGTTTTCTTTCATCGAGTATGGTTGCAATTAAAACCAGAATAACGCCGACAACTAAAGCTGAATCTGCTATATTAAAAATCGGATAATTGTAACTACCAATATAGACATCAAAAAAATCAACAACTTCTTTGCGTACTATCCGATCAATAAAATTACCAACAGCTCCTCCTAAGATTAATCCTAATGCAAGACCTGTTAATAAACTATCTTTAGCAAATTTTTGTATGTAATAACAAATCAGAACAATAACAACTGCAGTTATAATATAAAAGAATGTCATTTTACCAGCTAAGATTCCCCACGCAGCACCTGTATTTCGGTGAGATGTAATGTAAAAGATATTTTCTATAACTGTAATACTTTCCCGAAGTTCCATATTTGCTACAACCCAAAACTTTGTTAATTGATCAATAATAATAATGACAAATGCGAGCAAATAATAACGCATTCAATCTCTCCCCCGTTCAAACTCTCTTCTTCCTTCTCTAGCATTTTACCATAAATTACGACAAAAGCGAAAAACTTATTCTACTATTTAAGACGTGGCTTACATCCGTCTTAAGTCGGTGGTAAATTGATCCCATATACATTATGATAAGAGAGCTATGATTTTAATACGACATACAAAAGTTTTTAAGCATCAAAGGAGAGAAAGAGATGGGTCAATTTCGAAATTATCACCGCAATATTAAAATCCGTATTGGACAAATATTTTTATCAGATATGGTAGCTGGTGCAATATTTCCATTTATCGCAATTTATTTTGCTACATACTTTGGTTCAGCTATTACTGGACTTTTACTCATTATTAATGTAGTCGTTGGACTTATTGTTGGATTATATGGGGGCTATTATGCCGATATCATGGGCAGAAAAAAATTAATGGTTATAGCTGGCCTGATAAGAATGATTGCTTTTATCGTCATGGCTGTTGCAAATTCACCATTACTAACTTCACCTGAATTAACATTTTTAATGGCAGTACTTATTACCGCATCATTTGGTTTAGATGGTCCTGCAGCTGACGCAATGATTATTGATATTACAAAACCTTCCGAAAGAAAAGGTGTATATGCACTTATTTATTGGAGTTTCAATCTTGCTTTTGCTGTTGGTGGTATTGTCGGTGCCTTAACATTTAATCATTATCTATTCGAATTATTAGTCATTATGGTAATCACAAGTATAGCAGCTAATGTTTTAGTTATCTTTTTCATCTCAGAAACAATGGAGAAAAAAGAAAAACCAATTGAAACCAATGTGTTAAAAAGTATGTTCACCAGTTATAAAGATGTCGCTGGAGATAAGTTATTCTTACTATTTGTATTTGCCGGGCTATTATTGCAATCTATGGAAAATCAAATGGAAAACTATATTGCAATTCGGTTAAACAATGAGATGCCACTCCAAACCATTTTAGGATTTCCTTTTTCAGGGGTAGAAATGGTCGGGTTTCTTAAATCTGAAAATACAATACTTGTTGTTTTCTTAACTGTATTTGTAACAAGATGGGTAGTAAAACAAAAAGAAGGCCCCATTTTCCTTTGGTCAATTGGCATATTCACATTAGGCTATGTAGGTATCAGTTATTTCAATAATATTTGGCTATTGTTTGCCTTTATGGTTCTTGCAACAATCGGAGAATTGATGCGTGTACCTATACAATCGGATTTCTTAGCTAGTATTCCGACAGATGATAAGAGGAGTTCTTACATGGCTGTCTATGGATTAGTCTTTAATGGATCGATGATGATTAGTTCATTTTTTGTTACCTTAGGTGGCATATTCTCTAGTGAAATTATGTCTACACTTATTCTTTTTTGTGGATTTTTGAGCTTTATGCTAATGAAACGTATTATGGTCGACTTAAAAAACAGACGCGATGCACAATTGATCGATTAATATGTATATAAAAGCCCACTTGGATTTACTTCCAAGTGGGCTTTTGATTTACTTGCTAAATTAATTGTTGTTTTACTTTATTTACTCAACTTTTATAGTGTATAAAAGGCATTTAAGTTTTACAATTACTAGAAATTTTCACAATCCAGAGTAAAAATTGACTTCACTCTTCGCCTGAAATCATCTACCTTTTTATCTGATTAATTTGAGAGAAACAGCGACATAAGAGAAGATCCCCTTACCCGCTTCGTCAGCATATGGATTCCCTTTCCGTGGGCACAGTCTCAGCTAACTCGGATAAGCAAAAGTCGCTTTCCGAGTGGATCTTCAACTTGTGCTGTTCCCACAGGAGTGTCATCCATTTGCTTCCTTCGCTGATGTCTATTTACATCCTTATAGATAGAAAAGATCGATTAAACTAGATGAAAATGATAATCTACGTAATAATTTCTAACTAATAAAATATGGTTTAAATCCTTTCATTTTTATTTGTAGACTTTTACTCTCTGTTAGTGATGGAAAGCTGGATATTAGCGGATCAAGTTAAATTGGCGACACTCCTGCAGGAACAGCACGGGCTGAAATCGAGTAGGAGGGGCTTCACAGCCCCGACCTCTCACACCACCGTACGTACGTACGGATCCGTATACGGCGGTTCAACCTTTTAAGTATCTTATATGGTAAAGGATATTCATATCCTTTAGACCCCATTTCCCTAAACGTTCTATGGAGATGGCTTGATGGATAATATGGTTGAATGCTAATCGCCAATACCCTTTCCTTGAGCTAGCGAGTTTGATCGCATCCACATGTGATATCCCATATTTCCGAAGTCTTTTGTACTTCGTCTTTGTTTTCTTCCATCTTTTCCATATCAATTGTCTTAATCGACGGTTTAACCACTGTTGGGTTTCTTTTATAAATGCCTTCATATAACCTATTCCGAAGTAGTTAATCCAACCAACTATCGTTTGATTAATCTCTGCAACAATTTCTTCGAATTTTCCTGGTCTTTTGAGACTTGTCATTGTTCTAAGTTTCTCTTTGAACTTCTGCTTCGCCGACCGACTTGGCCGGCACCCTACTTTCCCATGTAGTCTAGTAGTTGGAAACCCAGAAAGGTCGCTTTTGTCGCTGAAGTTACGTGACTTTTCTTCTGATTAATCGTTAATTGAAGTTTCCCCTCCAAAAATGCGGTGATATTTATCATCACTCTCTCTCCAGCTCGTGGACTCTTCACAAAGATAATGAAATCATCGGCATATCGAATGAATCGATGTCCTCGTTTCTCCAGTTCGCGATCTAATTGATTGAGATAGACATTCGCTAAAATTGGTGATAGTGGGCCACCTTGCGGTGCTCCTTCGTTGGTTTCGATAAAGATGTTCCTATCTATAATGCCGGAGCATAGGAACTTCCAGATCAATTTCAAGACGATCTTATCTTTGATGAAGTATTCCAAGTAGGATTGCAATCGTTGGTGATGAATGGTATCAAAATAACTTTTTAGATCACAGTCTACAATTGTTCGGTAACCTTCTTCATAATAGGTTTGCGCTTTTTGAATAGCTTGATGAGCATCTTTCCCTTTCCGGAAGCCGTAACTATATTTAGAAAAATACGGGTCAATGATGGGATCTATGACTTGTAAGATCGCTTGTTGAACTACTCTATCAAGTGCACATGGAATCCCTAGATATCTTTTGGAACCATCTGCCTTTGGAATAGCTACTCTTTTAACCGGTTGGGGGGCGTAAGTTCCATCCCTTAATTTCCTTTGTAGGTGATCAAAGTATCCCTTCATGTGATCTTCCAATTCATCTATTGTGATCCCATCTATTCCTGGGGCACCTTTATTGCTTTTCACTTTATCATGTGCTTTCCAGAGGTTATCCGTTTTTATCACTTTTTCGATTAAGTTGATACTATCTTGTTCTTTCATTTCTTATGCGACATGCCTGCACACTCCTATGAATCCTTCCGTTTCCAACGTATTTACTCATAGGTAGCCATCTATTCGGTCTTTACCACACTGTTTTCTGTGCTTAGGCGGCGATGTCTACACCTCCCTGTTTTCCAAGATTTAAGGTTGTTCTGCCCTTCGTTTCATTGAGAAACTACTATGGCGTCTGCTGACTTCTCACAATTCATCGTATTATCACTAATACAATTGTCTTATTAGACCTTCGTGAGACCTCCCCGGGTAAGAGTTATAACTTTCCTCCCATGTAACTGCTGTATTTACTGTACGGAATTTGGGCAGTATTGGACTTTGTAAGGGATCGCAAACTCGTCCGTTCCGATTCAGCCTTATATACAGTTTCTGTTCGTCAGTTCGGGATTTTGCGTCCGGCTTCCTTCAGATTCTACCTCACGATAGACACCCTTGCCATTCGCTAACAGTTCCTACTGCCAAACCTGTAGTGGACTTTCACCAGCTAGTTATAACCCATGCCGGGCGCACGATCCACTCGGAAACGTACTTTGTTTCCGAGTTAGCTGAAGCCGTGCCTGCGGAAAGGGAGTCAATTTCACTTGAGAAGCAGGTCAGGGAATTCTGTTATGTCGCAGTTAATCAACATTGTGACTTAAGGTAAGTTACCTCGCAATGTATGTTAATTCCGTCATAGGTATTAATCTTTTAGCTAGTAGGCCTTTTTTAATATGGACATGTAATAGAATAAATATAGTTCAAACGCAACCAACCAATGAATAGCTCCCATTTTTCAAATGAGCAAGTTGATTTATTTATTTGCTTTTAGCACATAAGATCCCTTTTAACGCCAACGGAGCGCAATCTTTAGGTGACAACACTCTTTTGATTCCACTTGTGATTTAAATTCCAGATGTAATCCATCTGGATTAAAATCTATTGTTACATCAGATGCTAAACCCAATGAATTAATTAAGCGATTAACCTCTTTTTTATTTGAAGATTGTGCAGCATACATAAGTTCGGTGTTAAATTCCTTTGAATTTGACAGCTTATCAAGAACCATATTAGCATCTTTCATGAGTCTTCTAGTTTCATTTGCTGATTGATACAATAAGTTCGGATTAATTGGAGGAAACTGCTGCCTTATACTTTGATCATACGGCCTATCGAACATATAATCAGGATAATAATAGTAACCGGGCTGATAAACATAATACATAAACCACTACCCCCTTTTCTGAAAAACAGTTCTGAAATAATATATTCAAATAAAATATGTTAGTGAAAAGAGAATAAGTTGACGTGTGTACTAATAGTGTCTATAAATTCTGACGCTTCTTATTACCAGTTAGCATGCAAAAGATTAATAATTATAAAAAACCATCAAATCAACGTGCAATTTGATGGTTTTTATTTAAATCTGTATTATGCGGGATAATGTTCTGTAACAATCGCTGCACATCTTGTACATAGTGCTGGATGTGCTGGATCTTCTCCAACTGTTTCGGAAGCTACCCAACAACGTTCACAACGCTCAGCGCAATGTTTTTCAACTTTAACAAAAACTTGTTCAAATTCTTTAACATCCGTTAATTCTGCTACTACTTCAACTTCGGAGACAATAAACAATTGATGGATATCCTCCATACTTGTAAGCAATTCTTTTGTATCAGCATCTTTTGCAACAATTTGCAGTTTTGCTTCTAAAGATTTACCAATTACTTTCTCAGCTCGTGCTTCTTCTAATGCTTTTAGAACATCATCACGAATTGTCATGAAATGATCCCATTTTGCTTGAATTTGCTCTTGATTAGCAATTTCTCTGGCAACAGGCATATCTGTTAATTGAACACTTTTCTCTTGTACGTGTGGAATGTGTTCCCAAACTTCTTCTGCTGTGTGCGAAAGAATCGGTGCTAATAGTTTAACTAAGCTAGTAACGATCTCATAATAAACTGTTTGAATACTTCGACGTCTTGAACTATCTTCAGCTTCGATATATAGTACATCTTTTCCAAAATCTAAATAAAATGCACTTAATTCAATCGAACAGAAATTGTGAATTGCTTGATTAACACTTGAGAAATCATATTCCTCATATGATTTTGTTACTTTTTTAATTAAGCTCTGTAAACGAACTTGCATATATTGATCTACTTCTTGCAAATCCTTATCTTTGATCGTATGAATAGCCGGATCAAAATCAGCGATATTTCCAAGCATGAAGCGGAATGTATTACGGATTTTACGATAACCTTCTGATGCTTGCTTAATAATTTCATCCGAAATACGAACGTCTGCTTGATAATCGACTGATGCAACCCACAAACGTAAAATATCAGCACCATATTGTTTCATGATTTTTGATGGAACAACCACATTACCTACCGATTTACTCATTTTTCTTCCTTTACCGTCTAAAGCAAAACCATGACTAATGATTGTATTAAATGGCGCTTTACCAGTTACAGCCACTGCTGTAGAAATTGAGGAATTAAACCATCCACGATATTGATCAGAACCTTCTAAATATACATCAGCTGGACGTTGTAATTCAGGACGTTCATTTAGAACACCTTGATGAGATGAACCTGAATCAAACCATACATCCATGATGTCCATTTCTTTTGTAAATGTATTTCCTGGACTCTGAACTGAAGTAAATCCTTCTGGTAATAAATCTTTCGTATCCCATTCAAACCAAATATTTGAACCATGTTCACGGAATAAGTTAGAAACATGTTGAATCGTTTCATCCGTAATAATTGGTAGACGATCTTCCCCGTAGAATACAGGAATAGGAACTCCCCATGCACGTTGACGTGAAATACACCAATCTTCTCGATCACGCACCATATTATAAAGACGCGTTTCGCCCCATTTTGGTACCCAGTTAACTCTGTTGATTTCAGCAAGAATATCTTCCCGGAAATCTTTAATTGATGCAAACCACTGATTTGTTGCACGGAAAATGGTCGGTTTCTTCGTACGCCAGTCATGTGGATACGAGTGTGTAATGAAAGTAAGTTTTAGTAGTGCCCCAACTTCCTCAAGCTTCTCAGTAATTTCTTTATTTGCAGCATCGTAAAATAATCCTTCAAATCCAGGTGCCTCGTCAGTAAACACACCCTTTTCATCAACAGGACAAAGAACTTCTAAGCCATTCTTCTTACCAATGATAAAGTCATCTTCACCGTGTCCTGGCGCTGTGTGAACAAGTCCAGTACCACTTTCAGTCGTAACGTGATCACCTAAAATAACTAATGAATCACGGTCATAGAAAGGGTGTTTTGCAACTAGATGATCTGCTTCTTGCCCTTTAAATGTTTGGACAACCTCTGTTTTTTCCCATTCTAGTGTTTCTTTCACTTGCTCGATCATTTCTTCTGCAACAATATACTTCGCATCATTTACTTTTACTACTGCGTATGTTAAATCAGGATGCAGTGCGATTGCTAAGTTTGCAGGAATTGTCCAAGGTGTTGTTGTCCAAATAATGAACTTCTCATCTCCTTGGAGCAAGTCACCTGGAATTTTTACATCAAAAGTCACGTAGATTGATGCTGAACGTTTATCCTGGTATTCAATTTCTGCTTCAGCTAATGCAGATTCAGACGATGGTGACCAGTAAACAGGTTTTAACCCTTTATAAATGTATCCCTTTTTCGCCATGTCACCAAATACTTGGATTTGTGCAGCTTCATATTCTTTTTCTAATGTAATATATGGGTTATCCCAATCTCCCCGTACACCAAGTTGTTTGAATTGAATACGTTGATTGTCCACTTGTTTTAGCGCATATTCAGCACACTTTTGTCTAAATTCAGCAATTGACATCTTCTTACGATTAACTTTCTTTTTAGCCAATGCTTGCTCAATTGGCAGTCCATGTGTATCCCATCCTGGAACATATGGCGCATGGAATCCTGACATTGATTTGTATTTAACAATAAAATCTTTAAGTACTTTATTTAAGGCATGACCCATATGCAAATCACCATTTGCGTACGGAGGGCCATCATGTAAAACAAATAGCGGTCTACCTTCTGTACGCGCTTGTACTTGTTGATACATGTTGTCCTCATCCCATTTTTCTTGCATTTTCGGTTCTTTATTAGGCAAATTACCGCGCATTGGGAATTCTGTTTTTGGCATTAATAGCGTGTCTTTATAATCCATTTTTCTTCCTCCTTGAATGATCGTAACATTACTTTTACTTATTTTTTTCAACAAAAAAAGCCCTCAAGATCCCTAAAGGGACGAGAAGACTCGCGGTACCACCCTTACTAGATAAAAACGTTCTTAAGATTTTTATCCGCTTAGCATCGTAACGTGATGGACACGTCCTACTTTACTCGAAACCTTTCAAGTAGGAAGCTTAAGGGTGATTTTAAAATAGATACTGTGTCAGGCTTACACCAACCCTAACTCGCTTATTAACAGTCTAAATCTATTCTACTTTCCCTTGCATTGCTTTTCTTTGTTATAGAAAATTAAATCTTATAAATTATAATAGCTTTAAGTTAATCCATTATATGTATTAACGATAAAAACGTCAAGTTTTAGTAACGATTTGTTTCTACTTCTTCATCATTTTCATACTCTTCATCCATACGTGTTTGGAATAAACCATCCCAATCGTCATTTTCAACTAATTCAAGTTGAGCTTCTACTAACATCTTCAAGCGTGTACGGAATACTTTTGCTTGTTTCTTTAATTCTTCTACTTCAATTGCTATACTTCTTGATTTTTGAAGTGCTTCATTAATAATACGATCTGCATTTTTTTCTGCTTCTTTAATAATGAGTTTTGATTCTTTATTCGCGTTTCCTTTTACTTCTTCTGCAGTCTCTTGTGCAATTAGAATTGATTTATTTAATGTCTCTTCAATATTAGAGAAATGACCAAGTCTATCTTTCATGTCTTCTACTTGATTCTTCAATTCCTTTTTATCCCTTATTACCAACTCATAATCTTTAATAATCTGGTCTAAAAATTCGTTTACGTCATCCTCATCGTAACCTCTAAATCCTCGAGAAAATTCTTTATTATGAATATCCAATGGTGTCAATGGCACATCGGCCACCTCCTTGTGAAGTTTTATAGCTTCTTTATATAATTCGACAAAATTAGTACAATTCCTGCTAAAATTTTAATTATTTTAGGATATCGTAATTTATTTGCGTTTTATTTTTTTTAGAAGTACCGAGTATTTCCTTCAATCTGCTTCTTCCTTTACCTCGCAAAGAAAATACATCCCCTTCTTCTACTACAAAAGCAATATCTTCGACAATTCTGAAGTTCACTTTTACAAGCTTCTTTTGAATTGCTTGTACTGCAGTTTGCCTTGATATACCGTATATTTCTTTCATCATAATATCCAGCCGTAAAGAACTTACAAACGTCATATGCGACTGCCATGTTTCACGTGATAGAATAACTTCTTCTAAAGGTTTCTCTACCCATTCAATCGTCGCTTTCTTAACAGATGTTAAGTTAAACGAGATAAAAGGAGCAATATCAGATGAAACCAACAGTTGAATAGTGCCGTCATCTACGACAATATCCCCTAATTTTTTTCGTTGAACACCTAATGATAGAAATGCCCCTAGTACGTCACGATGCTCAATTGTGATAAACTTCGTTGGATAAACAGCATGCAATAAAGTAATCGGGAAATCCATCTGCTCAATTGACTGGTAATAAGGGGCTAAAATAGCTTGTTTTCTTTCTGTTTCTTCTGTACCACCAAAAAAGGAAAGCGTAAATTGATCGTCATTTCCAATTAAACTTTGAAAGATCTTTTGCTCGCGTGGATCTAAAAAGTCACTACATTTTTGTTGGTATTGCTTTTCCACTTGTTCTTTCCAAGAAAGGACTTGATCGATAAATGGCTGCTCTTCTTTTCTAAAATGTTGATATATTTCCATTGTATCTTCTCTTCACTCCATTAAAACAATTAAATAAACCAACCAAACAATACGTTAATTCCACTTGGTATTAAATACCTAAGTACAAATATAGCTACTATTGGTGAAATATCGATCATTCCCAATGGTGGGATGATTTTACGAAATGGTTCCAAATATGGTTCACTTAATCTAGATATGATATTTCCAAACGATGATTCTCTTGCTCCTGGAAACCAAGACATTAAAATATAGATAATTAACACATAACTATACAGTTCAATTGCACCTGTAATTATTTCATAAAGCATATACATGACCACTTACCACCTCTGCTCAAATTCTTCCTCTTCTTCAATCATTTGTGTAATACTTCCTGAAACATCAACATTATCCGGTGTACATAAAAAGGTGTGCGGTCCAAGTTTTTGTATTTCACCTGAAACAGCATAAACAGTACCACTTAAGAAATCAACAATTCGTTTTGCTTGTTGAAAATCAACTTGTTGTAAATTGATTACAACAGACCGACGATTAACAATATGATCAGCTATCTCTTGTGTTTCATCATAAGAACGTGGCTCAGATAGAACCACCTTTGCAGATGCTTGAACAGATTTTAAGCTCACAACATTTTGCCCAGTACGTTTTTCGCTTCTAGTAGAAGGTTCCTCTGAATTCACTTCTTCCTCATCAACATATTCATAGTCATCTTCGACTGAAAATAATGTTTTAAATTTATTTTTCATGCTCATTTTGCTCACCTCGTTTCAGTTGTTGTCCCTACCAAATTAGAACCAATTCGAATATGTGTAGCCCCTTCTTCAATAGCAATTTGATAGTCATTACTCATGCCCATGGATAGGTATTTACATGGTGCGTGGGCCAACTGTTTTTGTTTAATAGCATCTCGTAACTCTCTTAAAGATCGAAAAGTACTGCGAAGTTCTTGTTCATCTTTTATATGAGGAGCCATTGTCATTAGCCCAATTACTTTAACAGCAGGATACTCTTCTAAAGCGGTAATAAAATCCATCACTTCTTTACTATCTAAACCTTGCTTGGATTCTTCTCCACTAACATTAACCTGTACAAAACAGGACAAAACATCATCCGAACGTTTATTAATTTCTTTTGCTAAAGACAAACGATCAAGTGAATGCAAGTAATTTATTGAGCCAATAACACTCTTTACTTTACGTGATTGAAGTGTCCCAATAAAATGCCAATTTATTTGCTCTTGAGAGAGAAATGCTTGTTTCTCAGACAGACCTTCTAGTCGATTCTCTGCTAGATCAACAACACCAGCTTGGAACGCTTCTTCTGTACGTTCTATTGTAACATATTTCGTCACGCCAATGATTGTAATTTCTTCAGGATTACGATTTGCCCGTGTGCACGCTTCTATTATATTCGTTTCAATTGTCTTTAAGTTTTGTTCTACATTCATATTTCTCTATCCTTTCTTACTACGAATCAGCATTTGGTATCAACTTATCTAGCTGTCTTTAAACCTATGTAGCCTAGCATTCTTCCTGTTTTCCCCTCTTCTTTTCGATGGGAATAAAAAGCGTCATCTTGATAAGTACAATAATTCGTTATAAAAATGTTATTTGGTTTTACCCCACTATCAATCAATATTAATTGATGCAATTTATGTAGGTCAAACAAATAATGTGTCGCATCAAATTTCTGCGTAACTTCTTCTCTCCATTTATTAGGAATAAGTTGATAAACCTTTTCATCTACTTGATAATTTGATACAGAAATAGATGGTCCTATTGTCACTTGCAACGTAGCGATATTAGCCCCGTGGTCCGTTAATTTATCTACCATATGCTTAGCCATTTGATTTACAGTACCGCGCCATCCAGCATGTGCAATACCAATCCAGTCTGTAGTAGGATCAAAGTAGTATAATGGAACACAGTCTGCATACATTGCCGTTAATAACACATTCTGTTGATTCGTAATGAGACCATCTATATCCTTCAGTGCATCCTTATTCGTTAAAGCACCTGATCCAATGTTTGGATCATCCTGCTTTACAACATGAATATTTGTTTGATGCGTTTGTTCTCCCATAATCCAATTATGTAAAGGAAATGCTAACAGTTCAGCAACTTTCTTTCGATTATCGAGCACACGCTTCGGATCGTCTGGAACATGAAATCCCATATTTAAAGAATCAAATGGTGCAGTACTTTCCCCTCCAAAGCGCGTTGTGATTCCTGCAATTAGCTTTGGATTGTTACCTTGTCCATATGAGAGCTCCATAATGGATTCATTTTTTTGTTTAAAAGGTTCCAATTTGATCTCTCCTTGCATTTTTCACTATTTTATCATATAACCTGACTAAATTCTCCTCTCAATCGCAGAAGAATTAGATTTTTATCTGAACTTTATTTATTTCTACCTTATTTACTTCAAATCAGTTTCTTTTATTAATATCACATCTGAACCAACAGTGACAATATGGTCCCATGGAATAATTACTTCTTCTTGTTTTCCAAATAGGCCCATCATTTTATTTTTCATCGCAATTACAACATGCGTTATAATACCTTTGTCAACATCTATCTCCAAGTCAATTATGTTCCCAATCTTTTCTCCTGTTTCAACGAATATAATTTCTTTCACCTGCATATTTGTCAATGTTACCATAATATAATCACCTTCCTTTTTACTACTATATGCACATAAACCTAATATTTTCGTATTATTCATCAAAACAAAAAACCCGACTATACAATAACGTATAGTCGGGTTCATATAAAGTCAAACTTCAATCAGTTGGGGTTTTCCTTTCAAACTGATTAATAGTTGAACCAAGAGTCTTACTGATGATTGCAATGGGATGCATGCATAACGTGTTTATTCAAACATTTCTTTATTCATTTCTTGAATTGCTGCTTTTTCTAAACGGGAAACTTGTGCTTGTGAGATTCCAATTTCATCTGCAACTTCCATTTGTGTTTTCCCTTGAAAAAATCGTTTTGTCAAAATCATCTTTTCTCTTTCATTTAAACGATGCATACCTTCTTTTAAAGATATTTGATCAAGCCAATTTGATTCCTTATCTTTATCGTCACTTATTTGATCCATTACAAATATTGGATCGCCCCCATCATTATAAATAGGTTCAAATAATGACACTGGGTCTTGGATCGCATCCATAGCGAAAACGATATCCCCATGAGATACACCCATTTCTTCTGCAATTTCCATGGCTGTCGGATCTCTTAATGTCTTACTCATTAACTTTTCTCTCACTTGTAGCGCTTTATAAGCTGTATCGCGGAGAGAACGTGAAACTCGAATTGGATTATTATCACGTAAATAACGGCGTATTTCTCCAATAATCATAGGTACAGCATAAGTTGAAAATTTTACATTCTGCCCTAAGTCAAAATTGTCAATGGATTTCATCAAACCAATACAACCAACTTGAAATAAATCATCACCATATTCTCCACGATTCTGGAATCGCTGAATAATGCTTAACACCAATCGTAAATTTCCATTTACAAGTGTTTCTCTGGCAAAAAGGTCGTTGTCTTCTTGTAGTTGCTTAAACAGTTTTCTCATTTCGTCATTCTTAAGTACTGGTAACTTAGAAGTATCTACACCACATATTTCTACTTTATGTCTTGCCATTTTCCACCCTCCCATTTGGAGATGTTACTCATGGAACAGTATCACCACGAGGAGGATCTTTTATGCAGGAAAATTATCCCGTACAGGCTCTCAATTTTCCGGAAAACAAGTCATTACTTGCTATACCATCTTATTAAATTCTTTTTGTAAACGTCGGATAATTTTTTTCTCTAAACGTGAAATATAGGATTGTGAGATACCTAACATATCTGCAACATCCTTCTGTGTTTTTTCTTCATCACCAATTAATCCAAACCTTAATTCCATAATTTGTTTCTCTCTTTCATTTAACTGTTCCAAAGCATTTCTTAATAAGGATTTGTCAACATCTGCTTCTACGTCTTTAATTGTAATATTCTCATCTGTTCCTAAAATATCAGAAAGCAGTAATTCATTTCCATCCCAATCAATGTTTAACGGTTCATCAAATGAAACTTCGGATTTAAGTTTGTTATTTTTCCGTAAATACATTAAAACTTCATTTTCAATACAACGGGAGGCGTAGGTAGCTAATTTAATCTTCTTCTCAATATTAAATGTATTAACCGCTTTGATTAAGCCAATTGTGCCAATACTAATCAGATCCTCAATGTTTATTCCCGTATTCTCAAATTTCCTTGCGATATAGACAACAAGACGCAGATTTCGTTCAATTAAAACAGCTCTTGCTGACTTGTCTCCACTAGGCAATTTTTGCAATAAAACTTGTTCTTCTTCTTTTGATAGAGGCGGGGGTAAGGGTTCGCTCCCTCCTATGTAATAAATCTCCTTTGGTTTAAAACCTAATTTCAAACGAATTTTATACCAGCCTAATTTAAATCGAATTAACCATCTTTTCATATATATATCTCCCCTTCATGTTCATGCTGAGTTCGTAGCAATTTCATTAAACAATCCTGGTTGTAACAAGCAATGATAACTTTCATCTGCTGTAAGCTTGCCAAATTGAATGCCAATAAGTACCTTAGATACTTTTATTAATTGATTACCATATTCTATCGTTATAAATTTTGGTTTTACGACTACAAGAAACCGTTGATCACCTGAAACGCCTTGATACGGTACAAATTGAACCTGTGTCATTAGATGATCCGGAATACAGTCAAAATCACACGTTTCTTGCGCCTCTTTTAATTGCGCTACTTCTTCTTCCTGAAATAATTGATTAATAATTTTGTAATCACATATAATAACAGGTTTTTGACTTATTGGATCGACTAGATGATTGCCACTATCAACATATCCGATTGTAGATACTTCCTTTTCCTTTAAAACAATCGTGACCTGCATATACTGATCTTGACGGAATTTAAGTAGTGCGTGCTTGTCCATTGTTTTTTTTGTAAAGATCCAAACAATTGGAAATCCTATCACAACAAACAACCAACTAATCGGATCACCATAACCACTACTCCAAGTTAAAAACCCGTGTTCTGAATAATACATAGGGCTCTTAATAAAAAAATGTAATCCTGTTAATCCACCTCCCAATGCAATAGAAATAAAATAAAATGTAACTAGTAATTTGGTGAATCGTCGCATGTTATGAAATCCAAAGCCTGCGAATACGATTAGAACAGAATACACTATTTTTCCAATGGGATGCAGTATAATTGAATTTGGATAGAAGATGGTTATAGGAACTAATAATGCCGCGATTACAGCAGCAATAAGAAGTGAGAATTTACCTGTTGCCATTTTAGACATCTGTTGGGTTAATAATAGAATCATCCAATCAATTAAAAAATTCAATAAAAATACTGCATCAACATAGATGGTCACATTTTACTTCCTCTCTACTAATTGCTTACTAATTTGTTGCAAGTATACCGAAGCTATCTCTAAAAGTCTGTCATATGTTGTAAGGGAATTACCGCTAATTTTTAGAGTTTCGATAGTAAATTGTCGCATTAAAAATAGAGAAGAATATCCTAGGATATTCTTCTCTATTTAAATCACATGCAATTAACTATATAATTCTATTTTTTGTAAAAACCAAATAATTTGATGTGCTATTTCCTAACCAACTCTTCGAATAAAATAGCATTTATAAAGAATACAACGAAACTTTTTAACCACTTCGGAATTTTCGACACTTTCGAGGTTTAAAAGTTATATAACATTATTTAAAAATGTCCAAAAAAAAGGACAAATGCGCAATAGCCACTTGTCCTTTTGATAACTTATTTTTAATTTATCGTCTTCGGTTTCTGTTACGTAAAAATGTAGGTACATCTAGTGTATCTTCTTCTTGACGTGTATTTTGCTGTGGAGACGCTTCACGATTACTTTCTTCACGTCGTGGTTTATCATCCGATTGTGCTGGCGCTTTAGGTGATTGTTGTGCAGCGCTTGGACGTTGTTGCTTGGTTTTGGGCGTATTCAACTGCGATTCATCAAATCCAGTTGCAATAACTGTTACCACTATTTCATCTTTTAATTCCTCATTGATAACAGAACCAAATATAACATTTACCTCTTGATCTGCAGCAGATGTAACAATATCTGCCGCTTCTTGCACTTCATACAAGCTTAAATTATTACCACCCGTAATATTCATTAAAACACCATGAGCACCGTCAATTGAAGTTTCCAATAAAGGTGAAGAGATTGCCTTCTTCGCTGCTTCCACTGCTCTATTTTCTCCAGTGGCAATACCAATACCCATTAACGCAGAACCTTTATCAGACATTATTGTTTTTACATCGGCAAAATCGACGTTAATTAATCCAGGTACAGCGATTAAGTCAGAAATACCTTGTACACCTTGTCGTAAAACATTATCTGCTTCACGGAACGCTTCTAACATAGGTGTGTTCTTATCAACAATTTCTAATAAACGATCATTTGGAATGACAATTAAAGTATCTACACTAGCTTTTAGACCATCTGTTCCACTTGCTGCCTGTGTAGAACGTTTTCTTCCTTCAAACGTAAATGGTCGTGTTACAACTCCTACAGTTAACGCGCCTAATTCTTTTGCAACTTGTGCTATAACAGGTGCAGCACCAGTACCAGTTCCGCCACCCATACCAGCTGTTACAAAGATCATATCTGCTCCTGCAAGAACTTCTTCTAATTGCTCTTTACTTTCTTCAGCAGCTTTTCGACCAACTTCTGGATTAGCACCTGCACCTAATCCTCTCGTCAATTTTGTACCAATTTGTATTTTAACTTCTGCTTTTGATAAATTTAAAGCTTGCGCATCAGTGTTAACAGCAATGAATTCAACACCCTGTACACCGTGTTCAATCATACGGTTCACAGCATTGCTTCCACCACCACCAACACCGATTACTTTAATCGTTGCTAGCTGATCCATTTCTGTATCAAACTCTAACATGTTCGTTCCTCCTAATTTGCAAGTTTACAAGATTCAATGAAGTTAGCTTCCTACTATAAGAATTCTTTCAGAAACTATTCTAATCAAAAAAGTATTTGAATAAGTTAGCAATACTTGATTCCTTTTTCTTATTTGAACTTGATTTCTCATTTGTATTTGGTGTTCGTTTTTGTTTCTTAGGCTTTTCCATAGACTGGTCAGCTAAAGTTACTGCAGCTGATAGTTCTTTACCCTGAATCTTCGCATTACGATATGCGAATTTCAAGATACCAACACCAGACGTGAACTGTGGCTCTCGCACTCCAATATAATCAGGAATGGCCATTCGTACATTGGCATGAAATAAATCTTGTGCAAGTTCAATTGCTCCAGGCATTTTAATACAACCACCAGTAAGAACGAAGCCACCTGGAACTTCTGAATAACCCATTTTTTTAATTTCACGTGCTGCAAAAGTGTAAATTTCTTCTAATCTAGCTTCAATCATATCAGATATTTCTAATTGATTAAATGTCTGTTTTTGGTCACTTCCTATAATTGCTGCTTCAAATGTTTCCTCTTCACGAGCATCTTCATAAAAAGCGTGGCCATGATTAATTTTAATTTCTTCTGCATCTTCTGATGTAGTGCGTAACCCGATGGAGATGTCTTTTGTAATATTGTCTCCACCTAATGCGACTACACTTGTGGAAACTAGGTGATCATCTTCAAAAACTGAAACAGTTGTACTACCTCCACCTACATCAATTAACGCGACGCCTAAATTTATTTCATCTTTTGATAAAGCTATCGAACCCGTAGCAAGTGGTTGTAAACAGATATCTATAACATCTAAGTTAGCGCGTTCTACACATTTCAAAATATTATGTAACATCGTTCTAGAACAAGTAATAATTGTACCTTCCATTTCAAGGCGTACACCAATCATTCCTCTTGGATCCGTAATCTCATCTAATCCGTCTACAATAAATTGTTTAGGGATAACATCAATAATTTCACGTTCAGGAGGTATCGATATAACTTGTGCCGCATCGATAACTCTTGTTACATCTTCATTACCTATTTCACGATTATCACTTGCAACAGCAACAACACCATGACACGGTTGTAACTGAACATGATTACCATTCACACCAACAATCACACGATCAATTTTTAAATCTACCATTCTCTCCGCTTGTTCTACGGCAGCACGAATAGATTGCACCGTTTGATCAATATCTACGATTGCTCCTTTTTTCATTCCATTCGATTTTGCTGTCCCTACCCCAATAATGTTTAACGAATCACTTAATACTTCACCGATAATTACTTTTATTTTTGATGTACCTATATCCAGGCTGACTAAAATTTCATTGTTGTTCAAAAGTAAGGCCCCTCCCAATCTAAGGCATCTGAATAGTACAAATATTAACGAATAATCATTAAAATTACAATCGATATCTTAAAATAATTTCACAAAATACTATCTCTCATTCAGTATACCATTTTTATAGTCATTCTTTTAACAATATCTTTATATCTCTACTTTAGTACATTATGCAACATATTACGACTATTTTCTGTTTAAAATAACTTTTTTTATATATTTTCTTGTTTTTTTCTACTTTTAAATAGATGTCGTCGAATAATCGCTATGTTTTGAAACAGTCTTACACCAAATGCAAATATTGCAGCTAAATAAAGGTCAATACCCAATTGCACACCTAAAAATGCTAGTACAACCGCTAAACCAATATTAAAGAAAAATCCTGAAATGAAAATCATTTGATCAAATTTCTTGTCTAAATAAGCACGTATACCACCCAAGAGCGTATCAAGCGCTGCTAAAACCGCAATCGATAGATACAACGTATATTGTTCTGGAATCGTAATATCTGATAAAAAACCTAATGCGATACCGACGACTAAGAACAATGCTGGTAACCACATTATTCTTCACCTGCTTCGTTAGTTTCATCTAATTCTACTATTTCTAAATCGATGTTTCCATCATAGGAAGGTAAAGTTACCGTATCTTCAACGTTGATATCAAATTCCATATTCTCGATGGAAAAGTCATCTTTTGATTGGCTAACTTCCATATAATCTAGTAATCGTTCCGGTTCATTTGATAAAACTTTAATGACAAACGGAATATCTGGTAAGGCACGATTATTAACATAAGTCTCACCATTTACATTTCGAATTGGTGTAACGCCAATATATCTCTCATTTCCAATTGCGATGTCTGTAGCACCATAATTGTTCAACTCATTAATAAGTCGATTTAGCAATTCCGGTGTAACACTTGGATAAACTTGTTCTTCATTTGACTCTTCAAAAACTGGATTAATTGTTATGGTAATGCCTCTGCCTGTTTTATCGGTTAATCCAGCTTCCATTTCCAGTACTTCAACCGATTCCATTAAGGTGTTAATCTGGTCTTGTTCTGCATTATCTTTATACTCTTGTAATGTTGTTTCTAATTCATCTAATTGTTGATAGAGTTCTTGTTGTGTCTCTTGTTCAGCTTGTAATTGGGTACGGATTTCCCACATATCTCTTGTGTCCCGTTCCTTTGGTTCTTGTATGGATTGGAATTGGATTGCAATCATAAATCCAATACAGGAAAATATTAGAGCCAAAATGATTTTACTTTTAGTTGACAAACCGATCACCTTTCTTAATTAACTCTTGCATCCATAGCAATCTGGTCGGTAGTTCCAACCTCAACTTCTACATTATCATTTACTAACATATCAATTACACCGTTTTTCAGTTCTAAACTTACTTCTAAAGTCTCCTGTTCACCTATCGCTTCAATAGAGAATGGTGCCGGATACTGTTTTCCATCAACAGATATTACTGGACCAATACACGTAACGTAACTATCTTTATAAATGCGTTGACCATTTATTGCAATTGCTTTTGCCCCCGCACTATATAATTCATTTATTACTAATTGAACATGACGGTCGTGAACAATATATTGATTTGCATTCTCAGCAGTTGGTATATAATTCGCATCAGACAAAGTTACGCGAATACCAGGACCAGTAATAGGTAATTCTCCCGTTAAAATTTGGAGTTTACGCTTCGTTTCAACATATTCACCTATCGCTGTTTCTTGTTCACCTAACGATTCCTCCAGTGTACTTATTTCTTGTCGGTAATCATCTACCTTTTCTTGTAATTCAAGACTTTGTTCTTCAAATTGAAGTAATTGCTGTCTGTAATAAAAATCTTTTTCCCACTCTTGCTGGGATAATTGAATCACTTCTGCTTGCTCTTTCGTATTTTGATAACTAAAGGCGACAAGAAAACCAAAAATGAATAATACAAACGAGAGTACTACATGTTTACCCCTCAGTTTCATTTTCCGCCTCCTCTTCTTCATCAGTTTCATTATAAGGATCGAATACAGCTCCGCCTTCACCAATACGAATGATTCCAGCTTTTTCTTCTAGCTGACTAACGATAGAAGGATAAGTTTGTAAGTAGGTAGCAAAATTCCTAATAGAAGATTCTACTTGATAACCATCATCCATGAATAATAAAACTTTATATGGATTTGCCTCTGTTGGCTTCCAATAGATCTCCGATATTAAATCAGCGACTGTAACTGGTAATTGCTGTAACTCTTCTGCAATTTCTTTAATATAAGTTTCCTTTGTAAAATCGATTAGTAGTGGTGCATCACCTTGCCATTTTGATGCGTCAATAGATTCAATAACTTCCCCGTTCTCTAATAATGGCCTGTAACTATCTTCCATTTTTATGTAAGCAACCTTCTTTAATTCCTCTACAGTTATTACAATCGAATTTGGTAATTCTCTTTGGACTTGTACATCTTTTAATTCTGGATGTTCTTTAATTATTGCAGCAGTGTCATCCAAGCTAACACTCCATAAATTATTGTCGGTTGATAATTCACTTAATTCAACTATTACATCCTCTGCAACATATTCATTTCCATTCACTACAATATGCTGTATATAACTAAGAGGAGATTGTAAATATACAACTATCGAAATCAAGATAAAAAATAATGATAAATAGAATACTAAACGCCTATTTGTTTTCTTTTTTCTTGCTTCCTTTAGCTTTGGAATACGATCTTCTATGGATATAACCTTTTTTTCTTCCATCTCCTCATTCTTCCTTTATTGAAACAAAATAACAAGCTTATACAAACAAAATAGTAGAACTATATTTGAATAGTTCGTCACTCTAAAAGTATATCATATTTTATCAGTTAAAGTTGTAAGATTTTCTGATCCAAAAGATGGATTTTTCTACAAAATTCATCTTTTTACGCAAGTTTGAAGGATTTTATGACAACATATTGTTTCTATCAAAATTTACTCAATCAAAAAAGCTCATCTTTTTGTGTAAGATAAGCTTTTTAATTAGAATATATAAAGTATAAATAATTATACAACTCAACTTTCTCACAAAAAAATAAGTGCACATCATTGTATGTTTTAAGTTTCGCATATAGTTGCTATATTATTGACAATCTTTTAACAGAGCTGCTTTCTAAAAGACTGTAATATTACAAACATTCATACACTCTGACATAACGTTCCTTGAGTAGGAATTATCATCAACTGCGAGGTAACATTGTTACCGGCTACCAAAATAATTTACTGATTGCTACCATGCTACGGTAGCAATTGGTCTTCCTTTCCGTGGGCACAACCATTTGCAATCTTCGCTAATATACTTCATTTGTTTGTAGGCAATTACAAGTAATAAACAATATTTTGTTAATTGGGCTGGTAACTAAATTAGCGACTGAGGTGGTCGAGATTCCCAGAAAATAAATAGTTATTTTATTAATAATTGGAATCTCTGTAATCACTCTTTTTATATTAGTTGCCAATAAAATAGATTCGCCATTTCTGCATTTTTTTATTGCTACAAACCAGCGGAGGAAGCAAATGGTCGACTCTCCAGCAGGAACAGCACGGGCTGAAGATCCACTCGGAAACGTACTTAGTTTCCGAGTTAGCTGAAGCCGTGCCTGCGGAAAGGGAGACCATTTGCTTACGTAGCGTGTCTAAAGTAATCTATTTTTTAATTTATACAAATGTTACGTCATAGCATCTCTTAAGTTCGTCAGTCAAAGCACCATGCTGCTTATGAAAGGAGTACGAAGTCAACTTTACCTTTGCAAGTCTTATTAATTATATCAAGACTTATTTGCCAATTTCACTTTGCGAAATTGAGTATATACTATTTATTCATTACTATATTTACTGACATTTATAATAATGCCCATGGCAGCCAATGTTAATGTAAGAGAAGAACCACCATAACTTAAGAAAGGCAATGTAATTCCTGTTACTGGAATTAAACCAATTACGACACTCATGTTGATAATTACTTGCAACGCAATCATAACTGTTATACCTAACCCAAGTAACATACCGAATTTATCAGGTGCAGCTAAACCTATTTTAGTACCTCTCCAAAACAACATAAAGAATAGACTTATAAGTATTAAAGCACCGATAAAACCAAGTTCCTCAGCTAATATAGCGAAAATAAAATCATTGTGTGGTTCAGGTAGATAAAAAAACTTTTGTAGGCTATTTCCAAAGCCCATTCCTAAGAGACCACCTGGTCCAATTGCATAGAGCGATTGAATAATTTGAAACCCATTTCCTAGTGGGTCTTCCCAAGGATTTAGAAAAGCTGTAATCCGATTGATTCGATATGGCGCCGAAATAATTAAACCTGCAAAACCGATCACTCCTAAAACTCCTAGGCCTACGAAGTGGCTAATTCTAGCTCCCGCCACAAATAAGAGCACAAAACAGGTTAGGATAACAATCATACCCGTACCCAAATCTGGTTGGAGCATAATAAGTCCAAAACTTGTAAATATTAATAACAACAATGGCAAGAAGCCCTCTTTGAAGGATGTAATATATCGCTGTTTTTCGGCTAGATAAGTTGCTAAGAAAATAACGAGACCTAACTTCATGAATTCAGCAGGTTGAATACTAAAGGCACCTATACCAATCCAACTCCTTGCTCCACCACGAACTAAGCCAACTCCAGGAATTAATACTGCTATCAATAAAACAAAACAAATAACTAAAATAACTTTTGAATAGGTCCGCCATACTTGGTATGGTACACGTGCTACACTAAACATAGCCACTAAGCCGACTGTCGCAAATAGAAGTTGACGCTTAGCAAAATAAAGGGAATCGTTAAATTTATAATCAGCCCAAATTGCTGATGCACTATATACCATAACAACTCCTATTAATAAAAGTGCTAATATGGTGATAATCAAAAGGTAATCAGGACGCAGCTGTGTCTTTTGTCTACTTTCCACCTAACATGACCCCATTTCCATTTACATGTAAAATAAGAATACAAAAGCCTCACCTTCCGATTAATATGGAAGGTGAGGCTCTTAGTACAAGCCCTTATTTTAATGTATGCACAGCTTCTATAAACATGTCTCCTCTTTCTTCAAAAGTTCGATATTGATCCCAACTTGCACAAGCTGGCGACAACAGAATGATATCCTTTTCGTCTGAAAGTTCGAATGCTAAATCCACTGCTTGGGCCATATTGTCAGCAAACACGATATCTTCTATACCTGCTTGCTGCCCTGTTTCATTTAACTTAATAGCTGTCTCACCAAATAAGATCATTGCTTTTACATTTGTTAAGTACGGAATTAACGCGTCAAAATCATTTCCACGATCCAAACCACCAGCTAATAAAATAACCGGTTGTTCAAAAGAGTCTAATGCTTTTGAAGTCGCTAAAATATTAGTAGCTTTTGAATCATTATAAAATAGCCTGCCATTGATTTGTTCTACATATTGCGTTCTATGTTTGACACCTGGAAAAGTTGTTAAAACTTCGTTAATTCCTTCTTTGGTCGCACCAGATAGCATGCTTGCAGCTACTGCAGCTAAGACATTTTCTAAATTGTGATCACCAACTAAGCGAATATTTTCTTTTGCAATAATGCGTTTATCCCTAAAATAAACATAGGTCTCATCACACCATGCACCATTTGTAAGTCCTTTTTCATGAATACTAAATGGCACCTTAGTTGCAACAACATGATCAATTAATGTAGCAATCTCACCATCTTCTGCATTGTAAACAAAGTAATCTTTCTCTGTTTGATTCGCAAAGATACGTGCCTTAGCATCTTTATAATTATGAAAAGTTTTATGATAATCCAAATGCGCCTGAAACAAATTCAACATTACTGCTATATGTGGCTGAAATTCTTGGGTTCCCATTAATTGAAAGGATGATAGTTCAACAACCATTGTTTCCTCTTCTTTTAGATTTTCAGCTATTTCAACTGCAACCTTACCTATATTGCCTGCTAATTTGCTTCTTTTATTACTTTTTTCTAACATCTCATGAATTAATGTAGTTGTTGTTGTTTTACCATTTGAACCTGTTATCCCTATATATGGCGCTGTAATAAGATAATGAATAAGCTCAATTTCTGTAATAATAGGTATCCCTTTTACTTCAGCTTCTATTAAAAGATCATTTTCATAAGGAATACCAGGGTTTTTCACTACAACGTCTATTTCATCTAACAATTTTAATGGGTGTGAACCAGTGGTCACCTCAATACCTAACTTATTTAATTCAGCTATGACTGGATCACTTGTTTCCTTTACTTTTAAGTCATTCGCTCGGACCGTACAACCATTTTTCACTAAAACTTTACAAGCCGCCGTGCCACTCTTAGCTAAACCAAGTACTAAGACATTTTGATATGGGAAGTTCTTTAGTTTATTCATGTTAACCACACCTCAATATAAATTCCTAACGCAGCACATAAAAGTCCAACAAGCCAAAAGGTTGTGACAACGCGCCATTCTGACCAACCTTTTAATTCATAGTGATGGTGCAACGGACTCATTTTAAATACTCGTTTTCCTGTTGTTTTAAAAGAAATGACTTGAATAATAACAGATAGTGTTTCAAGCACAAACACACCACCGATAATAACAAGCATTAATTCCATTTTCGTTAAGATAGCTATAGCAGCTATCGCTCCACCTAATGCCAACGAACCAGTATCACCCATAAATACTTTAGCTGGATGTGCATTAAATACTAAGAAACCTAATAAAGCTCCAACTATCGCTAAAGAGAAAATCGTCACTTCAAATTGAGGTATACCATACCACGCTAAAATGCCAAAAGCACCAAATGCAATCGTTGCTGTTCCTGCGACAAGTCCATCAAGACCATCCGTTAAGTTAACTGCATTAGATGCTCCAACAATCATTAGTATAACAAAGACCGCATATCCCCATCCTAAATCAAACTGTACACTCGTACCTGGAATTGAAATATATGTAGGAAAGTCCTGTATGACTAATACGACATAAAAAATAGCCGCAATTAGCACTTGTCCGAACATTTTTTGTTTTGATGTCAGACCAAGATTTCTTTTTAATACTACTTTGATAAAATCATCTAAAAAACCAAGGATACCATACCCTACTAACACCAGGATAAGTAGCATTGTTTCCGAATTTATTGAACTAGCATTAAATTTGCTGGTAATGATCAGTGTTGTAATTGCAACACTTAAAACAATCACAACCCCACCCATTGTAGGTGTTCCCGTCTTTTTCATATGCGACTTTGGTCCTTCTTCACGTATACTCTGACCAAACTTTAACCGACGTAAAAGTGGTATGAAAATTGGTGATAATAGGACGGTAATTAAAAACGCAATACTCATCGTAATTATTAATATATATTCATTCATGATCTATTTCCTCCTCTTTTAGTCAAACCGCCCATTGTTTTTGAAATTTTATAATAGTCGATCAATAATTGTTTCTAATTGCATGCCTCTTGAAGCTTTCACTAAAATTAATGTTTGTTCGTCTAAATACGCCTCTAAAAAAGTAATTGCCTCTTCTTTATTCGCAAAGTGTTTTGTATGAATCAACGGATTTTGTTTATTAACTGCCTTACTTATTTCAATAGCATCCTCTCCAATTGTACATACATACTCGATTGGCAGAGATAGTACATCTGCAATTGAACGATGGAATTCTTTTGAAGCATTACCTAGTTCAAACATATCGCCTAAGACGACAATTTTTCTTTCGTATCCTGTAATTTCTTTCACTACGTTAATAGCAGCCTTCATAGATGTTGGAGAGGCATTATATGCATCATTAATTAACGTTACCCCACCCCTACCATTCATTACTTCAAAACGCATGCCTGTTCGATCAACTTCTAAAAGTGCTTGTTGGATTTCTTTGCACTCCATACCGAGTTTTACTGCTATTTGAATTGCGAATGCAGCATTCTGGGCATGGTGCTTTCCCAATAACGGGATTTCATATGTATCCTTGGCCATTAATCGAAAAGATGAATGTAACGGATGCATGTTAAATTGATCTATTACGATATCATTTGAAAGATCAAACCCTATTTTAGTTGTATCAACTTGTTCACTGTACGGCAATAATAATGGTTCATCTCCATCAATTAATAGTGTACCATCAACTTTTAACCCACTTAATATTTCAGCCTTCGCTTTTGCTATACCAGCTCTTGAGCCTAGATACTCAATATGTGATTCTCCAATATTTGTAATTACTGCAATATCAGGTTCTGAAATGTTAGATAGACGTTCCATTTCTCCAAAATGATTCATTCCCATTTCTAATACAAGCATTTCGGTATCATTTGGCATTGAAAGGATTGTTAAAGGTAAACCGATATGATTATTAAAATTACCATTGGTATAATGTGCACGATAGCGGCTTGACAAAACAGTTGCGATTAAATCTTTCGTCGTCGTTTTACCGTTCGACCCAGTTACGCCTATAACTGTTGGATTTATCTTTAGCCGATATGCCTGTGCTAATTGTTGTAGCGCAATTAGTGTATCTTTAACAAAGAACACAGGAAAATCCGTTGGCAAAAACTTCGGCAACGGTTTGTCTTTTTCCCATATAGTAGCAACTGCGCCTTGTTCAATTGCTTGATTCATATAGGCATGCCCATCAAATTTGTCTCCTACTAAAGGCACAAACAATGCATGTGACATTGGTTTTCTACTATCTGTTGTAACTTGATTGATTATAAATTGATCATGAATGGCCCCCTTTGTATCAGGAAACAATCCCTTTAGAAAAGGTAAGGTAAATAACATAGTGATAACTCCTCATTAAACAGTAATACAACCTCTTACATTTGTTATAAAAGCACTTATTCTTGTTTTAAACGTTTTTCTATTGCATGTTTAGCAACTTTTCTATCATCAAAGTCTAACGTTTGTGGACCAATAATTTGATATGTTTCATGGCCTTTTCCAGCAATTAATATCATATCATTTCTTTTGGCCAAAGCAATACTTTTTTCTATAGCTTCTTTGCGATCGATAATAACGTCGTAATTATTCATATCGATTCCTCTAATCATATCTTCAATGATTACGGAAGGGTCTTCAGAACGTGGATTGTCAGAAGTGAAAATCGCATGGGTAGCATAATTAACAGCTATATTCGCCATTAAAGGACGTTTTGTTTTATCACGATCACCGCCGCAACCAACCACAACATAGATATCACCTTCTGCAAACCCTCGCATAGTCTGCAATACATTTTCAAGTGAATCCGGCGTATGTGCATAATCAACAACTACACCATATGTTTGACCAATTTGAACAGGTTCAAATCTGCCACTTACACCTGCTGTTTCTTCTAATGCCTCTTTAATTATCTTTAAAGGAATGTTGGATAATAAAGCGGTAGCTACAGCCGCCAGCATATTATATATACTGAATTTACCCATTAACTTACTAGAAATAGCTATGTTCCCTTTATAAGTAACCAGTTCAAAGGACGTACCGTTTGCATTTAATTCTAGGTTCGTTGCACGGACATCCGCTTCATTGTCTATACCATACGTAACTACAGGCTGTGTTGTCGCATTGATAAACTTTTCACTATACTCATCATCTTGATTAATTACGGCATATTTAGGTTTTTTTGGATCATATCGGTTTCCCAATTGTTGAAATAGGCGACTCTTAGCTTGAAAATAACTCTCCATACTATCATGATAATCCAAATGGTCTTGTGATAAATTCGTATAGACTGCAATATTAAAATCACACCCATTAACTCTTCCCATTTCTAAAGCGTGTGAGGACACTTCCATAATAGCTGTTTCTACTCCACTATCTATCATCTCTTTAAAACCTTTTTGTAAAAAGGAAGCTTCAGGTGTTGTGTTTGCAACAGGAACTTTTCTTTCTCCTATTTTCATCTGAATCGTTCCAATTACTCCTGTTTTTTGTTGGTTTTTTTGAAAAATTGCATCTAAGAGATACGTAACACTTGTCTTTCCATTCGTACCAGTAATACCAATAAGTTGTAGCGCTTGTGTCGGATTATCATAATAGCTATTAGCTAAAAGTCCGACAGCTTTAATCGTATCACGAACATATATAACTGGAATGTTGATTCCATCTAACGGTTTTTCAGCTACTATTGCATGAGCACCATTCGCTTCAGCCTGTTTAGCAAAATTGTGTCCATCAACTGTATAGCCATCAATACAAATAAATAAGTTACCTTTTTGTACTTCTCTAGAATCGATTGTTACACCGTTTATATTTATATTATCTAATGTCTGATTCAATTGGTATACAGGAATAATGTCTAGAACTTCTTGTAGTTTTTTCATCGCTTTCACCCTTACTATCTTTACTGATTATTTATAAGTTATTTATAGTTTTCTTCACAACTTCTTTAGTATAACAAATTTAGTCTTAATCTTCATGATTAATCGTATCTATTTTTAATCAGAAAAGTATAGACGAACTGTTTCTCCTTCTTCTAATTTCGTTCCGGCTGCCGGATCCTGCTCAATTACTTTATCTCCTTCACCCGATGCTTCTATCGAAAGATTAATTAAGTATTCTTGTAATTCATTACGAGACACGCCAATTAAATCTGGCACCTCAACTAACGGTTGATCTGGCCACTGATATTCTTTCTCTAAACCTTCTGTAGTTGTAGGTACGCCCATAGCACGTAGACTATCCTCCATTATATTTCCAACAATTGGAGCAGCTACCACTCCACCAAATTGAACAGTGTCCTTCGGGTTGTCGATAGCTAAATAGACAACAATTTCTGGGTCATTAGCAGGAGCGAATCCAATAAAAGAAACGATATGATTATCCGCCATATACTGTCCATCTTCTCCAACTTTTTGGGCAGTTCCTGTTTTACCACCTACTCGATATCCTTCTACATAAGCACCTCTACCAGTTCCTTTTGCCACAACACTTTCTAAAGCCTCACGTATTTGGATAGAAGTTTCATTTGAAATTACCTGTCTTTTCAAGGTAGGTTCAACTGTTTCCACACTTTCACCTGTTACTGGATCCAACCATTCTGCAGCAACATATGGTTCATATAAATATCCACCGTTTACTGCTGCTGAGACCGCCATAACTTGTTGAATTGGCGTTACTGATACACCTTGACCAAATGAAGTAGTAGCTAGTTCAACAGGTCCTACTTGATCTAAGTTAAATAATATCCCATTCTCTTCACCAAATAAATCAACGCCAGTCTTTTGTCCAAAACCAAAATCATCTATATAGGAAAACAGTTTTTCTTTACCAATTTTTTGACCTAAAGAAATAAAACCAGGGTTACATGAATTTTGGACAACTTCTAAGTAAGTTTGTTGGCCATGACCACCACTTTTCCAACAGTGTAATGTCGCACCGCCTACTTCCATACTTCCATCATCAAAAAATTCATCTTCCTCTAAATCAACAACTTCTTCTTCCAACGCTGCAGCTAATGTGATAATTTTAAAGGTGGAACCAGGTTCATATGTGCTCCAAATTGGTAAATTTCGATTATAAATATCTGCATCTACAGATTGATAATCTTCTGGATCAAAATTAGGCCTTGAAGCCATTGCAAGAATACCACCTGTATCAGGATCAACTGCTATCGCTAATGCGCCATCTGGATTATACGTTGCTTCCGCTTGATCCAGCTCTCTTTCTATAATTGTTTGAACTTTCGCATCAATAGACAATTTCATATCCAAACCATCAGTTGGCGCTTGATACGTATCTGCTAAACTGGGTAATCGTTGACCTTTAGCATCAGAATAGAATGATAGACTTCCTTTTTCTCCGCTGAGCTCTTCATCATAATATAACTCTAGTCCCATTAACCCTTGATTATCTATTCCACTAAAACCTAACACATGTGAAAGATAATCGCCATTGGGATAATATCGTTTCGTATCTTTAGCAACGTAAACCCCATCTAAAGCTAGCGTTTGAACCGCCTCTGCTTGTTCTTCTGTAACCTTTCTTCCGGCGTTAAATCGCACGATACTCGTGTTTTTCGTTAATTCTAATAACATGTCTTCTTCCGATATTTCTAAGATATTGCTTAGTAATGTTGCAGCTCTTTCTGAATCTTTGATTTGTCTCGGAACAACCATAATCGTAGGGGCTGTAACATTTTCTGCTAACACTAAGCCATTCTTGTCCAAGATTTGACCACGCTCAGCTTCAAAATCAATGTCCCTACTCCATGAAGCTTCCGCTTTATCCATCAGCTCGTCACCCATTATGAACTGAACATAACCCAAGCGAATCGTTATTACTAAAAACAAAAGAAAAGCAAAAAGAAATACAGTGACAATTCGTTTTCGCATCGTTACATTTGATACACGTTTCATGGCTTAATAACTCCTCACATTATCCAAGTAAAGTTGTATCTAGTATATGTAAATGTTAAACGAATAGAACACTGCATCACTTTGAATGCTTCACTCTAATTAATCATTTTCTGATGTTGTTTCTTCTTCTGACTCATCTTCTGACTCTTCTTCAGTATTCTCAGGTGGCGAAAATTCAACCATCATATAGGTGTTTTCCCCTATATCTGATCCAGTTTTGACACTTTGAGAGGTGGCGTAACCACTTCCTATATATTCTAAATCCAGATCAACTAATTCACCTAACTCGATAACATTGCGCAATGACCAACCAGTAATGTTTGGCATCGTTGGATTATCTGTAACTAACAAGATATGTTCACCAGATACCACTTTCTCGCCAGATGTAACAGATGAAGCTGTAACCGACTCGCCATTACCAATCATGGTAACTTTCAGATCGTTTTCTTCTAAATTTGCTTTGACTTCGTCTACAGATTCTCCTATAACTTCTGGAAATGTATAAGTTGCAACAGTTTCTTGTTCTTCTTTATCAGGTTGAATATTTAAGTAATGTAAACTATTCTCCATAACATTTTTAAAAATGTAAGAAACAGGAGCAGACCCTGCTTCTCCTACTTCTAGTTCAGGCTGTTGTACCGTAATGTACATAATAAGCTCTGGATCTTCCTTCGGTGCCATCCCTAAAAAGGAAAAGATATAATTATTAGCCCCAGTTAAATATCCACCCTGAGAAAGTTGTGCTGTACCTGTTTTACCAGCAACAGAATAATCAGATAAATTATAAATATTATGGGCTGTTCCATCTTCTTCGGTTACAACTGTTTCTAATATATCAAGTACTTGGTTTGCCGTCTCCTCAGATATCGGATTGCCTACTACCTCTGATTCTGTTTCTTCAACAATTTGGCCAGTTTCACTATCCGTTATTTTTGATATCACGTATGGCTTCATCATATTACCATCATTAGCTAGTGCTGTAGCTGCTTGAATGAGTTGAATTGGCGTAACAGTTGAGCCTTGACCATAAGCAGTGGTTAACTTCTCAATCGTATAATTATACAGTATTGTCCCTGCCTGCTCTCTAGGTAAATCAATCCCCGTATTTTGGTCGAAATGAAACGCATTTAAGTATTCTAAAAACGTTTCTGTTCCCATCTTCTCCCAGACTAACTTAGACACAGCAACGTTTGAAGATCGTCGAATACCCTCATCAAATGGTATCAAACCCCATGATTGATTATAATCTGTAATTGGTTTTTCAATTTCATCAATTTTATAACTTCCAGATTCATAGAGTTCATCACCATTATAGACGCCTTCTTCAATTGCTGCAGCTAAAGTAAAAGCTTTCATAGTAGAACCAGGTTCAATTGGCGTCGATACCACATCATTATACCAATTCTCAACGTTTTCAAGGTCATTTGGATTATAACTTGGCCTGTTACTCATCGCTAATATTTCTCCCGTTTTTGGATCAATGACTGTGGCAGTAATACGTGCAGGATTGTAATCTTCTACCACTTGTGACATTGCATCCTCTAGGAATGTTTGAATTTTTTGGTCAATTGTTAGGTAAACATTGTCCCCATCTTCTTCTTCTTGAATAATTTCATCAGGGTCTAGTAATTTAGTATTGTATTTATCCCGTTTATACGAAATTGAACCATTCGTTCCTTGTAAGTAATCATCTAATTGCGCTTCAATACCTGTTATACCAGTAATAATTGAATCATCATTTTTTTGGGCAAGACCGATTATCTGAGAAGCGAAAGTACCATTTGGATAATAACGCTTTGCTTCTTCATCGAAATTTATTCCTGGTAAATCGAGTGCTTCAATATCCAACTTCACTTCTTGACTTAACTGACTACCATTTGCACCAAATTCTACTTGAAATTTATCATTTTCTATACCCGTTTGAAGAACAGATTTAACTTCTGCTACTTCCATATCCAACAAAGGTGCTAATGCTTCTGCAGTCTTATCTACATTATCCACATGTTTGGGATTATCAAGGTTTGTAGAATAAGCCTCATCAACAATCGCATATAAGCTATATGTTGCCCGATCTTGCGCAAGATCCATGCCATTACGATCATAAATCGTTCCTCGGTTTGCTTCTATTGCGTAATTATTCGTCCTACGATCATCCGCCCATTCTTGTAAATCTATTCCCTGAATTTCACCAGTTGCTTGTATGTATAAAAAGCGACCAGATAGTGTTAAAAATATCACGACAAATATAAGTATGAATAGGTTTGCCATCGTCGATGTCGTTTTATTTTTCTTCACTTTTGATCACCCCATTACTGTCTATTCAGAAATTGTAGCTGTTTGCTTTACTTCTGTGTTTTGAATTTTCAATCCATTCTCTTTAGCAATACGAAGAATGCGATCAGGATTACTATATTCTTTTACTTGATATGTTAAATTAGCGTTGATCGTTTCTTGCTGTTCCACGGTACTTTCTAAGCTTTGTATATCTCGATTTAAAGCGTCTAAATTTGTACTAAACGATACAACATAAAATAATGTTGCTGCTGTAGCCAAAGAAAAAATAACATATAAAAACTTTTCTCCTGGTGTTATCCAACGTTGCGTAACATCTACCTTAACTTGTTTCTTTGTTTCCGTTTGTCGGTAGGTTTGTTCACTTCTTTCAGCCGCTGTTTGTTGCCAATTTCTTGCTTCACTAGCACTCATGCCTGATCCCGCCCTTCTTTAAAGAAAAATTGATCATTCCAAGGTTTTACTTTTTCAACGATACGTAACTTTGCAGAACGCGCCCGCCTATTGTTATCTAGTTCTTCTTCATCTGCCACAATTGGCTTTTTCGTAATTTGTTTAAATGGTGGTTGACTCGTCTCCGGTATAATTGGAATGTTTCTAGGAAGTGGTGGTAAAGAGCTCCACTTCTTAAAAGCCTGCTTACATATTCTGTCTTCTAACGAATGAAAAGTAATGACTGCAATTCTTCCACCAACAGATACAGACTCTGCTGCTTGATGTAAAACATCATAGAAAGCATGTAACTCGTCATTTACCGCAATACGAATCGCTTGAAATACACGCTTTGCAGGATGGCCACCAGTTCTTCTGGTAGCTGCAGGAATACCCTCTTTAATGATCTCTGCAAGCTCAACTGTAGATTCAATTGGTTTCTTTTGTCTTGCAGCTTCTATTTTACGAGCAACTTGTTTGGAAAACTTCTCTTCACCATATTTAAAAAAGATCCGAACTAGCGCTTCATACGACCACGTATTAACAACTTCATAAGCTGATGTTGTTTGTGTTTGATCCATTCTCATATCAAGTGGTGCATCATGTTGATAACTAAAGCCACGTTCACTTTGATCTAATTGAGGAGAGGATACACCAAGATCAAATAGAATACCATCTACTTCATCAATTTGATGTTCTGCCAAAACATCTTGTAAATATCTGAAATTCGAATGCACAAACAACATTTTATTGTCATGTGCAGCTAATCTCTTTTTTGCTGCTTCTAAAGCAATCTGATCTTGATCAAACGCTACTAGTAAGCCTTCGTCATTTAGCTTTTCAACTATTTTTTCAGCATGACCACCGGCCCCTAATGTGCCATCAACATATGTACCATTTGGGCGTATATTCAATCCTTCTACCGCTTGTAGCTGTAGCACACTTTCATGTTCAAACATTCTTCCACCTTCTTCTTTTAGTAAAACATCCTATTTTCTAGGTTTTAGATTACATTTATAATTTTAAAAGTCTATATCAAGCATATTTTCTGCAATTTCAGAAAAAGATTCTTCAGACTCTTCAACATAGCCTGTCCAAGCTTGATCTGACCAAATTTCTACTCGATTCGAAACACCAATAACGGCACATTCTTTATCTAATACAGCATATTTGCGTAGTGCTGCAGGAATATTTATTCTACCCTGCTTATCTACCTCACATTCAACTGCGCCAGAAAAGAAAAATCGTGTAAAGGCACGTGCATCTTTTTTTGTTAACGGTAATTTTTTTAACTTTTCTTCTAAAAGGCGCCATTCAGTCATTGGATAAGCAAATAAACATTGATCTAAACCTCGCGTAACAACAAAGGTTTCACCAAGCCCATCTCTGAATTTTGAAGGAACAATAATGCGACCCTTGGTATCAATATTATGTTTGTATTCTCCCATAAACATATAGATCGCCCACCTTTTTTTCTATCTTACCACAACCCCCCACTATCCTCCACCATTTTTTTAATTTAGTAACATTCCTTTTAGATTTATTGGCTTTTAGCGATGGTTTGAGCTAGTTTAGTAAATAATGTAAGACTTATACACAGATAAAAAAGGGCGCTAACCATGAGGTTAGCGCCCTTTTTATCAGCTTCATTATTATTTAGTGGTAAGATGTGGGGATCATAGTGTAACAGAATAATGAAAGTGTCTAAACGTATACGGTTGATTAATTATATCTCTAATCCAATTTTCTCCAAATTGGTTTATGAAGGAAACTGCATTCCATGACCTTTCTTGTAAACCATTATTAGGATGCAACGTAACATGTACCCTATCAAACATTTCAATCGTTTGATCGTGTCTTCCTACCACATTTTTTTCTAGAGATTCATGTAAGTAATCTATACTTTGTAAGAGATATTCCAAATTTTTATCTGCCAAATTCTCAAGATCTGGTCCCATTGATTTCGCAACATCTCGCAAAGGCTGGTGAATATGATCTATCGACTGTTTCACCTGTTCAACTAACGTACCTAGTGGCGGATTTAATTGAGAGCCTAGCCAAGTTAATTTATCTTGTAACGCTCCTGTTCGAATTACTTCTCCAACATCCATACCATGTTGCTTTATCTTTTTCTCTGTCTTACGATCCAGCAACGTGAATGAAAGTCTTGGTAACACTGGTGGCATCTTGTACCCTATTGCATGAAATGCAGGTTTTAAAATGGACCAATAACCTAATTCACCTGGTCCAGCCATAAACGCAAGAGTGGGGAATAAACACTCCTGCATCAATGGTCTCGTTACCACATTATTGCTCAACAATTCAGGATTATTTTCAGCTATTTCTATTAATTCAGATGTTGTAAATTGACATTCTTTATTTTTACCAGACCACTTATCTTTATCCGTTTTCACTAGTAAAATCCGCTCTCCATTTAAATGATAAAATAAGTGACCGTCTTCCTCATTGACATCAACAGATATAGAATAACCGTTTTTTTTCGTCGTTTGCAAACTTTGATATACATCCTTGCTTATCTCTGGTTGATGCTTAATCATCGCTTGAAAATGCTTTTTCTCTAATTGACGTACCATCGGATTACCAGAGTCTATTAACACTAACCCTTCTCCTTGAAATAGTACACTCGTAATTTCCGCGAAAAAGTCAACATAAGTATCCGAATGGCTTAATGCCTGTTTTACTTGTTTGTAGATTCTTTTCGTATGTATTGTTTCATCCAATTCTTTAAAAAGAGATTCTAACCAATCACTAGCCAGTTGATTATCTAGCGGTAATAGTGACATAGATTGCTTTTGTTTCACATAGTGCGCAATTTTATGTTTTCTCATTTTACCTTGTTCTTGTGCTACCATAATATGATTAATTTCCGCAAAATCATGATCTTCCCCTGCAATCCAAAATACTGGAATGACCGGAATCCCTAATTCGTCTTCTTGCTTTTTAGCAAAGGCAATAATTGAAATCATTTTGTGAATCGTATAAAGAGGCCCTGTTAAAAGTCCTGCTTGTTGACCACCAATAACAGTGACACTTGTTGGATCTTTTAGACGTTCTATATTGGCAAAGACAGCTTCATCTGCATGCCATTTTTTATTTAGGTGTTTTAATACAGAAACAAGTCGATCTCGATCATAAGCTTGATTATGTAAGTCGAATACACGTTGTTTCATTGTTTCTTCCATAAATGGATCATAATCAAATTGTTGCATAATCTCTTCTTTTTGTTGATAATAATCTTCTAATAACTTACTATGCGCTAATGTTATGGGATTAATGTACACAAGTACCTGCTCCTTCTGTTATGGGTTCTTCTATTTATGCTAGATTATAAGTAATTACGATTGAAATAGTATTACATGGTGATAATAAGTTCCATTATGATACCTGTTAATCCAAGTAAGACATAGGCAACCAAAAAGAAAAGAAACATAGAACGCCAAAACAATTTAAAAGCGTGTCTAAAAATAACTTCATGCGTGAATTTCCACTGTAAAATAACAAAACTCATCAATACTACTAACAAAAAAAGAATGATTATACCGACATAAGATGACTGGAATAAGTGTTTTAACATAATCATAACAGAAATAATGTAAAATAGCGTAGAATATGCAATGCTACTATGCAATACCTTTTTGGGATGTTTATATATTCTTTTGAATATGTAATAAAGTCCAACTGTAACTAATATAGGGAATGTAATGCTAATTGCAAATAGGTATGCAATGATGTGTGACATCTACTTCAACCCACTAACTTTGATTTTTACACTACGAATGCACGCTTGTTTTTTTATAGAACAAACTAGTTATAAATACCAGTTAAACCGAGCTAATTATGACACTTTTCTTAGAGACGCGTCAAGATAATAGCTCTATTTATATACACTCAATTCACTCATTGTATTTATATTTCCATACCTTAGCATATAATATTGTCATTTATCCGTCTAGTGCAAACTAGTTATTCCTCTTTTTTAGCAAATAAAAAGCCTTGCAAACTTTCTACAAGGTCTATAACTTAATAGTAGGTTTATCAAAATTTCCCCATAATCGTTGCATTTCATTAAAAGCCTCTTCATATTTCTCTAGTTGTTTTTTTAACGCTTTATTTTCATCTATTATGTCATGAACTTGTTGATAATCAATAGTTTGCTTTTGTTCAATCGCATCATAATTACCTTTTACTTTTTCTAAGATAGAAATCGCGGCCTCTAACGTTAGATGCTGATTCATTTCTGTCGGAAGATATATTGACTCATGAGGTTGTTTTTTTCTTTCTTTTTTAGCTAAATCAATTGCTTGTTGATACTGTTTTCGTATCGAAGCATTCCACCTAAAACCGCAAGCTGCTGGCGTTCTAACTAACCTTTTACCAACTTCTTTAAATGCCTCTAATTGTGTTTTACCATTACGTATATAGCGTAATACCGTCTCCGCTAAAAGCGCATCTTCATCCTGTGACCACGCATCTTGTCTAGTCGTACTCATTTTATTCCCCCTCCTATTACTTTTGCTATTACTATATGCAAAAAATAGGAGTGCTAGAATCAAACCTGTCTATTTTAATAGCAGAATTTTAAACGTCATCGTTTTAAAAACAAGTAGAACAGTATCCTATTATGTTGTTAAAGCAACATAGTTTATCAATAGAATTTGACAAACAAAAAAGATGACAGGAAGTCCCTGCCATCTTTTCAACGTTCTATTGTTCTACTACTTGTTTACCATCATATTGTCCGCAAGCTTTGCAAACATGGTGAGGTTTAGTAAGTTCACCACAATTCGAACATACAATCATACCCGGTACATGTAATTTTTTATGTGTACGACGTTGATTTTTAACTTTTTTAGACGTTTTTCTTTTTGGTACAGCCATGTCTTACACCTCCTTCACTTACGAAACGAAAATCTTCCCTTACTATATCAAACATTAAGGCAAGGAAGTGGCATTAGTTTAAATCACTTTACCTTATTGATTTTCTTTGTTTTCTTTATCTAATAGAAATTGTAATTTTCTCATACGAGGATCAATCGTTTCCTCTTTTTTTTCTTCGAGAACAAGTTCCCATCCATTACCTGAAGTTAACGCGTGTTCTTCTAATTCTTTCTCACTAGCAAAAACACGTAAAGGAATTTTCAATATCACATTCTCCATGATATAAGGATCAAGGTCAAGTAATTCTCCATCAACTGGATGAATTTCTGAATCATCCTCTTCATTGTAATAAGGACTAATAGAAAAAAGTTCTGTTGCTTCTAATTCAAATGGATATTCGACATCGATTAATGTTCTCGCACATGGTAGGACCATCATACCTTTTAGTGTCATTTGACACGTTATCTGATCACCTTGTGCTGTAAGACTTCCCTTAACTAAAACAGGATCGATCCTTCTAATATCATTGTTCCACGTTTCAATTTCCGAAATATCTACTTTTTCGTCAAATTGAATAACTTCAGAACGAATTATCTTTTGAATAGAAATTTTCATTTGTATCACCTCAAGGCACATCGTTTATTGTAAAAGGAAATTGGTTGTTTGTCAACATTTTTTCTTTACACTTCGATGTGATTTTTTTATTACTTACTTGCTATGGTACAATACTATCCAGAAGGAGTGAAATCTATGCAAGCTTGTGGCATTATTGTAGAGTATAATCCCTTTCATTACGGACATCAATATCATGTGAAGCAGGCAAAAGAACAAACAGATGCAACATGTGTCATCGCCTGTATGAGCGGAAACTTTCTACAAAGAGGCGAACCTGCAATTGTTGATAAGTTTATGCGGGCCCGCATGGCAATTGATCAAGGTGTCGATATTGTCATTGAATTACCATATGCTAGTGCAGTACAACATAGTGACAATTTCGCTTCTGGTGCAATTGCATTATTAAACGAACTAAAAGTTTCGTCTATTTGTTTTGGTAGTGAACAAGGAAATATAGATTCCTTTCATCAAGCATATCAAATTTTAGAAGAAAATAAAATCGAATTCAATGCTATTATTAAAAATGAGTTGTCCTTAGGAAAATCCTATCCTGTAGCAAATAATAGAGCCTTTCAAAAAATCGGCTTAACAACCAACACGAATGGCCTTGATCTTAGTAAACCAAATAACATTTTAGGCTTTAGTTACGTAAAAAGTATTCACAAAATTAATCCATTAATTAAAGCTATCACGATTAAAAGAGTACAAAGTGATTACCATGATCAAGTTATTAAGCATCCATATGCTAGTGCTACGAGCATTCGGAAAGGTTTATTAGATCGACATGACATTTCAGATGACGTGTCACAGTCTTTACCAGAAAGTACTCAACAGTATCTAACAGCTTATAAGGAACAAACAGGTATTTGGCACACCTGGGAAGCTTATTTTTCATTCCTACAATACCGTGTAGCCACTATGTCTTTAGAAGCGTTGCAAATGATCCAAGGTGTAGATGAAGGGATGGAGTATCGGTTAAAAAAGACCGTCCACGAAGTAACGAGTTTCAAGCAATGGCTCACAGCATTACATACAAAACGTTTTACTAATACGCGTATACAACGTATGTTTGTTCATATTTTAACCCATACAACAAAGAATGAGATCAAACAAATCCAATTTGAACAGTCTATTCCTTACATTCGTTTACTTGGTATGTCGGAACAAGGAAAGATTCATTTGAATAACACGAAGAAAGAACGTCTCGTACCAATTGTGACGCAATTAAGTCGTAACTTATCACAAATGTTAGCATTAGATGAACGAGCAAGTGATGCCTATTACACGGTATTACCTGCCACAATGCGCAACCAAATGCGTAAACAAGAATTTAATCCACCATACATGAAATGAAATGTTCTTAAATGAACTTATTTCGTAAACTTAATTACTTGTTACTCAACTTTAGCAGAGTAAAAGTGGCAGATATGTCTTAGCATAACTAGAAAGTCTCATAATACAAATTTGAAGTTGACTTCGTATCCCTTTCGTAAGTATCATAGTGCTTTGACTGACGAACTTGAACGAACGAAACTACGACATAGATTATAAAGGTTATGCTATATAATTCCTTGTTAATCTGTCGCTGCAGAAAAACACTCGCTTTCCATGGGGAACGCTTCAGCCTCCTCGTGAGCAAAAAACGCTCACTGCGGGGTCTTCAGACTGTTCCTTTCCCATAGGAGTCTCGCATTTTTCCTTCGCTAATTTGTGTTAACATTTCCATTTCACCATTATAAGATCCTTACCCGCTTCGTCAGCAAACGATCTTGATGTGGCGAGTAATCGCAGGTCCAAAAGTCTCTTTCCGAGTGGATCATCAACTTGTGGGATTGGGATTACTCATCCCACCCTAAAACATTTGCTGTTCCCACAGGACAAGGAATGCTTCTAAGAGTTCACATCGCACGAAAATCGTTTTTTATTTTCGAGGAGTGTCATCCATTTGCTTTCTTCGCTTGATAGCGTACCTTTTCGACATGTGATTAATTTATGCTCTCTAATATTACTGTGTAATAAACTAGCGTATCAAGTGAAATTGGCGACACTCCTGCAGGAACAGCGCGGGCTGAAGATCCACTCGGAAACGTTCTTAGTTTTCGAGTTAGCTGAAGCCGTGCCTGCGGAAAGGGAGTCAATTTCACTTGAGGAGCGGGGCAGGAAATTCTATTAAGTCTCAGTTGATGGAAAATGCGATACAACATTTTAACAAAAGATAAATTGCTTTAGGTACGACAGCTTTTAATAATACAGAACCCCCATTAGTCATACTAATGGGGGTTCATGTTCTATTCTAGATTTTCTAAATAAGTAATGGCGTCTTCAAATGTGTCTACTGGCACAATTTCCATCTCTGTATCGATTTCATTAGCTGTTTCCAGTGCAACTTGATAATTTGAATCTTCAGCTCCACCTTGATTTGGTGCAAAGAAGATCGTACATCCCTCTTTATCAGCAGCGATTACTTTCTTATCAATACCACCAATAGGTAAAACATCTCCTTCATAGCTAATTTCTCCTGTACCTGCTATCTCTTGTCCTTTTGTAAGATCCTCTTCTGTTAATTGATCATATATTTCTAAAGAAAACATTAATCCAGCACTAGGTCCACCGATTTCACCACTTGTAAATGTAATTTCAGGATCAACCGTAACTTCTCTATTGGTAACAAGTTGAATCCCAATGCCTACTTGATCAGGGTTATCAGGAAATTCGGCTAATGTAACCACTTCATTTATTTGTTCTTCTTCTCTATCAATCGTTAAAGAAATTTCTTCACCAACTTGCATGCCACTTACCATTTCGATTAATTCATCAGCATCTTTAATTACTTGATCATTTATCTCTGTTATTTTATCGCCTGTTTCTAACTTATCAAAAGCTGGCATATCTTCTAAAACTGAAACAACATATACCCCTTCATAAGAAATATCTATCTCCTGATCTGCTGCTTGGTAGGCAACAACAGTAGATGCCTCTTGTGAACTTTCCATCATTTGTAGTTGAGCTTGAAAGTATTCTTCTTGACTAATCCCCTCTGGAAATACATCTTCCAAACGTTCAATATCTTGATGAGGTTGCATTAAAGCCCATATATATTGTAAAGGCGTTGCTTGTCCACCCCTTACCGTTACTAAGTGCATGTCTCCTTCACTTTCATATCCATCGGCTACTTCAACAACGGGACTAAGCGCATCTGCTCCACCAGGTTTATATATGTAATACGGTAGTCGATAAGCAACTAGAAAAGCAATGACAATCATTAATACACTATAAATTATAATCTTTTTCTTATTCCAATTCATTTTTTCCCCCACTTGTCTGTTAGTTTACTATTTACTTTATGCCTTTTCTATTTTAGATAGACTTTTTATCTATTCTTAAGCATAAAAAAAAGCGGTACTTGCGTATACATTGTTATAGAGGCTTGGACAAGAGAAACTATACTTATTCTACTATTATTTAATTTAGAAGTACAGAATAGTGAAAGCGAATTAGGAGGCATAAAACAATTGAAATCAAAAACGAAGTCAGGCTTCTTAGCAAGCATAGCACTATTTGTTGCTGTAGCGCTGATTACTTTTCCAAAAGATGCACTAGAAGCAAGTATACGCGGAATTGATATGTGGTGGGGAACAGTTTTCCCTTCTTTACTTCCTTTTTTTGTTACAGCAGAGTTATTAATTGGTTTTGGTGTGGTTCGTTTTATTGGCGTTTTATTTGAACCAATCATGCGTCCTGTATTTAATGTCCCTGGGGTTGGAAGCTTTGTCTGGGCAATGGGCATGGCAAGCGGCTATCCATCTGGCGCTAAATTAACAGCAAGACTGCGACAAGAAAAACAATTAACTAAAATAGAAGCAGAACGGTTAGTCTCTTTTACTAACGCTTCAAATCCTTTGTTTATTATTGCAGCAGTATCAGTTGGCTTCTTTCATGATGCCTCACTAGGATTTCTGCTTGCTGTCGTACATTATTCCAGTAATGCACTTGTTGGTGTGTGCATGCGTTTTTACGGTAAGGAGAAAGAGCTTAAACCAAGATATAGAGTGAAAGGACTTGCCATTGGTAGAGCATTTAGTGAACTGCATGAGACACGATTAAAAGATAGTAGACCTTTTGGTAAAATTTTTGGTGATGCTATCACGCAATCCGTACAAACATTATTAATGATTGGTGGATTTATCATTATGTTTTCTGTGTTTACCGCACTACTTCACGCTATTGGTCTAGCAACCTTTATTTCTAATGGGATCGGCGTGGTACTTGTAGCTTTTAATTTACCAAGCGAACTAGCATTACCATTATTCTCAGGTCTCTTTGAAATTACACTTGGTGCCCAAATGATTGCTAATACAAATATGACCGATCTTTTACCACAAGCTGTTATTTTAAGTTTTATCTTTGCTTTTAATGGTTTTTCCGTACAAGCACAAGTAGCTAGCATACTAGCAGAAACAGATATTCGCTTCATCCCCTACTTTTTCGCAAGAATTTTACATGGTATATTTGCAAGTTGCTTAGTTATTTTACTATTTCCGTATTTATATTCCAATCAAGCACTAGAAACAAGAAAATTAATTCCTGCTTTCTTATCAACGGAAACACAAGGATCTTTCCAATTGTATACAGCTATCCAAGAATACGGACCAATTATCACACTAGCTTCCCTTTTCGTTGCATTTTTAATTCTTCTTAGTCGGATTCGAGCCCAAAAAAACAGCTAATCAATTAGATTAGCTGTTTTTTTGCTGTTCAATAAATTTTTCTTTTAAGGCCTTGTCGACCACTTCTGGAACTAAATCAGATACATTGCCTTTATATTTAGCTACCTCTTTCACCATACTAGAACTTAAAAAGGAATATTGATTATTAGTCATGATAAAAAAAGTTTCTACATCTTCATTTAGTTTGCGATTCATTGAAGTTATTTGTAACTCATATTCAAAGTCACTAACTGCACGAAGGCCTCGCACAATTGCTTGCGCATTCTTTTCTCGTGCATAATCAACTAATAGACCCCCATGCGAATCAATTGAAACGTTTGGTATATTAGCTGTAACTAATTCAAGCATCTTCATTCTTTCATCGACTGTAAATAAGGGTGATTTTGATTGGTTATTAAATACAGCTACTATTACATGATCAAATACTTTTGCTGCCCGTTGAATAATATCCAAATGACCAAAAGTAATTGGATCGAAACTACCAGGACAAATCGCTAGCCTCTCATTCATTCTTTTCTTCTCCCTTCTTATATAATGAAATAGCAGTTGAATTACTGTATCTTTCCGTTTTCAACTTGTGAAAACCTTCGTAATAGTCAGGTAATGATTGTCTTCTTTCATGTTCACAAACAATAATTGTTTTATCCGTTACAAGCTTATAGGTTAGTAAAGCTTCTAGTAGTTTCTCGTATGATATCTTTTCATAAGGCGGATCAAGAAAGACAAGATCAAAGGTTAGGTCTCTTTTACCAGCAGCCTTTAATGCACGAAATGCTTCTGTCCGGAATACCTCAGCATGATCTTCTAGATCTAAAATTTCCAGATTGGCATAGATAGTTTGAATTGCTTTTGACTGTTGATCAACGAATATAACTTTGTCCATCCCTCTGCTTAATGCTTCTATTCCTAATGCGCCGCTGCCTGCAAATAAATCTAAACACATTCCACCTTCAAAATATGGACCAATCATTTGAAATAAAGCTTCCTTTACTTTATCTGTTGTTGGTCTGGTTAAATTATTCGGAACGGACTGTAATCTCCGACCTTTATATGTACCTGCAATCACTCTCATCATGCACACCTCTTATTTATATTATTCGACTTCCATCCTACCATAAAATGCTGCATGACAGAAATTTTAATCAAACTGTGTCAAAACATGGCACTAAAACTTTTATTTATAAGTTCCTTAACAAGAAATGTATAGAAAAATATTTCTCGTCTATACTAGGCTAGTGAGGTAGCTAAACAAGGCTTTGGTTACTTCTTGAAGACGGAGAAGGCTTACGTTTCCCCATAAGTACTTCCTCCGGTTTCTCCTCTCCCTTTGCCTTTTTGATTTCTAATATAGAAGTTAAAAAGGGCCTGCAGATTAATTGATCTGCAGGCTTTTTTTGTTCATTTAAGTAGTTAAACCTCTAAATTCCCATCTTGTAATCATACTCTTTCGCTTTATCCTTTTTAGCATTTTCAAACTCTGTTCTGATAAATGGTTTAAAGGACTTCTCTACACGTGTAATGAAGGGAAGCTTCTCTAACTTTATTAGTTTGTCATCTACTTCTTCTTTATCAACGTATACTACAGCATACTTCAAATTTCTTGAAACATAAATGAGATGGCCGTACCGCTTGATTTGTTTCATATTTTTCATATGTTGAAACCAAATAATAAGTCCTTGTCGTTGTGTTCGCATTTGTGTTTTCCTCGCTTACTTTTTTGTTTCGCATCTAACAGGATAAATATAGATTACTCTATCTATGATGCACAGCCGCAACCGCCACCAGATCCGCAACCACATCCACTGTCTGTTAATAATGCGCCATCTTTTGGCACTTTAACTTGACTACTAACACTTTGTGCAATACGTTCACTAACCTCATCTAATAATGTTTGCACATTTCGTTCCGTAATTTTAAATTTTGCAACGTAATCATTCATATCCATCTCTCGCTTCGTTGCACGAATTTCTTTCGTAATCGCACTATAGTCCGGATGATAACGCCCAAACCTCTGTACTTCTTCATACTGTTCCTTTTTATCATGGAAAGTAGTAATAAGACGCTGTGCTTCTTTATCATTTGCCAATGCTTCTTTTGCTTCTATATAATCAATCATGAGTTCTGATTGCATAATCATTTGACCAATACGTTCAGATTCATCTATCAAATCAACAATTTCAGATGTAGCTAACACAATCTTCACCTCCATAAGGATTATCATACCAGTAAAGTGCCTAAAAAAAAAGAGGGCAAGTGCTAATCTTTCCAAGCACTTGCCATTTGAAGAAACATTGCCATCATTTGCATTTGTTCCGATACTTTCTCAACACGTTGCGGAATCGTTTTACCAAGGTAACTTTTTGCTTCTTTTTCGAATTGCTCAAATTGGGTAGGATCTCTCGATAATGTTCGATACCAAATTGGTTGATTACGCAGAAAAAACAACAACTCCGGTTTCGCATTTATTTGATTGTATACTCTAGGATCGATAAAGATCTCCTCCTAATCACGATAAAACTGAAAAGGTCTACGTGTTGATGGATTTGATGGTTTAGTTGGCGTTTGTTGATTTTCATCTTTAAATTGAGCCAGTAATGATTGGATGTTTGTAATGGCTCCATTTAATTGCTCAATATTCCCTTCCATTTTATTCATATCTACTTTTTCCATCAAACCTGTTACTTGTTTCATCCACTCTTGTTTACTTTTCTTTTTTTTGGCAGGCTCTTCTACCTTTTTACTGGATGCATCTTTGAGATACGTTTCCCAACTTGAATCATCTTCTCCTAATAACACCCATTGTTCATAGAAATCTTGCCACCTTTTATTCCCATTTCGAACTTCTCTAATTAAGCCTGGATGTTCTTGAACAAATTTTTTGAATTTTGCAATGCTCGGATCCAGTTCAGGATTAGACACAAACGATCACCTCTTATCCCTATTTACTATCAAAATAGTTTATGTCAATTAGGCACAAAAGGTGATACGTGAATAGTATCGTTACTTACCTAAAAAGTTTTGTGTATAATAGTCACGGTAAACACCAACACCTAAATCTGTATATTCTTTTTTTAGAAGTGCCTCTCGGTGCCCGTCACTATTTAACCAGCCCTCAACAGCAGCAGGAGCATCTACATATTGCGCTGCAATGTTTTCTCCTGCTAATTTGTATATTTCATCATTTACTTCTAATCGTTCTTTAAGGCTTGCTCCTGATTGTGAATAATGAGAGAAATAATTATTTTTTTCCATATCTTTACTATGGTTATAAGCAACTTCTTGCACTGATTCATTCCATACAAGTTGATCTCTATCAAATCTATTTCTAATTACATTTGTTATTGCGAAAATTTGTTGTTCTTCACCCGAAGCAATAGACTGCCAATCCTCTTCTGAAACAAATGGCGATTCAGGAAGTTTACCACGAAAGCTAATTTCATAAGGTTGCTGCATCAGCAAGACTTCTTCTGTCATTAACCGAAATGACGACAATACTTCATTGTATGAATCAAAATAAAATTGAATGAAAAGATTTTCATTAATCTGTTTTAATGGTCTCATTTTCTTATCTTCTTCTGTAAGTTTAAATGTATAAGTAGAAAAACTAATTTGATCTTCAAATTGATATTCTTCTGCTAATACTTGATAAGATGTCCCAATTTTAATCGGGTCAAAGTTAGATTCAACTCCAGTAGCATAGAGCGTAACAATCCTTTTCTCCTTCACGCCAAATTGTATGTACTGGTCATCACCATTTTGATAAACCCACCACGTATACCCATATGGACTTAAATCTTTACGAATTGGCTCCCCTTTTTCTTCTCGTAGTGCATCTGTTGTTTCACCAATCCAACTAAATACTCCATTGTGAGTAGTTGTCTTTGAGGCTATATATACTGGCGATACTTTAGCATCGTTTACTATTTCTTTTTGGCTCATCAAACTCTCAACATTAGATATTACTTCCTGCGTTCCCACTTTTCCTTGTAACATATAAAAAACACCTGCACCTAATAAAAAAACAAAGAGGACTCTTTTTACTACATTTTTCATGCATTTTAGCTCCTTTGCGAATCCAATTTCCTGCACTACTATATTATGTATGTGTACAACCTTTTATTATTGAATGCATTAGGAAACTATAAAAAGACCCTTTACTTAACTTCAGTAAAGAGCCTTTAGATAGTCAACAATTATATTAGTGTAATTCTGGACGTTCTGAAATTTCTTCTAATGCATGCCCAGCAGCCATATTTGACTTGTCATCTAATGATAAGTCACCTAATGCGACAATACCGACAATTTTCTTGTTTTCTACAATTGGTAAGCGTCTAATTTGATGTTCTGCCATAATAGAACTTGCTTCTTGAACATTAGTGTTTTGTTCTGCTGTAATAAGATGATCTGTCATAACTTCTTTAATTTTTGTTGTTCCTGGTTTATCTAAAGCATAACCTCTAAGGACTAAATCACGGTCAGTCACCATACCCATTATTTCTTTGTTATCTTGACAAACTGGAATAGCACCAACGTTATGTTGCTTCATCATTTCAGCTGCTTTAATAAGCGAGTCATCTGGGGAACAATAAGTAACGTCCTGCGTCATTATATCTTTTACAGTTTTCATAAATATCCTCCTCCGTGTTAATTGATTGAATACAACTATTCATCATTTGTTATTATGACCGACTAAGTAAAAAACTTGCATTTCTGAAGAAAAAAACTTGAAGTGAATTTAGATCCGATAGTCACCTTAATGGTAGGCAGCTTTCTAAAGGAGGATTGTTTATGACTAAATGACTATAGACTCCAACTTAATATTCCTTGCGTCAAGATTTATATCAACTGCGACTTAACACCCGCTACGGAAGCAAATGGGCTCCCTTTCTGTGGGAACAGCGCGGGCTGAAGATCCACTCGGAAAGCGAGCCCATTTCAATTGTGGAGCGGGTATAGAATCTACGTCGCAGTTTCTCTCCACTCTGAATATTGAAAGCAAAAACTGAGGAAAATTGAGTCTATTATTAAATTTCACAAAATAAAGTGATTAACTTACTTAAGCACTATTAAATTAACCAACTTCATGCTATATTTTGTATAAAGGATTTTTGAAAACAGTTTCCTCTTGAAAGGAGTCACATACATAAATTGTTCCGTTATCTTAGTAAACGTCATTGGATATTAATTTTATTAGCATTACTACTTATTTTGATTGGTTACTTTGTATTACCTGTTTCTATTCCGCTAATACTTGCCTTTTTTACAGCATTATTCTTGAACCCTACCATTCGATGGTTACAATTTCGCTTTAAGATAAATCGGAAGTTTGCAGTTACTATTGTCTTTCTGGTATTTATATTAATTGTCGGAATTATTGGTACATATACAGTTACAAGTGTTGTAAAGCATGTCGTTACACTTGCTGAGAATACGCCAACATATGTCAATCAAATAAATGGAAAAGTCATAGAGTGGGAAGCTGATTTGGACCGTGTGATGAAGGATCTACCTACAGAATTTGTAGATCAGGTAAAAGATAGTATAAAGGAAAATGTATTGATTGTTAACGAAACAATTAAAAATAACCTACAGCTTGAAAACATCGCCGGTTATGTAGCTGCCGTACCACAATACATTGTGAGCTTTATCGTTTACTTAATTGCTTTATTCTTGTTTATGATCGAATTACCACTTTTGAAATCAAAATCTTATTATTATCTCACTGCAGATACAGCAGAGAAAGCTCGGTTTATGAGTGCACGATTATCTTATGTTGTCTTAGGCTTTCTGAAAGCACAGTTTCTAGTTAGCACAGTTATTTTTGTCATATCGTTGCTAGGCCTACTATTTATTTTCCCGGAATACGCGTTAATTATGTCACTTATTATTTGGGTTATTGATTTCATCCCAATCATTGGATCAATTGCAGTTTTAGGACCGTGGTCGTTGTATATGTATATAACCGGTGACATCGTACTTGGATCACAACTAGCTGTGCTCGCTATTGTTCTTTTAATTATTCGGAGAACCGTGGAACCCAAGGTAATGGGGAGACATATCGGTTTATCACCATTGGCAACATTGATTGCCATGTATATTGGTCTTCAATTAATTGGTTTGCTTGGTTTTATAATAGGTCCACTGTTTGTTATCGCTTTTAATTCAGCAAAAGAAGCTGGGATTATCAAATTAAAATTTAAAATTTAAAAGAGGCTGATTTTAAAAATCAGCCTCTTTTTATTGATTAAAATCCAAGTATTGCTTTAATCATACTAGTTGTCTCGCCACTCTCATAAAATACGTATAAGAGTGCATACACTATAGTACCAGTTATAGCTACAAAGAACCAAATAATACTCGTTATTGGTCCCAACTTACGATGTTTTATAATATTCCGTTTAAAAGCAAGGGTAAGTGTTACAATTCCAAAAACCGCACCTGTTGTTGCTAAAATAATATGAAAAACCAAATATATCGTATAATAAATCTTCAGATCATCAGGACCACCAAAACTAGTGTTGCCTACAAAAACTGTTCGAGATGCATAGATAATAAAAAATAATAATGCACTTATAGCCGCACTTATCATCGTGTATTTATGTGCCTTGTATTTCTTCTTAACGATTAAGAGCCAGCCAATTGCAACAAGTATTGCACTTAAAATAATAAAAGCTGTGCTTAGTGTAGGTAAAAATGGCATGCAACGATTTCCTCTCTTCTTGCTTTACTTTTCTCTTATATAACAGATGGTAGCGTTAAAACCACCATACTAATGCATAGAATCATTAAATAAAATAGAGAATAAACAAATAAGCGATTCGCCCATTTTAAATCATCCATCTTTTTAAATCCATTTAATGCTAATGTAAGCCAAATAATATTTAACACACTAGCCAAAATTATAAATACTGTACCAAGTTCACTGAGAAGGAATGGAAGAGGTAGTAAACAAATAATATACATAATAATCTGCCGTTTAGTAACCTTAAATCCATAAATGACAGGTAACATTGGAATATTAGCCGCCCTATATTCTTCCGTTTTTTTCATTGCTAGCGCTAGGAAGTGCGGTGTCTGCCAAACAAACATAATACCGAATAATGCCCAGGCAGCTAAAGAAAGGTTTGGATCTACAGCCGCCCAACCTATTAACGGAGGAACAGCGCCAGAAAGACTACCTATTGCTGTGTTTAATGTATATCTTCTTTTAGACCACATTGTATATAAGACAACATAAGCGAACCAACCGAATGCAGCTACTAATGCTGCTTGCCACGTAATAAATAACAAAACAACAATACCCATGATTGATAGCCCTATACCTAAAGCTAATATAACAGATAATGGGATCGTTCCAGTTACTGTTGGGCGTTTTTTCGTACGCGACATCACTGGATCAATATCACGGTCATAATAATTATTTAACACACAGCCTCCACCAATAACCAAAGCAGTGCCTATTAACATCAATGCTAATGATAACCAGTGTGTATGCACTTGCATATTGTTATAGTATAATGCAACCCAAAAGCCTGCAAAAGCTGTCATGACATTCGATTGAATAATTCCTGTTTTTAACAATGCCTTTAAATCGGATGCGATACTTTTTTTTCCACTTTCAGCAGTATTCGTTAACATCTTACGTGATGGTGTTTCTGCCTTATCCATTGTATTTCACATCCCTTTTGTCACTCAAAAATTTATAAGTAATCAATTTTCTGTTTTTAAATAAATATACATTCTATCTTCATACGTTATTATTTTTAGCAAAGAAAAGTTAAATTTGCAAGGTTTTTATACATTTTGGCACAAAAAGTTCACAAATTAAAAGCCCCAGCTTTTTACTAGTTGGGACTTTCATAATTAATAATTAACTATTATACGCACGAACAGGGCGTATTCTCCTATCCTTTGTTTCTTGTTGATCATTAATGTGTCCTGAGGCAGAATCAGATAATGATTTTTTTACGTGACGTGCGACATTATTTAAGATACCCATTGAGATCATTAATACTAATAAAGATGATCCTCCATAACTAACAAATGGTAATGTTACTCCTGTAATTGGCAACAGTCCACTTATTGCACCTAAATTAATAAATGCTTGGATCCCAACCATGGAGGAAATTCCAATAGCTAATAAGGAACCAAAACTATCTTGACAAATTTTTGCGATAAATAAACCTCTTAAGACAATAATAGCTAACAAACCGATTACAATAATAACACCTATAAAACCAAGTTCTTCTGCTATTACAGCCATAATAAAATCATTATATCCTTCTGTTAAATAACCAAGTTTCTGTACGCTTTGTCCTAAACCTAACCCGTCCAATCCACCTGTTCCAATTGCAATATACGATTGGATCAGCTGATAACCACCATCTTCAGGGTTAGTAAAAGGTTGGTATGCACCTGTAAATCTTGAAAGACGCTCAGTAGTCAACATATCAGAACCTACAAAGACAATAAAGACTGCACCAAACACAAATAATAAGGATAGATGTCTAAGTTTAATTCCTGCACTAAAGATAACAGAACAAGCGATTAAAAAAATAATTGCTGCTGTTCCTATATCTGGTTGAAAAAAAATCAAGCCTAATAAAATACCAGTCATCACAAGTGGAGGCAACACACCTGCAGTGAAATTATTTAGATAACTTTGTTTTTTAGCATATACAGAAGCTAAATACATAATTAATCCTAATTTCACAAATTCAGCAGGTTGTACTGAAAATGGACCAATATAAAGCCATGATCGTGCTCCTTTCACCGGATCTTCAAAAAGAACCACTACTAACATTAAAATTAGACCTATTATAATGAATTTCATTACCTTTTGATAATGACGATAGTTAAAAAAACTACAGAAAATGAAAAAAACTAAACCGATAATAAACCATTGCAACTGTTTGAGCATATAATAACTAGGTGCCTTACCGTCCATTACTGCAATAACCATACTTGAACTATATATCATTATAATACCAAAAATAGCGAGAATTAATGGCGTAAAAGCTAGTGTAAAGTCAAACATTTTCCATTTTTGCTTCATTACCTTACTCCTTCACCAAAAATATGTGTTAAAAAGTAAAAAAACCTTGCCATTGGCAAAGGCTTTATCTAAGACAGAGAGACACAACTACATCGATTGTTGTGCAGCTTCGTGTAACAAATTCAATTGTCTTTCTAAACTTTCCAAAAGTTGTTTACCTTCTTCTTCTGAGATTAAGTTTAAACGAACCGCAAAATCAATCTCTCTCGAAAGGCCAAACATATGTGTGTCTAACACTTCCTCGTATAGTGGACATTGAGGCATTGTTAAATTATCCATTTGAACTCTTATAAGCTTCAGGATTTTATCTGCGTCTTCTTGTAAAAGTACATAGGCTTTTTCTGCTTTACTTACGATTACTTCAGGTATCACTCAATCCCCTCCGTTAAAGAACTTCTTTCATTTATATTAGCGTTAATAATCCTAAAAAGCAAGATGATTCCGACGATTTACATAGAATTTTTTGTATATAAATATGTTGCGTATCTTCTCAAAGCTAAATTAATAATCGTTAAACTGTATAACTTTCTATTTTTAACGAAAAATAAGCACAAGAAAATGTACAAACATATCACAAATTATAAGGAGGAAGATATATTTGATAAAATATACGATGATCTTTTTATCCATATTTTTTATCCTTGCAGGTTGTCAGGGGCAAGAAGAAGAAGAGAATTTAGCTAATCAAGGAAACGAGGATCATGTCCTACATGTAAAAGATTCTGAAGTATCACAAAATGAGGATGGATCAAATCAAGAAATCGCAAAACATTTAGCAAATTTAGCAAATAATGTACCTGATGTTAATGAAGCAACGGCAATTATTGCTGGTCCTTATGCGGTAGTTGGAATAGACGTAGATAAAGAAATAGATCGGACAAGAGTTGGATCTATCAAATACGCTGTTACAGAAGCATTACATGACGATCCTTATGGAAAGACTGCAATGGTTATTGCGGATGCAGATGCTACAGAACGAATTAAAGCCATGGCCCGTAGTGTACAGTCTGGTGATCCAGTAAGTGGAGTTATGGAAGAATTATCTGCCATTGTAGGCCGATATATGCCAGAGTTACCACCTGAAAACACAAATCAAGGTGAAAAAGACTCTAATAAACAGTCAATTCCAGAAAATGAAGAAAAAGAATTAGAAGATATTCAAGAAGAACAATCAAATAACCATCTTAATCAAGAAGAATAGACAAATTTGTCTATTCTTCTTGTAAGTTATTATAGTATTTCACGCCAAATTGCGAACCCTCATCAACCATATTTGCATTTTCTGGGTTATCTGTCTCTGGTTCTCCTGCTTCTTCAATTGGAAAAAAAGCTGCTTCTTTTTCCATATTTGACTCCAGTACTCTTCGTATTCTTTTATTTGTCATAAAGTAAGTCGCTAATAGACCAACAATACTATATACTATTGTTTTCTTCATTAATAACCAACCCTTCTTTTATACACTATCTATACAATTTTACCCTTTATTTCAAAATCTCAAACAAAGGTATAATAAAGATTTTGTTACATAAAAACTTATTATATAAGTAAAACTGTGATAAACTATTAATTAAGGGTTAATCCCATATGATTTAAGTAAATAAGCAAATACGATATATATTTAATAGAGGTGTGGTAAGATGCAAGTTAAATGTCCAATATGTGATTCAATTGATACGATCGATCCTGACTCTCCTCTAGCAAAACGATTAAGAAACCGTCGGAAACATTTATATTTATGTCCAAGCTGTTCCGATCGCATTGGAGAAAAAACAAAAAAAAGACTTGCAACAGGAAAGTTCAAGTTTTATCAAGAACGTAAAAAAGAAGATCCCTTCCTCCAGTAATAGGAGATAATGGGATCTTCTTTTTTCGCTATTTTAGTTCTATGTAATTGTCTATAATCTCCTTAGCTATTTGGAAGTTCCCTGAGAAAACAGTATTTTCTGTTAGGAAATTTAAAGCTTTACCATTAGCCTGCGATGTTGTACCACCAACTTCTTCGATTAAAATAACACCAGCTGCAAAATCCCAAGGATATAACTTCATGGAAATGTATCCATCTAGTACGCCTTCAGCAATTCCAGCAAATTCTAGAGCTGCTGATCCATATGAACGTGTTCCTCTGACTTTTCTAACAAGATCTTGAATTTTTTCGTGGTTAATTCGTTTATTTTCTCCACTCCATAAACTATTAATTAACAAAATACTTTGATCTAACGTCACCTTTTCATCTAGTTTCGGTAACTTTACGATATCCTTAAATGCACCTTGTCCTTTTTTTGCATGATATAGAATATCTTCCATCACATTATAAATAAACGCAATTTCACCAACACCATCTTGGTAGATTCCAACTGAAATAGCGAAATTTCTTTTTTGGTGAACGAAATTCATTGTGCCATCAATGGGATCAATAATCCACACCGTTCCATCCAATGTTTCTAAATTATCACCAAAACCTTCTTCTGACAGTAATTTATGTGCCGGGAAAGTGCCTTTAATCTTTTTCGCAAAATATTCTTCCGTATTTCGATCCATTTGTGTTACAAGGTCATTTGGATTTGACTTTGTATCAATGGTTAATGGTTCGTCAATTACATTTCGAATATGCTCACCGGCTTCTAGTACCCATTCTTTTGCAAACTGATATATTTGATCTCTATTCGTAATATCCATATTTTTAGCCTCCATTTCAAGAGTTGCTTTTCGTTTATAGTAGCAGAAAATTGATATGTATGCATCTTTCCAACGTAAATAATGCAAGATCATGTTGGTTTATGGTAAAATAGAAGCTATTAAAGAAGTAGAAAGGTGAATAACTATGACGTTTAATGGATTTGAACAAAAAGACTTTGACACATTCCAAATTGATGGTTTAGAAAATAGAATGGAGGCCATCCAACAACGGATTCAACCAAAATTCGAAATTATAGGAACAGAATTAGCTACACATTTATCTGCTACGTTAGGGAACGAAATGTTCTTACATATTGCAAGACATGCACGTCGTTCTGTTAACCCACCAAATGATACATGGCTAGCTGTTGCACATAGTAAACGCGGTTATAAAATGCTCCCTCATTTTCAAGTTGGCTTGTTTGATGACCATATTTTCATATGGCTCGCGTTCATTTATGAACTACCATATAAAGAAAAGATAGCAAAACAGTTTATAAAACAATTGGATGAATTACAAGAGCTCCCTAAGGATTTCGTTGTCTCACTTGATCATATGAAAAAGGATGCTTTTTCGATCAAGGAATTAACTGAAACCAATCTAGAACGGTTTCGTGATGTAAAAAAAGCTGAGTTTTTAGTTGGCCGTCATATTTCCCCTACAGAAGCTATTGATATGAATGGCAAGGAACTAATCGACCATATAAAAGAAACAATTGATACATTAATACCTTTTTATCGCTCCAGTTTAGACACGATTTAAGGTCTACATGTTATTACTGTTTTTGTATAACCTAGGCTATACAAAAACAGTAATTTTATTTACATTTTAACGCGTTCACCTTTTTTTGCGGATTTAGCTTGCTTGATTGCACGATAAATTGAGTAACCTGTATCCTTTTCAAATTTTTTATCAATTTGTTTTTCTTCGCTCATAGATGGAACTATTTGTTTAAACTTTGTATAAGCTAACATAATGTCCTCACGTTTAACACCATCTTCATGTGCTTTCTCAACAATTGATATAAAGTTTACGACATCGATTACATCTGTTGTACTCCATGATGGATCTATTGGATAACTATATGACATATTATAACCGTCCTTTCTTCTATGCATAGTGAATCGCTAACTAGTAATTCACATTTTAATTTGCTATAATTCATTTGTTTTCTATCACTATCATTTATATTTTACAAAGAGAGGTAGCCTTTATGCAAGCACAACATGAAACACCTTTATTTACAGGATTAAAAAAACATGCTGAAAATAATCCTATTCCATTTCACATACCAGGTCATAAAAAGGGAGTAGGAATGGATCCAACTTTTCGATCCTTTATAGGAGAAAATGCACTATCAATCGACTTAATAAATATCGAACCATTAGATGACTTGCACCATCCACAAGGAATGATTAAACAAGCACAAGATTTAGCTGCACAAGCATTTGGTGCCGATTATACTTTCTTCTCCGTACAAGGGACAAGTGGAGCAATTATGGCTATGGTTCTAAGCGTCTGTGGCCCTGGTGATAAAATTATTGTACCACGTAACATTCACAAATCCGTAACAACTGCACTTATTTTCGCTGGTGCTATTCCAATCTTTGTTCATCCAGAGTTAGATAATAAACTTGGAATTGCCCATGGGATTACACCTGAATCTGTAAATAGAGCACTCGAAGCACATCCAGATGCTAAAGGGGTTTTTGTGATTAACCCGACTTATTTTGGGATTGCAGCTGATTTACAACGTATTGTTGAAATCGCCCACAGTCATAAGATACCCGTACTAGTTGATGAAGCGCACGGCGTGCATATTCATTTTCACGATGAGTTACCACTCTCTGCGATGCAAGCTGGTGCAGATTTAGCTGCAACGAGTGTTCATAAACTTGGTGGCTCCCTAACCCAAAGTTCTGTTCTGAATTTAAAAGAGGGATTAGTTTCACATTCTCGTGTACAAAGTGTTTTATCGATGTTAACAACAACATCAACATCCTATATATTACTTGCTTCACTTGATGTTGCCCGTAAACAATTAGCTATCAATGGGAAACAATTATTAGATGAAACATTACTACTAGCAGAAACAACTCGAAAAGAGATAAATAAAATTCCACACCTTTTGTGTGCTGGTAAAGAAATGTTAGGTAGTGAAGCAACATTTGGTTATGATCCAACGAAATTAATTATTTCTGTAAAACAACTTGGTATTACAGGTTATGATGTTGAGGTATGGTTACGAAAACAGTATAATATCGAAGTTGAATTATCTGATATGTACAATATACTTTGCATCATTACACCTGGCGATTCGAGTAAAGAAACAAGTTTATTAGTACAGGCATTGCAGCACCTAGAAAAATCGCATCAAAAGTCGTCTACAGACAATCTAATAGATGTTACCATTCCTGCTATTCCCCTGTTAAGTATAACGCCACGTGATGCGTTTTATGCTGAATCAGAGACTGTTCCATTAGAAGCAGCTGCTGGAAGAACTAGTGCGGAATCCATTATGGTTTATCCACCTGGCATTCCTATCTTTATTCCAGGAGAGATTATTACCGAAGAAAATTTAGAATATATTAAACAAAATTTAGCTGCAGGTTTACCTGTCCAAGGTTTAGAAGATGATACACTTCAAACGATCCATGTCATTAAAGAAATGAAACCAATAACATAAAAACATGCACGTACAACGAAGGAACGCTAATTAATATTAAGAACAGACTGTTTATTACTAAATTTTTATAAACTCTGACGTAACATACCTTGCGTCAAAATTGTCATCAACTGCGACATAATACCCGCTACAGAAGCAAATGGTCTCCCTTTCTGTGGGCACAGCCTCAGCTAACTAGGTAAAGAAAAACACTTTACCTAGTGGATCTTCGGCTTGTGCTGTTCCCACTAGAGTGTCACCCATTTGCTTCTTTCACTGATTAGAGCAACTAATTTCAAAACGTTATAACGTTTTTGACATTGAAGATTGAAAACTGATATATTTTTCACTTACTAATATAGTTGCTGACGTTTTAATTCAGTATGCAATAGGAAACGCTTTACTTATTTATAAACAAAACTAGCGGAGCAATTGAAATGGGTGAGACTCCAGTGGGAACAGCGCGGGCTGAAGATCCACTCGGAAAGCGGTTTTTGCTTATCCGAGTTAGCTGAAGCCGTGCCCACGGAAAGCGATCCCATTTCAATTGTGGAGTGAGTAAGAAATCTACGTCGCAGTTTCTCTCAAGTACGAATATTGAGTAACGATGTTCGCGAAAAGGGTTTTAAAAAACGACGAGCAGATGGATAGATGCCATTTGTTCGTCGTTTTTTATCTAATCTTATAAATTCTAGCTCGCATCCACTTTTTGTATTGCTGCTGGATCTACCATTTCATACCCTTTATCACGGAGACCAGTTACAATCTCTTCTAATGCTGCCGCAGTCCAATCACGATCATGCATTAACAGGTTCGCACCTGGTTTAAGTAATGAATAGGAAATATCGACTTCTGGCCCTTCTCCTGTAATCATCGCGGTTGCTAGTTTATCAGCATCCTGATATGGTGTAAAATAATCATAACCATATGTCCAATTCATCACAACCATGCCCTCTTCTTCCGCAAGCTGTGTCGAGTAATCAGTATTAGCTCCATGTGGTGCACGGAAAAATTGCGGACGTTCACCAATGATCTCTTCAACTAGATCATTTAAGCTGACAATTTCTTCACGTTGTTCTTCTTCACTAACCTCTTTCAAATTTTGATGTGTATACGTATGATTACCGATTGGAAAGCCCATTTCATAAATTTCTTTTAAAACTGCCTTTTCTTCATCCGTATCAAGAAAGTGTCCATTCACAAAAAAGATTGCTTTCGCATCAAGCTTCACTAATGTTTTTGCCATTTCTAATGCATTACCATCTGGTGCATCATCAATAGTTAATAAAACCACATCCTCATTAGCATCATTTAGAGGTTCTACACTCCAAGTATCTGAATTAATTTGATACTCTACTTCAACAGACTCTGGTTCTTCTTCAACTACTTCATCTTCTTCTGTTTCTGTATCTGTTTCTTCTACATCTTCTTCTATTTGTTCTTCTTGATTTTTTTCGTTTGTTTGTGTCTCATCATTACTTTCTTCTTGCGTATTCTCGTCTGTATTTTCATTATTACAGCCGACCAATAAAAGAATTGCTCCAATGAGTAGTACGAATAGCTTATGTTTCATAGTTTCCCTCCTGGTGTCGTATGTATATTTACTATTATACTGGAAAATCTGACAAATATCTTCCTTTTCAAAAGAAATTTCTCATAGTTAATTTTGATTAGCCACCATTGTCATAGAAAAAGCCTATGTTTGGATATCCAAACATAGGCTTTTCATTTAATCTTTATTTTACAATATGGATTGGTGTACCCATAGCTACTTCTGCAGCTTCCATAGTAATTTCTCCAAGTGTTGGATGTGCGTGAATTGTCATAGCTAGATCTTCAGCTGTCATTCCTGCTTCAATCGCTAAACCAAGTTCAGAAATCATGTCACTTGCATTAGCACCCGCGATTTGAGCACCTAATACTAGGCCATCTTCTTTTCTTGTAACAAGTTTAACAAATCCTTCACCACTACCAAGTGATAATGCACGACCATTAGCAGCAAATGGGAATTTAGATCCGATAACATCAAATCCTGCATCTTTTGCACTTTGTTCGTCATATCCTACAGTAGCTAATTCAGGTTCAGAGAATACAACAGCTGGAATACCATTGTAATCGATTTCTGATTTTTCTCCTGCAATTGCTTCTGCTGCAACTTTTCCTTCATAAGAAGCTTTATGAGCTAATGGAGGTCCTGCTACGATATCGCCAATTGCATAGATGTTATCAATGTTCGTACGACATTGTTTATCAATTTTGATTAAACCTCTGTCATCTGTTTCGATTCCAACTTGTTCTAAACCAATTTCAGCAGTATTAGGTTTACGCCCTACTGTTACTAGCACGTAATCTGCTTCCACTGTTTCTTCTTTACCTTTTGCTTCATAGGTAACTTTAACACCGTTATCGGTAACCTCAGCACCTTTAGCCATTGCTTTCGTAACAATTGTAACGTTTTTCTTTTTCAAATGACGCTTAACTAAAGATGACATTTGCTTTTCAAATCCGCCAAGTATCTCGTCAGCACCTTCTAAAATAGTAACTTCTGTACCAAAGTTAGCATAAGCAGTTCCTAATTCAGTACCAACATAACCGCCACCAACGACAACTAGTTTTTTAGGGATTTCTTTTAAGTTTAATGCACCTGTAGAATCAATAACACGTTCTGAAAATTTGAAAGTCGGAATTTCAATTGGTGTTGAACCAGTTGCAATAATACAATTTTTAAATGTGTAACTTTGAGAGTTCTTCTCGTCCATTACTTTTACTGAATTTTTATCAACAAAGTATACTTCACCTTTTATAATTTCAACTTTATTTCCTTTTAATAAACCTTCAACTCCACCAGTAAGTTTATCAACAACGCTTTGTTTCCACTCTTGTACTTTTGAAAAATCAACGGTAACATTCTCGGCTTTAATACCCATTTCATCTGCTCCGTGTGCTTCTTCAAAACGATGGCCAGCTTGGATTAATGCTTTAGATGGGATACACCCAACGTTTAAACAAACCCCTCCAAGTGTACCTTTATCAACGATGGCTACTTTTTGTCCAGTTTGTGCTGCACGAATTGCTGCAACATATCCACCAGGACCAGCGCCAACTACTAGTGTGTCTAAATCAATCGGAAAATCTCCTACTACCATAATTTACGCCTCCATCATAATTAATTGTGGATCGTTTAGTAAACGTTTCACTTGGTTCATTGCCATTTGAGCTGTAGCACCATCAACGATACGGTGATCAAAGCTTAATGATAATGCTATGACTGGTGCAATAACAATTTCACCGTCTTTAACAACTGGTTTTTCAGCAATACGTCCAATACCTAAGATACCTGCTTCTGGGTAGTTAATAACTGGTGTAAACCACTGTCCACCTGCAGAACCAATATTTGATATTGTAGATGATGCACCTTTCATTTCGTCTGGTGAAAGTTTACCATCTTTTGCTTTTTGACCTAATTCATTAATTTCTTGTGAAATTGCAAAGATTGATTTATGGTCAGCGTTTTTAACTACTGGCACAAGTAAACCTTTTTCAGTGTCTGCCGCAATACCGATATTATAGTAATGCTTGTGAATAATTTCTTGTGTATCATCATCAATAGATGCATTCAACATTGGATACATCTTCAATGCAGATACTAATGCTTTTACAACATATGGTAGATACGTTAATTTAATATCTTTTTCAGCTGCAATAGTTTTGAATTTCTTTCTATGTGCAACAAGTTCAGTAACATCAATTTCATCATGTAATGTAACATGAGGAGCTTTGTGTTTAGAATTAACCATTGCTTTTGCAATAGATTTACGAATTGCAGTCATCTTTTCACGCGTTTCAGGGAAGTTACCTTCTGGAACGGTTTGTTTGCTAGCTGCAGATGATTTCGCTTTTTTCTCATCTTTGATAACAGTTGAACCTTGATCAGATGATTTCGTTTCCGTAGTAGTTTCTGCTACTTGATCACCATTTAAGAAAGCATCAATATCTTCTTTTAGGATACGATCATTTTTACCAGATCCTGCTACACTAGAAATAGATACGTCATTATCACGAGCATATTTACGAACAGAAGGCATAGCAATTATACGACGGTCTTTATCTACTTCCTTAGAATTAGAGTTAGACTTTGGTGCTTGCTTTTCTGTTTTCTTTTCTTCTTTAGCAGGCTCTTCTGAAGTCGTTTCTCCTTCATATCCAACAGCATCAATCGTAATAATTGTTTGACCTACTGTTGCTACCGTTCCTTCATCAAAGTGTACTTCTTTTACAGTACCTTCTACTGGTGACGGTATTTCAACTACTGCTTTATCATTTTGCACTTCGCAAAGCACATCATCTTCTTTAAGTTCGTCTCCGGCTTTTACAAACCATTTAACAATTTCACCTTCGTGGATGCCCTCACCAATGTCTGGTAATTTAAATTCATATGCACCCTTATCTCCACTTGTAGTAGATTCAGATTGTGTTTCTTTAGTAGCTTCTTCAGCTTCTTCATTTCCACCTTGATCTTCATAACCTTCCGCATCAATGGTGATAATTGTTTGGCCTACTGTTGCTACCGTTCCTTCGTCAAAGTGTACTTCTTTTACAGTACCTTCTACTGGTGATGGTATTTCAACTACTGCTTTATCATTTTGCACTTCGCAAAGTACATCATCTTCTTTAAGTTCGTCTCCGGCTTTTACAAACCATTTAACGATTTCACCTTCATGGATTCCTTCACCAATATCTGGTAATTTAAATTCATATGCCATTCTTGTTACCTCCCATCAGTCTTTATTTTAAAAGTTCATTACTTTGTTTACTTTTTCAACAATATCTTCATAATTTGGCAACCATACTTCTTCAGCTTGCGTAAATGCATAAACTGTATCTGGTGCCGCTACACGTAAAATTGGTGCTTCTAAATGTAAGATTGCACGTTCTTGTATTTCAGTAACGATGTGTGATGCCATACCAGCTTGACGCTGTGCTTCTTGAACAACAACAACACGATTTGTTTTCTTAACTGACTCAATAATTGTTTCCATATCTAAAGGCATAACAGTACGTAGATCAATTACTTCCGCTTGGATGCCGTTTTTCTCTAACTCTTCAGCAGCTTTTAAAGAAGCTTGAACCATTGCTCCATATGCTACTAATGTTACATCTGTACCTTCACGTTTAACATTAGCTTTACCAAGTTCAACAGTATACTCTTCTTCTGGAACCTCTTCACGGAATGAACGATATAGTTTCATATGCTCTAAATATACAACTGGGTCATTGTCGCGAATTGCAGAAATTAATAATCCTTTTGCATCGTATGGATTTGAAGGGATTACTACTTTCATACCTGGTTGTTGTGCAATTAAACCTTCTAACGAATCTGCGTGCAATTCAGGTGTGTGCACACCGCCACCAAATGGTGCGCGAATTGTGATTGGTGCATTCATTGTGTTACCAGTACGATAACGTAAACGAGCCATTTGACCATTAATTGCATCCATTGCTTCATAAACAAAGCCAAAGAATTGAATCTCAGGTACAGGACGGTAACCTTGTGTTGCTAAACCGATTGAAATACCTGCAATTGCAGATTCTGCTAGAGGAGTATCGAATACACGCTCTTCACCGAATTCATCTTGTAGTCCTTCAGTAGCACGGAATACACCGCCGTTTTGACCAACGTCTTCTCCAAATACTAATACGTTTTCATCATTTTTTAATTCTGTGCGCAATGCATCAGTTATTGCTTGAATCATCGTCATTTGAGCCATGATTTACTTCGACTCCTTTGCTTTATATTCTTCCATTTGCTCTTCTAAGTGTGCAGGAAGTTTTTCATACATATTTGAGATTAAGTCTGTTACTTTTTGTTTTGGTTGTTCGTCAGCTTTTTTAATTGCTGCTTTAATTTCTTCTTTTGCTCTTTCAGTTACTTCATTTTCTTGTTCTTCAGACCATAAACCTTTACCTTCTAGGTATTTACGGAAACGAACGATTGGGTCTTTTTTCTCCCATTCCGTATTAAGTTCATCCGTACGGTAACGTGTCGGATCATCACCAGCCATTGTGTGTGCACCATAACGGTATGTTAGAGTTTCAATTAATGTTGGACCTTCACCATTTACTGCTCGTTCACGAGCATCTTTAGTTGCAGCATAAACAGCTAATACGTCCATACCATCTACTTGAATACCTTCAATACCAGCAGCAACAGCTTTCTGAGCTAATGTTTTAGCAGCTGTTTGTTTATCAACAGGTACTGAGATAGCAAAACGGTTATTTTGAACAACAAAGATTGCAGGAGCTTTAAATGCACCAGCAAAGTTCATTCCTTCATAGAAATCACCTTGTGAAGTACCACCATCACCAGTATAAGTAATAGCTATGTTCTTTTTACCACGCTTCTTCATACCCATAGCAACTCCTGCTGCTTGTGTATATTGCGCACCAATAATAATTTGTGGGCTTAACGCGTTTACACCTTCAGGCATTTGGTTACCATGATAATGGCCTCTTGAGAATAAAAATGCTTGATAAAGTGGAAGTCCTTGCCAGATCAATTGCGGTACATCGCGATATGCTGGTAAGATAAAGTCTTCTTGTTCTAAAGCAAACTGCGTTCCTAACTGAGAAGCCTCTTGTCCTGCAGTTGGTGCGTAAAATCCAAGACGTCCTTGACGATTCAAGGCGATTGAACGTTGGTCCAAAATTCTCGTATAAACCATTCTAGTCATTAATTCTTTTAATTCATCATCTGAAAGTTCTGGCATATCTTTCTCATTAACTACTTCGCCTTCTTCATTCAGAATTTGAAACGTTTGAAATTCATTTTCAGCATTTTCAAGTGTACGTTTCAAAGTAATCACCTCTTCCTTTCTATTCCTTCAATTTTTTCTGCACTATTCCTATATAGAGTGTACAGATACTGAACATAATTGTACTTGTTTATACAATACCCTATAGTAACTTTTTTTAATCTAAAATTATTTCTATGTAGAAAACTGTTACATAGCTATTACGTATCATGATTAGTACAATTTAGATTCTTTTATAAGTTTAGCTCATTCTATTACCATGGTCAAACACTTTGATTCGTTTTATTTAATTTTTTTAAACTTAAAAGTATAAAAATAGACAGATTAAGACACTGTAACAGTATTACCGTAAAGTAGCTGTTTCATTTTTTTCGTTTAACTGTATTACTATTTTTTCAATAGAAATTATAAAAACAAAAAAACTTCCCAAAATTGAGAAGTTTTTTTGTTTACTCATATGTTACGTTTAAGTCAGTAGATTCGTAAAATGTCTTCTTACTTTCATTAAACGCATCTGTTGTTTCACTAAACGTATTATTTGCTTCAATTACTTTCTCGTACTGCGCATTTACTTTATCGATTTGCTCTGTTACTGCATCTTCTTCTAGCTCTTCTTGTTTCAATAATTCATATAATGCTTGATCATTCTCTAATGATACAACATATGTATCATGTAAGTTTATGTATGCTTGATATCTTTCTTCCATTATTTCATACATTTCATTAGCGTTTGTTTGGACAGTCTCATCTTCTATGTCAGATATTAACGGTTCAATTTTATCAAACTCTTCCTTACTTGCATCAATACTCTCTTTCTCAGCAACAAGTAATTCTTTTCTTTCTTCAATTGATTGTAATGCTTCATCAGCGAGTGAAATGATTTGTTCCATATCATCCATTCCTAATGTTGTAATTTCTTGATAGATTGCTTGTTCTTGTTCCTCTAGTTCATTTAACGGCTGTTGTTGGGAAACAAATTCGTTCTCTAGTTCCACCGCTTCCTCTAAATGTCCATACATTTCTTCTGTCGTGGATTCACCAGAACATGCTGCTAATAATGAGATACTTACTAAACCTATAAGTAAAACCTTTAATTTCAAAATGCTGCCTCCTTAATCTTGATGCCTTTTATTATATTTTTTGACATTTATGAAAATATTATAACATAACGTTTTACATTTCTTATACTATTTTAGAAAAGTTCTCATATCTTTTGCAAAAATAATATAATATCATTATATTTAATAGTTATGTTACACTATGTAACAGTAAAAACACCGATAAGGAGAGTGAACCAGTTGATTACCATGGATGATATTGTGCGTGAAGGTAATCCTATTTTGGAAGAAGTTGCAAAAGAAGTAGCATTACCGGCAACCGAGCAAGATAGCGCGACACTGCACGAAATGTTAGATTTTCTTAAAAATAGTCAAGATCAAGAGATCGCTGAAAAATATCAATTAAGACCTGGTGTCGGAATAGCCGCACCACAAATTGGTCTATCTAAAAGAATGATTGCCATTCATTTTGAGGATTTTGATGGCAATTTCTATAGTGAGGGTTTATTCAATCCGAAAATTGTTAGTCATTCTGTCGAGAAAACTTTTTTATCAAGCGGTGAAGGTTGTTTGTCCGTCGATCGAGAAGTCCAAGGCTATGTTCCTAGATATGCACGTATCACAGTAAAAGCTATTAACTTAGCCGGCGATCCAATTAAACTGAGATTACGTGGTTATGCCGCTGTTGTCCTACAGCATGAAATTGACCATTTAAATGGCATTATGTTTTATGACTATATTAATGAGAACAACCCTTTCTTAAAACCAGATAATGCAAAAGCCTGTGATGTAGAATAACTTGTTTTTTTAATATATACACACTCCTTTCGTATAAGATTAGCTATTCAAGCAAAAAATAACTACTAATTACACCATTATTTCATAATTTTTGTAATAGTTTAGTACGTTTCTGTTTCCAAACGAGCAATTCCGTACTATACTAGTAATAGAGGGATTGGATCGGTCGGACGTTTATGCTTTTCTTTAACTAATCGAAAGGAGCTGTACAGTCAAATGTTAAAGCGACTGAGAGAAAAGCTTAGAAAACGATGGAAGAAGTTATTAGGTCAAAATCGAGTTCCAAATGCTTTCAAAGAATAACTGTCGGTAAGTAAAGCATTCCAATACATCAGGTACAATGAATTCATTAGGAAAATTGCTATTTAAATATAAGCAATATAAAAATAAAAAAGAAGAAGAATGAAGGAGAGATCGAATGATTTTCAAAGTATTATATCAAGAAATTCACAATGAAATTCCTGTAAGGGAAAGAACGACAAGTCTCTATTATGAAGCAGAATCTGAGAGACAAGTAAGAGAAGAGTTAGCGACTCGCAAAATTAATATCGAATTTATCCAGCCATTAAACGGTGCTCATTTAGAATATGAAAAACTTTCTGAGCATTTCGAAGTGGAGAATAGATAAATTATGAAATTCGTAAAAAATGATCAATCAGCAGTCTTTTCACTAGGTGGACTTGGTGAAATCGGTAAAAACACATACGGCATTCAGTTTCAGGATGAAATAATATTAATCGACGCTGGAATTAAGTTTCCTGAAGATGAATTGCTAGGAATTGACTATGTCATTCCTGATTACACTTACCTCGTGCAAAATCAAGATAAAATTAAGGGCTTATTCGTTACGCATGGTCACGAAGACCACATCGGAGGAATCCCTTACTTATTAAGAGAAATTAACATACCAATTTATGCTGGTAAACTTGCACTAGGGTTAATTAAAAATAAATTAGATGAACATGGTCTTTTAAGAAATGCAAAGCTTCATGCATTTGAAGAAGACGATATAATCAAATTCAGAAAAACATCTGTAACATTTTTCAGAACAACGCATAGTATACCTGATTCTTATGGAATTGTAGTAAAAACACCACCAGGTAATATTGTACACACTGGTGACTTTAAATTTGATTTTACACCTGTTGGGGAACCTGCAAACATAGCTAAAATGGCTGAGGTTGGTAAAGAAGGCGTACTTTGCTTATTGTCTGACAGTACAAATAGTGAAGTTCCTGGATTTACAATGTCTGAACGAGTAGTTGGAGATAGTATTAATGATATCTTTACTCGTGTTGACGGTCGCATCATATTTGCTACATTTGCATCAAATATATACAGACTACAGCAAATGATTGAAGGTGCTGTAAAACACAATCGTAAAGTAGCTATCTTCGGAAGAAGTATGGAATCATCGATAGCAATTGGCAGAGAACTTGGTTATATAAATGCACCTGATGAAGCATTTATTGAATCACATCAAATTAATCGATTACCTGCCAATGAAGTGACTATTCTTTGTACAGGCTCACAAGGTGAACCAATGGCAGCTCTTTCAAGAATCGCTAAAGGAACACACCGACAAATCCAGACAATTCCTGGTGATACAGTCGTATTTTCTTCTTCTCCAATCCCTGGAAATACGGTTAGTATCAATAGAATGATTAATATGCTTTCACACGCTGGAGCAGATGTTATCCATGGTCCATTGAATGATATTCATACATCCGGACATGGTGGACAGGAAGAACAAAAGCTAATGCTAAGATTATTACGTCCTAAGTTTTTCATGCCTATTCACGGTGAATATCGTATGTTAAAGGAACACGCAAAACATGCAGTTGCATGTGATGTTGAACCAAATAACTGTTTTATTATGGACATTGGTGATGTTTTAGCACTAGGTAAAGAAAAAGCTGCAGTTGCAGGTAAGATTCCTTCTGGTTCTGTTTATGTTGATGGAAGCGGTATTGGTGATATTGGTAATATAGTATTACGTGATCGCCGAATTCTTTCAGAAGAAGGTCTTGTAATTGTTGTAGTTAGTATCAATATGAAGGAATTTAAAATTGCTTCTGGACCTGACATTATTTCAAGAGGTTTTGTCTATATGAGAGAGTCAGAAGACTTAATCAATGAGGCACAAAAAATTGTTTCTACTCACCTAGATAAAGTGATGGAAAGAAAAACGACACAATGGTCAGAAATCAAAAATGAAATAACAGATACAATCGCACCATTCTTATTTGAAAAAACCAAACGTCGTCCAATGATTCTACCAATTATTATGGAAGTATAATAAAAGTAGCGTTAAACGATAAGAAAACAAAGAAAAAAACCGTCTATGCACGGTTTTTTTCTTTGTTTATTTATTCATCATCAACTACTAAGTGTTTTTCAAAACGAGATATGTCTTTATCTGCCCCTATTACTATTAAGATATCTCCATTCTCAATAATTTCCGATGCCATTGGCGAGACATTGATATCATTCGTCTTTTCTTGCTTAATTGCGACAATATTGCACCCATAATTAGCTCGTACATCTAACTCTACTAAAGTTTTACCGATCATCTTTGTACCAGCCTTTACCTCGACAATGCTATGATCATCTGATAATTCTAAATGGTCCAAGATGTTGTTAGAGATAATACTATGCGCAATTCTCTTTCCCATATCTCTTTCGGGGTGAACAACTTGATCCGCACCAATTTTCTTTAGTACTTTTTCATGGTAATCATTTTGTGCTTTTACCGTTATTTTTTTTATACCTAATTCTTTTAGCATTAACGTTGTTAAGATGCTCGCTTGAATATTATCTCCTATTGCCACAATTACATGATCAATATTGCGAACGCCTAATTCTTTTAACACTTTTTCATCAGTTGAATCAGCGATTACTGCGTGTGACGCAATATCTTTAAATTCATTCACTTTATCTTCTTGGGTATCAATTGCTAATACGTCCATGCCTTCTTCACTTAATTCTCGACATATACTACCGCCAAAACGGCCTAACCCTATAACTGCAAACTCTCTTTTCATGACTTTTCCTCCTCGTACACCTTACTGAGCATAGTTTATCATATTTATAAGAGATAAAGCGTATCATTTTTAAAAAATAGCTTATTTCTAAAAGATTTGTTGCTATTAACAATATCTTATATATTGAAACCTAACGTGCTTAACGATAAGGTATTACTCTACATTAACAGCCCGAAATCATTATTTAAGTCTCGGTAAACTTGAGAAATCTTGCAATACAAAGTTGAAGTTGACTTTCGTACTCTAATCTCGTAATCATCACGGCGATTCATCTGACGCACTTGATATAAACTGCGACGGTGATTCTTTACCTGACTCATCACGTTAGCAAATAGTTTCGATGAGACAATTAATAGCAATCGTCAGTGTTTTCTTACCCGCTTCGTCAGCAAATGGATTCCTTCGCTTGATAGGTGTTAAGAGTAATACCTCGTCTGCTGGTCATATTATGCTGATTGATTGTAGCGTAGGACAGTCGACTCCTGCGGGAAAAGCAACAGCTGAAAATCCCACAGGAAGCGCTTTTTGCTTCCGAGGAAGTTGAAGCGTTGGGTCTGCGATTACTCGACCCATCGAAAAGACTTGCCCGCGGAAAGCGACTGTCCGAAGTGGAAATCAACATGGCAGTTTACGTCGAAGTTGATGGAAATTCCGTTGGATAGGTTGTTGCTGCGTCAACATATGGAACTCCAACAATTGCAATTCAATAAGAAGTGCCTAAAGAAAGCGTTGTGTTAGAACGAGTTAAGGATGGCAAGGAATATAGCAGATACACTCTAAAATTATAACAGTCAAAGAATAGGTATTATTTTTTGGTAAAAAAGTTTAGTTATTACTTTTAAATTCTGTTAACAAAGTTAAAAACACTAAAGTTTTACGAAAAAGAGGCTGGGACATAACTAGCCAAAATAACGAAAAAGATTCCGATCATCTTAGGAAGATGGTCGGAATCTTTTTTTGTTGGATTATTTTCAGGATTTGTTGGACCATGCGCATGCTTAGCCGTGTACTTTCTCAAGTTCACCGCCATGAATGCAAATCCTAATTCATTTTCCACTTTCTTCTTGCCTCTTACTGACATACGAGTGAAACGCAAATTAGCCTTCAAAAATCCGAAGACTGGTTCTACATCTATTTTTCGTTTGCCATAGATTTTACCGGTTTCTTTTTCTGAAAGCTGCTGTTTTGTGTATGCTTTTTGTTGTTCCCATTTTTCATTATAATAAATTTTTCGATTATTTCCTTCCTTTGCTTTTGTACAGTGGGAACGCAACGGACAATCCGAACAGTCTTCACATTCATAGACTTTAAAGGATCGGGTGAAGTTATCTTTACCTGTTCGATTAGATAGATACTGGAAAGCCACTTTTTTATCATTTGGACAACGGAAAGAATCACTCGCTTCATCATACGCCCAGTTCATTGTGTTAAAAGGGTCTTGCTTATATTTCTTTGTCTTCTCTTTTCGATACATATTGTAGGTAATCAGCGGGATGCGCTCCCGATTAATGCGGACATCTTCATAATTCTGTTCACTTCCATACCCTGCATCAGCTACGATATATGTGGGAAGTTCAAAGAAGCTTTCCTCGATTTTATCTAGAAAAGGAGTGAATGTGCGTACATCAGTTGGATTGGGAAATACGTCATATGCGAGTGTATATTGTCCTTCGGTCGCAATTTGTACATTGTAACCTGCTTTTAATTGGCCATTATTCATATAATCGTCTTTCATGCGCATAAAGGTGGCATCATGGTCTGTCTTTGAATAACTATTGCGCGCTTCAAATATAAGCCTATCCTTTTCGTATTTTTGTTTGCGTGCTACGTAATCTTTAAACTGTTTGCGGTATTTTTTTGGTGTTTTCCTTGCAGAGCGAAGCTGCTTCCGTTTGCTGACATCTTTACTTTCTTCGATCTGTTTGTCGTATCCTTCAACGGTCTTCTCTAGTTTCTCAACTACTTTTTCGAGTTCTTTAGTGGATAGTTCTTCCGTACTTTCGCGTTCTATTTCTGGAATAATTTCGTTTGCCAATAATTCATCGTACAGTTGATTTGATTTCTCCACCAAATTCGCACTGTATTTTTCAATCGCTTTTCGCCAAACAAACGTAAATTTATTGGCATTTGCTTCTATTTTGGTGCCATCAATAAAGATCGCTTCCTGGTCAATCAGCTCTTCTTTCACCAGTTGGCATCGAAATTGTACAAAACATTGGCGTAACAGTTCTTGTACTTCTTCATTGACTCGAAAACGGTTAATCGTGCGATAGCTTGGCTCATAGCCTTGCGCTAACCACATCATACGGACACTATCTTTCAGCAATCCTTCAATTTTTCTCCCAGAGAAAACAGATTGCGTGTAAGCACATAAAATAACCTTCATCATCATTCGCGGATGATAAGCAGGACAACCTGTTTCATGTAAGAAAAAAGAAAATGCTTTATCTGGTATTTGGTCTACTAAGTCATGGATCGTATAGGCAATATCATTTTCTTGCAATTTCATTTCAAAATCTAACGGCAAAATTACTTGATTCATGTTATAATCTTTAAACATAAGGATACCTCCGATTGTTATTGTGTGGTACTTTAATTTTATCAGAAGGTATCCTTTTTTACTTACTAAAATTTTCGATTTTATAAAAAAGTTGCATCTTCCAACTACCGTTGGAAGATGCAACTTTTTATTGTTTATCTGAGTTTTGTCCCAGCCTCTTTATTTATAGATTTTATAATGCGTCTAACATTTCAAATTGTGATTTAACTAAACCAAAATATTCACCTTGTTTTTGCATTAATTCGGAATGATTACCTTGTTCTAAAATCCTTCCGTTTTCTAACACAATAATATTATCCGCTTCTCGAATTGTTGACAAACGGTGGGCGATCATAATAGCGGTACGCCCATGTAATAACTTCTTAAGCGCATGTTGGATACGCACTTCTGTTTCTGTGTCAATACTTGCTGTTGCTTCATCTAAAATCAATATTCGTGGATTAGCTAATAAGGCTCTAGCAAACGATAGCAATTGTCTCTCACCTGCAGATAGAATGTTCCCTCTCTCTTCTACTTCAGTTTGATATCCTTCTGATAAACCTAAAATAAAATCATTGGCTCCTACCACTTTTGCGGCATCGATCACTTCTTCATCTGTCGCATTTGGTCTTCCAAAACGTATGTTTTCCATAATAGAACCAGAAAAAATAAATGTATCTTGTAAAACAACACTAATATTATCTCGTAAATTACCAACTTTCATATCTTTTAAGTCATTTCCATCTATTTTAACTATACCTTTTGTTGGATCATAAAAACGACTAATCAAGTTTGCAATGGTTGATTTACCAGAACCAGTATGCCCTACAAGTGCTACTGTTTGACCGACTTTCATTTCTAATGAAATTTCATGTAATGCAACCCGATCATCATCATAAGAGAATTCAACATGATCAAATTCAATATGCCCTTTCATGTCAGTAAATTCTTTTGCGTCTGGTTTTTCAAAGACATTAGGCTGTTCATCTAAAAACTCAAAAATACGTTCAGATGATGCCATCGCAACTAATAATTGATTATATATTTGACCAAGACGAGAAATTGGTTCCCAAAACATACCTAAGAAAATGGCGAAGGATACAAAGTCACCAATCTCAATCGTACCAGTAATAATTAAATGTGCACCAAATGAAATTAAAATAACAGTTCCAATTGCATTACTCATCTCTACAAAAGGGCCAAAATAAGCACTCTTTTTCATCGCGATTCGTTCAACTTCATAATTATCTTCATTCACACCATTAAAGTACTCTGTGTTTTCCTTTTCTTGTGAAAAGGATTGTGTAATACGTATACCTTGCATACTTTCATTTAAATGTGAATTTAAACGGGACTTCTGTATACGCACCTCTTGCCATGACTTACGGATATTTCTTCTTAATTTAGTAGAGATATAGAACATGATTGGCAAGATGACTAAGACAGCTAATGTAAGCTGCGGGCTTAATACAAATAAAATCACGATTATACCTACTAACATAAAGACATCCATCAATAAGTTAATTATTCCGTTGGTAAACAGTTCTTGTAATGAATTTACATCATTTAGGATGCGAACCAAAATCGATCCAGCTGAACGTTTATCAAAAAAGTTATGAGATAAACGTTGTACGTGTGAAAACAATTGTTTACGGAGATCATGAATAACGTTTTGTCCTAATACATTGACCCATTTAATTCTAAAATGGTTTCCAATATAACTAATCACATACAAAATCGAGATTAGAATAACTAAATAGGTTAACAGTGTTGGATCTTGATTAGCTATCGCTACATCAATTACTACTTTACCTATTAATATTGGGACTGCTAGACGAATCATTGTCGTGATAAACATTGCTATAATAGCACCTGGTAGTAACGATTTCGTATACGGTTTTATATAGAATAATAATCGTGTCATTTGTTTCCAATTAAACGGTTTTTCCACAGCTTGATCAAGTGGATAATAGAACCGCTTTAAATGTGGACTTTGTTGTTTTACTTTTTCTTGTTTTGCCAAAGTTATCCCCCCTTTTTATTTAACTGTATTCATAATCGCTTGTTTATCTTGATATTGAATGTCATATATTCGTTGGTATGGTCCAGCATTATCTAATAACTGGTCATGTGTTCCTCGTTCAACAATTTCGCCATTTTCTAAAACAAGAATTTCATCTGCATGTTTCAATGAAGATATCCTGTGGGCAATAATGAATGTTGTTCTACCTTTCATAACTTCGTTTAGCGCTTTTTGAATCCTAAATTCAGTTTCCATATCTACAGCAGACGTTGCATCATCCAAAATAAGAATACTTGGATCAATTAAAATCGCCCTAGCTATTGCAATACGCTGTTTCTGACCACCAGATAACCCCATCCCTCTTTCTCCAAGCATCGTTTCATAACCATTGGGCATTTCCATTATAAATGAATGTGCCTGCGCACGTTTAGCCGCTGCAATAATATCATCTATACTTGCTGTTGGATTACCGTATGCTATGTTATCTCTAATCGATGTAGAGAATAAGAACGACTCTTGTAAGACAAATCCAATATGTTTGCGTAATGACTTGATATTATAGTCGCTTGAAGGTTTATTATCAATTAAGACGTTACCTGCTTGTGGTTCGTAAAAACGTGTCATTAATTGGGTGATACTCGTTTTTCCAGAACCTGTTGCACCGATAAGTCCAATCACTTTTCCAGGTGGTGCATCAAATGAGATATTTTTCAGTGCTACTTCATCACCTTCCACATATTTAAATGTGACATTTTCAAACGTCACATGACCTTTTATTGTATCTGGAATAAGTGCATGATCTTTTTCTTGCACATCCTCTTCAGCTTCCAATATTTCTAACAACCTTTCTCCTGATGCTTTTGCTTGAGAAAATTGGTTAACGATAAAGCCTAATTGCATTAATGGTCCTAAAATGTAGTTTACTAGGCTAAAGAAAGCGATTAGTTTACCTATTGAAAGGTTACCATCAATCACTAAATATCCTCCGAAAATCAGTAAGGCAACCATACAAATGTTACCAATTAACTCCATGAACGGGAAATATTTAGCCCAAATATTTGATGTTTTAATATTCTTTGCTCTGTATTCCTGGTTATTGACAGTAAATCGTTCTATTTCAAAATCCTCTTTTGATAGAGATTTAACTGTATTAATTCCACTCACGTTTTCCTGAATACGCGTATTTAAACGACCTAATGATTTACGGATGGCACGAAAAGCTGGGTGTACCTTCTTATCAAATTTATATACAACCACAGCCAAGAATGGCATGGCCGCCATTGTTACAAGTGCTAATGGAATCGAATAGTAAAACATAACAGATAAACTAATTACAATTAACAATATAATGCGGATTAGTTCCTTTAATCCAGCAGCAAGGAAGAATTTAAAACCTTCTACATCCATTGTGAGGCGTGACATTAAGTCACCTGTTCGTGCATTGTCATAATAAGTAAATGAAAGACGCTGTAACTTTGTATACAAACCATCTCGCAATCTATAAACAGAAGAGACACCGAATAGATCTCCTAAGTATTGTTGTATGAAATTTGCTATCCCTTTAATAATCATCACAAGGATAAATCCACCCGCTAAATAAGGTATAAGACCATATTGTTCCTCAAGAACAACATTATCAATCGTTATCTGTAATATAATTGGGTAAAGTACTGTGATTCCTGTTACGATAACAACAAAAAATAAAGACATAAGAAAGTACTTTTTAAATGGCATATAATATTGCTGTAACTTTTTAAACGTTTCCAATGTATTTTCCCTCCTCTTTTTCTTTTTTCGTAATTATAAATATATCGGTTTCCGAAATAAATTACCACCCTTTTGCATTATTTCTTTTAAAAAACTAAAAAATCAGTCTTAAGACTGAAATGCTTTATTCCAATCGAAAATAAAAGATCCTTTGTATGCATTATTTCACACAAAGGATCCTTTAACAGCTATTTCTATTTCTCTGTCGTTCCTAACACACGATTCACACGTTTACGGAGCATTTTCATTCCCCCACCACCAGCTTGAAAATGGCGGAGGTTGCCTTCGTCATCGAAAACATAATATGCTGGTACATATTTATTCTCAAAGGCATCTGTTAGTACATGTTTATTGTCCACAAAAATCGGCTGCGTAATATCGTGTTCTGCAGCAACTTCTTTAATTTGCTCTAAATCTAAATCTTTTTCAGAACGTGGTATATGGACAGCGACGACATTAAGGTCGTCTTTATACTCATCACGAAATTCATTAACATTTGGCATTGCTTCTTTACATAAACCACAACTAACTGACCAAAAGTGAAACAGCGTTGGTTTATTGCCAATAAGATCGTCCTTTTTAAATTCTCCATTCAACCACTCGGTTGCACCATCTAATTCTGGCATTGGTGTTCTTAATCTCATTTAACATAACCCTTTCTGTGCACCCATTATTAATAAAACAAATTTTTTTATAGTGTCTCTTGACCTGGCTTCCAATTAGCTGGACATAAGCCACCAGTTTGTAATGCTTGAAGCACACGTAATGTTTCATCAACATCCCGCCCTATATTATTATGGTTTACGACTTGATATTGCAACTCACCTTCTGGATTAATAATAAACAATCCACGAAGTGCTACACCTTCCTCTTCTACTAATACACCGTACTCTCCTGAAACCTTATGATTCGTATCAGCTGCTAATGGATAAGCAAGATCTCCTAGCCCATTAGCATCGCGTGGTGTATTAATCCAAGCTAAATGTGTATGCACAGTATCAGTTGATACGCCAATTACTTCTGCATCTAAATCTTCAAATTCATCATAACGGTCAGATAACGCAGTAATTTCTGTTGGACAAACATGTGTAAAGTCCATTGGATAAAAGAATAACACTGTCCATTTATCCTCTTTCATAATCGCTTCTAAAGATATCTTTTTAAATTCTTTATTTGCCAGTACTGCTTCCATTTCAAAACGAGGAGCCTGTTTTGCAACCATACGTTCAGCCATACTAATCCCTCCAACTATATATTTTGTTAATATTTTCACATACTTTATTTAAGTATAAAGATCAGAAAAAAATTAGTCAATAATAATGAAAATTTAAAATTATCATCCTAGTCTAGTAACAGCTTTAACAAAAATACAAATTGCTATGCTTAAATTTTGTCGAAAAAGGGTATTATTTGATTATTACTGTATATTTCTTTATTCTGTAATAGTTAAATAAGAAAGGAGAATTCATGATGAACATGTTTGGCATTGATTTCAGTGCATTTAATACTACCTATCCACTAATTGCTAGTGCATTAAAAATCCTATTTTTATTCATTGCTTTTGCAATTGCCGCACCAATAGGTCGAAAGGTTATTGCTAGCACCCTAGAAAAAGCAGGTAAGAGAGAGAATATATCACCAGCTCGAACTAAAACATTAGAAAAGCTTATACAAAATGTTTATACATACATTTTACTATTTGTATTCATTGCAATGTTATTCGGTATATTTGGTCTTGATCTAGCTCCATTAATTGCGGGTGCAGGTATAATTGGCCTTGCAATTGGTTTTGGTGCTCAGGGTCTCGTAAGTGATATTGTAACTGGTTTTTTTATTTTACTAGAAAAGCAAATTGAAGTAGACGAATATGTATCGACAGCAGGATACAGTGGTATTGTTGAAGAGGTAGGCTTACGTACAACTAAAATTAGAAGTTTTGATGGTACGTTAAACTTTATTCCAAACAGACAATTAGAGGGAATTAGTAATCATTCTCGTGGCACCATGCGAGCCTTAGTTGATATTGGCATAAGTTACGATGACAATATTGACCATGCGATGAGTGTTCTTCAAAGTATTTGTGATGAGTTTCAACAGGACGCACGTTTTGTTGAAGGTCCAGACGTACTAGGAGTTCAAAGCTTCGGTTCATCTGATGTTGTTTTACGTCTCTTAGGTAGAACTGAAAATATGGAGCAATTTGCTGCAGAGAGAGATATCAGAAAACGCATTAAGGAAGAGTTTGATAAAGCTGATATCGAAATTCCATTTCCACATCAAGTTAATATTACAAAAGATTCAAGTAAATAACGAAAAGCGGGTAAGCCATTATTTGGCACCCGCTTTTTTCTATTATGTCATTTTCTCATCAACTTGCTGACAAATCTCCTCAGCGTTCATACCGTGGGCATTAATTACAGAACCCGTATAATTCGTTGTTGCCATTCCCATTACATCTTTATCTTGGCCTGATATAACACAACACCCACAATCCCCTAAGTCTTCCTCTTGCTTTAATTCAATAACCTCATAGCCTTTATCTTGCAAAGCCCCTTTTACATCTGATAATGTACCTTCAACACCTACACGTTTCACACTATCTGCCTCCAATTCTGTTTTCAAAAGGTAGTTTGTGCGAAAGAACAGCTATTTATACAAAAAAAGAGGATTATAGTTGACGTAAAGTAGCTTCAACTACTTCTATTCCAGTTACTAGTGCATCTTCATTTGGATTTAGTTTACTATGATGCAACCCAAAAGGTGAGCTAACACCTAACCAAAACATAAATCCTGGAATATCACGTAAGAAGTAACCAAAGTCTTCTCCTGTCATAGCAGGATTAGCTTCCTTCCAAATTGCCGAAGTATCGGAAATTATTTGTTTGAATTTATCAACATATCTTTCCGTATTATAAACTTGATAATAATTAGATCCATAATCTATCGAAATTTCACAATGATGGCTTCGTTCAAAACCTTTTGCCATTTCTTCAATTGCTTGCTTAATCTCTGCAATTATACTAGCATTGGCTGTTCGAATTGTACCTTCTAATCTAGCATTTTCAGCAATAACATTCTGTACCGTACCACTCGTTATTTTTCCAACTGTAACAACAGCACTTTCTAAAGGATCTAATCTCCTTGCTACTATTTGCTGTAATTGTGAAACAAAATTACTAGCAGCAACCACCATGTCATTTGTTAAATGTGGATATGCTGCATGTCCTCCCTTACCTTTAAAGTCAATAAACAGTTCACTCGTGTTTGCAAATAAAAGTCCTGATCGAGTAGAAACTGTCCCTACAGGTAATTCTGGCGCAATATGTAATGCGGTTATAATATCTGGATAGAAAGACTGAAAAATTTCTGATTCAAGCATTGGTAGCGCGCCACCTGGTCCCTCTTCTGCAGGTTGAAAAATTAGCACAATGTCATTTTCGGGAGGTTTATTTACTAATTCCGTTAAAACACCAAATGCAATCGTCATATGCAAATCATGGCCGCACGCATGCATCTTCCCCTCATGGTGAGATGAAAATGATAATCCAGTTTCTTCCTTAATCGGTAAACCGTCTATGTCTGTTCGATATGCGATTGTTTTAACGGATTTCGTTCCTTTTACTTTAACTAGTATTCCTGTTTTCCAAGTTTCTATTATCAAAGAATCTTGCGGTAATGATTTTATCTTTTCTAGCAAATAAGACTGTGTTTTAAATTCTTGAAAACCTAATTCAGGAATTTGATGTAATTCCCTTCTAATATTTCGTAATTTTTCACGTTCCATTACGTTCACCCCTCGTTCTTCTATTACTAAATGATGTAAAAAAAAGTAGGAGAGTATACTCACCTACTTTTTACTAGTCGTTTATTCTTCGTCTAATTTACGAAGTGCTTGCATAATTTCTGTTTTAGATTTCGTTTTATCATCAATCTTTTTAATCATTTTAGCAGGGGTTCCAGCTACTACTGTATTCGGTTCAACATCAGATACTACAATAGCTCCTGCTGCAACAACCGCGCCTTCTCCAATTGTTACACCTTCAAGAACAACTGCATTTGCACCAATTAAAACGCCATCCTCCACTACAACAGGTTTCGCTGATGGTGGTTCAATAACACCAGCTAAGACAGCTCCAGCACCGATGTGGCAATTCTTTCCTACAGTTGCGCGGCCACCTAAGGTAGCATTCATGTCAATCATTGTTCCTTCTCCAATAACAGAACCAATATTAATACTAGCACCCATCATGATAACGGCACCGTCACCAATTTCAACCTGATCACGAATGATAGCTCCTGGCTCAATACGTGCGTTAATGCCTTTTAAATCTAACAGTGGAATAGCTGAATTTCTTCGATCATTTTCTATTACATAGTCAACGATTTGATCTTTATATGTATGCAAAGCTTCTTTAATTACTTTCCATTCCCCAAACAAAACACCTGTTTCGTCTTGTACAAACGCTTGAATTTCATTTGAAAACTCAATTTTGTTTAATTTTGTACCTTTCACATAAACTTTAACTGGTGTTGCCTTTTTACTATTCGAAATAAATGAAATTATTTCATTTGCATCCATCTTCTTCATTTTTCTACCTCCAACATAATTTTTCTTTACTTTATCAGATAGCATATGTAGCTGACAAGTATTAATCATTTCAAGTTCGAATACAGGTCAACTACAATGATTTCTCTGTAAACTACTTTATTACTTATCGTCTATTACTTTTGTAAATAGCGGTTTGTTCACGTGAATGTACTTATTCAACTGCTTCAATATCGCTCTTCTAGTTAAGATACCGTCAAAAAACCCCTCTTCGTCTACTACACAAACAAAAGGATGATCGATTACAGCTTTTAAACAATTTAAAAAATTATCTTGTTTTTTTACACATGGAATTTCTTGATTCATCACTTCTTGTACTTCAACTTCAGATAATCTTTCCATTTCAAAACGCTCTAAACCTAGAATATGATTTAAAATGAGGTTTTTTCCAATTGTTCCTTTAAACTTGTAAGAGGTATCTAAAACTGGTACAGCGGAATATCCTGATTTAACTAATATTAATAACGCATGTTCTAATGGATTATTCAATTGTACGTGTGCTACTTTTTCTGATGAGATCATCAAAGACTCAGCAGTAATATCTAATAACGGTAGTTGTTTAACAGTATTCATTTTATCCACTCCCTTTAACGAGCAGTTGAAAGAATATGTTCACGTTAAAAATTAACATACAAGTACAGTTTACCATAAATAAAATAAGGAGACCAATTGATTTCATACTGCCTACTCATTCAGTAACTAAAATAAAAATTATTTTGATTAGTAGATATAGTTTTTTTGTTAAGAAAATGTTAAAATAGTTGACAAATAGGAATCTACTAAACAAAGTAGACATAGAAAGGAGGTACAGTAGTGAAGAAAGAGAAGTCTACGAATATTGAAGAAATTGCTAAAGCTCTATTCATTATCAATCGCCACGCAAAAACAGCTTTAAATCCTAGTGACTTATATAACTTGAAAAAGAAAACAATTACAAAGTTATTGGAAAATAAAAACGCAGAAAAAATCGGTCTTCATTTTTCAGACCGCCCCAAATTAAGTCGTCAACATTCTACTCTACTAGTAAAGGTAGGAAGCTATTATTTCCACATTCCTCCAAATAAACAAGATTTCAAAGAAGTAGAACATTTGGGTAATATTGATCAAAATTATCGAAATCCGAAAACAAAGTTGTCTCTCACCCAAGCAAAAAAAGTATTATATGGTTTTTTAGAAATACCCTACCCTGTGGAAGAAAAAACCTGCTCAGCCTATTATACACCTTCCTCATTGGGTCGTTGGAACCAATCATATTTCAAAAATAGAAGAGAGAGATAACATACATAAGCGGCATATGTTAATTAGAATTTGACTTGTGCTGCTTAAAATAAAAAACTGCTCTATTTGTTAACACCGTAATGCCTAAGATAACCCCTAAAGCAATGATGTCAAATAATATATAATGTAACATAGAAAAATTAAACGCCATACTCCCCTGCCTTATTCCAAGATATAGATACGAAAACAGCATAACATTGATAAAGAGAAGAATCGTTACAATATACGTTAACAAGAACTTCCACTTTAATTCCATTAATAGTTTTAATGAAGGATGCAAAATTAGATACAATACTACGATACAAACTAAACCTATTAAAAAATCCACTTGTTGTTCTTGTAACCCAAAAGATGTCAATTGGCTTTTTTTGAACCAACTAAACCCAATACTATAAACGATAAGAAACATTGTTTGCACTAGCATATTCCCCTTTCTAGTAAAGAAAGTTGTTAATAAAGAAGCCCATTTCAATAAGAGCCTCCGTATAACTTCTACTATGACTATTACAAACTAGTTTTTCCTACTCAACATTCATTTATACTTATGTAAGAAGAATTTTTGTTATTGGTTCAAAAAAATTTGTAGTTTTCCTCCTAATTGTTTCGCTTCCTCATATCCTTGATTGTATAGAGCATCTAACTTTTGCATGTTCCTTTCAATTCTACTAACTACTAACGGTAATTTAGGTCGAATAATAAAAATCTCTTGCTTTTTCTCCAATTCGTGTAACAAATCTATTGTTTGGTTATATTTCTCATGACGTTTTAACAATGCAGTTACTAATCCGGGATACGCTTTATATTTTCTTTGAACTAAGCGTTTGAATTTCATTTCCTTTTTAACATAACCTTCATTCCTTGTTAGTACGACTACATGTTTCTGATTTCCAGCTTCAATAGATTGCATAATTGGTATTGGGTCACTTATACCACCATCCATTAATTCTAGCCCGTTATGCGAAATACTAGAAGCAATGAAAGGAAGTGAACTTGATGCTCGTACAATTTTTAATAACTCCTTCTTATTCTCAAAACTATCATAATAAACTGGTTTGCCAGAATAAATATCTGTTGCTCCTATGACAAGCTTCGTCGTTTGCTTATTAAAAGCCTCATAATCATATGGAACTAATTGATTAGGGACAGTGTCAAAGATAAAGTCCATTCCAAATAGTTGTCTTTTGGTTAGTAAGCGTTTGTATGAAATATATTCAGGATGGCTGGCATATTTAACAAATACTTCATAATTTCGATCTCTCTGATTAGAAAGATAGGAGGTTGCTACACAAGCGCCAGCTGATGTACCAACTACATATGGAAACTGCAATTCCGCATCATGAAAAAAAGCAAGCACACCAGCGGTATATGCTCCCCTCATTCCGCCACCTTCTAATATTAAACCTGTTTGACCCAATGCATGCATCTCCTTTTCTATTGACTAGTTACAAAGTTTCGATATATTGTATATCACATCATTATACAATAAACTGGTAATTTAGTTAAATCATTTGATTCCAATTCTAATATTAGGAAAAGCAAATAGCCTTTGCTAGACTGCAAAAGCTATTTGCTAAAGTTAGTTTTTTTGAAATAAACATAGAATCCAACATAGATAGAATAAAAGCATGAAAATTGCTAGATGTTTTGTTTACTTTACATGAATTATGGTATGATCAATTTGCATACTGTCTTTTTGGTTTTGGTGAAGGACTTGCTTGTTTATTATCTAAACTTTCTTCAAGCTTTTTCATGGCTATTTTGTCATTTAATAGGTCTTGCTTATTCTGATTAACAAGCTCTTCAAAGTTAACTTTTCTTGTACGCAAGATCATCACTCCTTATATTGATATTTTGTTTGTTTTTAAATTAATGAACCGCTTACATATCATTATAACTGATTGAAAATATTTTTCAATTCAAATAAGTCTAAATTATGCGACAATTTTCAAGGAGGAACAACCGTGGATCATTTATTAAACAAAAATGTCTTAGATATTGAGATTTCAGGTATTCGAAAATTCTTTAATATGGTCGGTGATAAAGAAGATATCCTTTCTTTAACAATTGGTCAACCCGATTTCACAACACCTGAGCACATTAAAACAGCAGCAATTGAAGCAATTAATGATAATCAAACGACCTATACACATAATGCTGGTATCCTCCCTCTCAGACAAGCAATTGCAAATCATGTTAAACAGCATGATCAGTTATTATATAATCCAATGACTGAAATTATCGTTACTGTGGGAGCATCTCAAGCAATTGATATTACATTACGAACGATTCTTCAACCAGGCGACGAGGTCTTATTACCTGCTCCCGTTTATCCAGGTTATGAACCACTTATTCGATTAGCAGGTGCTAAAGTTGTACATATGGACACACGTGAGGATAATTTTAAATTAACTGCTGCAAATTTAGCAGCGCACATAACAGACAAGACTAAATGTGTGATTCTTCCCTACCCTTCTAATCCAACAGGCGTGACATTGACGCAAGAGGAGTTAACGGCTATTGCTAATGTCTTAGAAAAAAAAGATATCTTTGTCATTGCGGATGAAATATATAGTTCACTAACATATGAAGAAGCACACTTTTCGATTGCGCGACTGAACCAAGTTAAGAATAAAACAATTGTTATTAACGGCTTATCAAAGTCACATGCCATGACAGGTTGGCGTATTGGTTATTTACTTGCACCAGAATGGATTGCAAAGCACATCCTTAAGGTTCATCAATATAATGTTTCTTGCGCTACTTCTATTAGCCAACATGCAGCATTAGAAGCATTTAAAAATGGCCAACAAGATCCAAAAAAAATGAAAGAGGCATATTTGAATAGAAGAAACTATGTCTATGAAAGGTTTTTATCTATGGGAATTGACGTGATAAAACCTGACGGCGCATTTTATTTCTTTCCAAGAATCAATACAAAAATGACATCATTTGATTTCGCTTTAAAAATGGTTGATGAAGTTGGTTTAGCGCTTGTTCCAGGTGATGCATTTAGCCAATATGGTGAGGGGTATTTACGTCTTTCCTACGCTTATAGTATGGAAACACTCGAAAAAGGATTAGACCGTTTTGAAACGTTCTTATCCCGAAACAACCGTTCATAATTGTTCAACAAAGAAAGAAGGCAAAGCAGGAAGAAATGAACAACTTCTTCTGCTTTGCCTTCTTTTAAATAACTTTCTCTTTTGATTCTTCATATTGGTTCAATAGCCTGTCTAGTTCACGACTTAACAGAAGTGATTCCTCACTAGTAAAGCCCTCTAGTATGGCAATCTCGATCATTCTTTTACGAAGCATTTCTATCTGAGTGAGTAAATAATATGACTGATCCTTATCCATGCGAAGCTACCCCCCATACCCAACTATGTCTTTGAATAGTTTAACATATTAGAATTAGATTAACATTAATGGCGCCATTTAAAATCTCTTTTAGCAAAATAAAATGTACAAGTTAACCAAACGTACATTCTATTACTAATTATGGTACACTATTATTGCTATTATTCATAGTTTTATGAATTAGGGATAATTCAAAAGGTTTTATTACTTCTTAGAGAAAGGACGTCCCTCATGCACTATAGCGCTAAAATAAATTGGAAAAACTTTATAAAATTTATTTTCATAACTGTTATTCTTGCCATTTTTTTAAGTTCCTTTATTTTTTCTACTTCTATCATTGAAGGAGATAGCATGCATCCGACTTTGGAAAATGGCGAACAGATTATATATAACAAAGCAGCTTATTTATTTACTGAACCTGAGCGCGGTGATGTTGTTATAATTGATTATCCCTTGCAAGATTATATCAAGCGAATCATTGGTCTACCAAATGAAACCATCGAAATACGAGACGAAAAGTTATATATTAATGATGTACTTTATCAACAAACTTTTTTAACAGATGCAAAAAGCTTTACAACTGAAGATTTTGGTCCTGTTACTATTCCAGATGAAAGTTATTTTGTTATGGGGGATAATCGCCAATTAAGTAAAGATAGTCGTAATGGATTAGGCTTTGTTAAAAGAAATGAAATTATTGGACACTCAACTATTGTTATCAATCCCAATTTTGAATGGAAAATGGTAGAATGATAGAAAAGTAATATAACCACTAGAGGTAGGTGTTAATACATGGCTTATTGTCCATATTGTGGCAGTATAACAAAAACGGATGAGTTATTTTGTATTCAATGTGGTGAAAAACTACCAGCAGACATTGATTCCAGAGAAATACCGTCCAAAAGGTACTTTCGTTTCATTTATATTCCTATAATTGTAGCTTTACTAAGTACTATAGGTTGTACAAGCTACTATTTTTATTTGCAATCTCAAACAAAACAAGCAAACGCAGCATATGAAAAAGCAGAAAACTATTTGTTAGACGAAGATTATCAAGAAGCACTTGTTGAAATAGAAACAGCACTTGATCATAATAGCAACTTTCCTGCAGCACAAGAACTACAGAAATTTACTGAGCTTGCCTTAACATTAAAAGATACAATTGAAAATAAAGAAGAAAACAGCTACCAAGATGCTTTAATTGAGATAAATCAGGGTAAGAAAGAATTAAGTAGTTATAGCGGGGAAGCAGTCATTCAACTAACAGATCAATTAGATACATCACGTAAAGAGATTCAACTGGAAAAAGTAAAAAAGAAACTCGAGGATGAACCAAGTATTCAAACGTTACAAACTACTTTATGGGAAGCAGAAGGCATACAGGATCCTGAAGCAATTGAAATAGCCGCGTCTATTAGAGAACAAATTATCGCCTACTCTTCTACAACAGCGAATCAGCTTTTACAAGAGAATCAATTTACCGAAGCTCGTTCTATTGTTGCAAGCGGCTTACAGTACGCACCTGATTCTGAAAAATTATCAAGCTTAAAAACAACAATCGAAAAAGAAAAGACAGCATTTGAAACTGCGCAAGAAAAAAGAATCGAACAAGCACTCACTGCTGTTGAAGCAGAACGTGATCTAAACAATAATGATGCTGTGGAACTAACGAATGCTGAATTAGGCGAAGATGATCAAGGTAACATTATTATCTTTGGTGAAATCAAGAGTGTTGCAACAATACCTATTAACAGTATTGCTATAACATATAACATTATAGATAAAGAAGATAATATAATGGAAACAAATGAAATCTATGTTTATCCTGAAACATTGTATCCAGATGAAGTCGGAAAATTTGATCACACACATTACGATTTAATGGATAAAGATAATGCATTTGATGTAAAAATTGAAACCATAAAGTGGTTCATTGATTAATTACTTGAGGGGTAGCGAGATGAAAAAAAACACACTTTCCATTACCATAATACTTAGCGTTATCATTGTCATTTCAAGTGCTATTATCTGTTTCAACCTTTATACTAATTGGTCATCAAAAACTGTTGAACAGGATAGTAACGTTGCAAGTTTAACTAACACGACCGATCAAAAAGATTTACAATCCATTATTCATGAAGCACAAAAAAACGTCGTTCAAATTAGTGTTGAAACAGCATCAAGTGAAAAAACAGGCTCTGGTTTTTTATATAATTCAAACGGAGACATTATTACGAATGCACATGTTATTGAGGATGCCGAATCTATTACAGTAACCATGTCAAATGCTGAAACTTATAAAGCAGCTATTGTTAAGATGGGAGATAAAAAAGATATTGCTGTTATTAGAGTGCCTCAATTAATTAATCAGACACCTGTTGATATCGCATCTTCAGAAAAATTAGGTATTGGAGATGAAATTATTGCTGTAGGAAGCCCGTTAGGTTTTCAAAACTCTGTTTCAATTGGGATTATCTCTGGTATAGATCGCTCCTTTGAAATTGATACGTTTTCCTATGATAATGTTTATCAAATTTCAGCCAATATTACTCATGGAAATAGTGGTGGACCATTAATTAATCGATCAACTGGTGAAGTAGTTGGGATAAACTCTGCTGGTATCGATGAAAGTGAAATTGCATTTAGTATACCTATAGGAAATGTTATTGAGGATGTTACAGAGTGGTCTCGTTCTGTCAGTGATGAAGAATTAATTTATCCAGTAGCTTCTTATAATATCAATAGTGATCCGACACAAATGCAAGAAGATGCAGATTATCTAATTAGCTATTTTTTTGAAAGCATTAAAATTCATGATTATATAAACGCCTACACATTATTAGGTAGTAGCCTGCAAACCGAAACAGGCTATACCGACTTCAGAAAGTCTTATATTTACCACATTTCATTAGAAGTAAGTGAAAGCAAAACAACCTATCTTGAGGATGATAACCAAGTTGAAATCATTACAGATGTTGAAGTGGTTCACGTTGATTCTGAAAACGAACCAGAAACAAGGACGTATACATTTACTGTGGGATATGAAAATGATCAATTAAAGATAATTGAACTAAATAAAGAAGAAGTATCTGATTAGGTACAAAAGAATGTCGTTTGAAGGAGCGCGATGAAGTTGATTAAACATTACATTGGTTGGATACTACTAATTTTTATTTTTCTTGCTGGTTGTTCCGATAGCTCACCCGCTATTGTACAAAAAGATATGGATGGGAATGAAGAAGAAAGTCCAACATTAGTTGAACAAGATGAAGATGAAAATGAAACAGAAGAACATACAATGATTGAGTTCAATATTGAAAATGAGCAAATCATGATTGAATTAAGTCAAGTACCTATTCTAGATAATTATCTTGCTCAAATTCAAGATCGACAACAAGCTCTTGAGAATATGAAATTGAAAAAAATAGACATTTCAACCAAGGACTCTTTGTATTTACTTTCATTTTCTCTGCATGATAACATTGGTTCTTATTTACTATTAGATAAATCAGGTCAAGGTAGTTCTCTTCTATTAGCTGATTTAGCAACTGTTTCTGATATTATCCCATCACCTGATGCATCCAAACTGTTATTTGTATTCGATCGTCAAAATGCTGAAAATGATTGGCAAACAAGTAAGTTGATCATTATTGATGTAGAGACCTTTACACCACTTGGTATGACAAATGATAGAGATCTTCTATTCTCTTCTTTTAAGTGGCCTTTAGAAAACATCACGTGGCAAGATAATGAAACTATTGTAGCGGATATACCAGCCGTCGAAGAACCAACTATCGAAGAACTCAATGCGTGGATAGAATCCGATAAAACGACAGACCAGATTATTTTAAATATTATTGTGGAATAAGAAAGGATGTAGACTAAAGTGAATGAAACACTCGAGACATTATTAAATCACCGTTCGATTAGAAGTTTTAAAGATAAAACCTTGACACAAGAAGAATTGGATATCATTTTAGAAGCTGCGAGTTATGCCTCAACATCGAGTTATTTAATGGCTTATTCTATTATAGGCGTGACTGATCAGGATAAAAAGGCACAGTTAGCAAGTATATCAAATCAGCCTTACATCGAAAAAAATGGTCACTTTCTACTATTCTGTGCTGATTTTCATCGCCATATTAGAAACACATCAGCAGAAGAATACGAAAATATGCGCGTTAATTTAGAAAATACCGAACATTTCTTAGTAGCAACGATTGACGCAACATTAGCGGCTCAAAATGCCGCAATTGCAGCAGAATCAATGGGATTAGGTATTTGTTACATTGGAAGTATTCGTAATGATATTGACAAGGTAGACGCGTTATTTCAACTTCCTGAACATGTAGTTCCTTTATTCGGTATGGCAATTGGTTATCCAGATGCACAACCAGATCAAAAACCAAGGTTAGCTAAACCTGCATTTTATTTTGAAAACCAATATATTTCAACTAATGATGAAGCAAATTATTTACAGAAATTTGATGAGAAAATTTCTGATTATTATCAGAATCGGACCACCAATCAACGAAATGATAGCTGGACAGACCAAATGAAACATGCACTTTCTACACCAAAACGAGCTAGAATTTCAACCTATGTTAAGGAAAAGGGATTCAATAAAAGATAGTTTTTCCAATAAAAAAAAGCCTGAGCAGGCTTTTTTTTATTGGAATTCAATATCTTTTTCAATTTTAATATTTATTTGCTCTTCCTTGTAATAAAATTGACAATTCATATATACCTTATGTGTTCCTTCCTCAAGCGATTCCTCTATAATAGCGCTCTTATGTGGTCGATATATATCCCCTGGTTCTAATATTTTGCTAACAGGACTTCCTGTAAAATCACTCGTATCCGTATTAATCGAAATAGATGTTAGCGGAGTTCGATGTTCAATCGTAACTTGCTCTGCGCCAACATATTCTAATGAATGTAAAATCCGAAATCCTTCATCACTATTCTCTATTCGCATATGTAAAATAAAGTCATTTTCTTTTTGATCAATTGAGACTGTTTCTGCTAATGTCGTTGTCTTTGTACTATCCAGCCAAATAACCGTCGTAGACCCAAAAGCCAATAAAATTATAGCCATAATAACTAGACGCTTTATCATCAAACTCCCTCCTCTCAAAATTTTTCTATATATATTATGACGAAATTCAACAATAAAAGGTTTCAAAATCATGGAAATTATTCTGAATTATTTATTATATCACTTATTTCAGCTATTTACATATCAATATATTTTTTTATCGTATAACTAAATTATTTTTATACAAACTAAACCCACAGAGTTACTTAACAAATTTTATAATACGCGAATAAAGGTGATCATATGTCAAAAATAAAAGTTATTTGGATTATTGTGTCTTTTAGTCTCTTCCCTTTTTTAAGTGGATGTAATCAAGAAGATGCAAATCCACCGTTAATTAATAATCAAACAGATACGAATATGCAACAAGTTAAGCATGAAGGAGGCTTAGTAGATCAATCTGATACGCATGTGATAAATGACAAGATCTTAGCTGCATTTGATTCTGTTGAAGATGTAGTAAGTCTAAAAAACCATGAAGATATCTTAATAGCTATTAAAGCTACTACTTTCCAACAATTTAACGAACAAGAGATTGAGCAAGAAATAAGAAAAGAAATTGAAAAAGTAAAGCCGAATTTCACGATACTCGTTTCATCTGACCAAAAAATTTTTATGGAAATAAACCAACTACTAACAGATTTACGAAATGGTCAACTTTCAATTGAAGAATTTGATAAACGATTTAATAAAATTAAAAAGCTGAAAAATGATACTGCTTAGAGAGGAACTTTTTAATGTCAACAACAAAACTAACAACAAATCAAAAAAAATATCAAAAGTTAGCAGATGAGAAAGAAATAAAACGTCCACTTCTTAAAAATTGCTTAATTTCTTTTTTTATTGGGGGCTTTATCTGTACGATAGGACAAGCAATTTCATTTTTTTATATGTATTATTTTAATTTTACAGAACAAACGGTTGGAAACCCTACTGTAGCTACGTTAATCTTCATTACTATGTTATTGACAGGATTAGGTGTTTACGACCATATTGCTCAATATGCAGGGGCTGGTACAGCAGTTCCAGTCACTGGTTTTGGTAATGCTGTCATTTCTGCTGCTATTGAACATCGTACCGAGGGATTCGTATTGGGTGTTGGTGCCAATATGTTCAAACTCGCAGGTCCAGTTATCGTTTTTGGTGTTTTCTCTGCTTTTGTTATTGCAATCATTAAAACACTCCTTATTCAATGGGGGCTTATCTAATGCTTAACGGAAAGCAAACATGGATTTTTGATCAGGCTCCTGTGATTGTTTCTACTGGAACTGTTGGTGGACCTTTTGAAGCAAAAGGAAAAATGGCAACTGATTTTGACCTATTACACTCAGATTTATGGTTAGAGAAGAAGTCTTTCGAACAAGCACATCAATTACTTATGGAAGAAGCCTGTCAACAAGCAATTAAAAAATCAAACATTACAAAAGAAGATGTACAATTTCTGTTAGGTGGCGACTTGATCAATCAAATGACTCCTACAAATTTCGCTGCTAACACCCTGCAAATTCCTTTTCTTGGACTTTTTAATGCTTGTGCGACATCAATGGAAGCATTGGCTTTGGGTGCATACTTAGTAAATTCAAATGGAGCCAACTATGTATTGGCAGGTGCTGGTAGTCATAATGCTGCTGTTGAAAAACAATTCAGGTATCCTACAGAATATGGTGGACAAAAACCACCGACAGCTCAATGGACTGTAACAGGCGCGGGTGTTGCCTTGCTTAGTAGATCAGGTGAAGGGCCGCGCGTTACAAGTGCTACAATTGGTAAAGTTTTTGATATGGGGTTATCTGATCCATTTAATATGGGTGGAGCTATGGCACCGGCTGCCGTTGATACCCTTGTTACCCATTTAAAAGAACGTGGTATTGACCCAACATACTATGACATGATTGTAACAGGCGATCTAGCAGAAATCGGCAGAGAAATCGCGATTGATCTCGCTAAAGAAAAAGGTGTTACATTAGACGAAAAAACGTTTAATGATTGCGGCTTGTTAATTTACAAGGATGATCAGAAAGTTTTTGCTGGTGGAAGCGGTGCAGGTTGTTCTGCTGTAGTTACATTTGGACATCTTATTAACCAATTAAAAACTAAAAAAATAAACAAATTATTAGTTGTTGCGACCGGCGCATTACTCTCCCCTCTTTCCGTACAACAAAAACAATCGATACCTTGCATCGCACATGCCGTATCAATTGAGAATGGAGGTGCTTAAAAATAGTTTTTTTATGGTCGTTTTTAGTAGGAGGTATCATTTGTGTCATTGGTCAGATTATGTTTGATGTTTTTAAGCTAACACCTGGACATACATTAACTACCTTAGTGGTAGCAGGAGCTGTTTTAAATGGTTTTGGATTGTATGAACCATTAATTGATTTTGCGGGGGCAGGTGCATCTGTACCAATCACTAGCTTTGGTAACTCCTTAGTTCATGGCGCAATGGATGGAGCTGAAAAACATGGATTAATTGGTGTCGTTACTGGTATGTTTGAAATAACTAGTTCAGGTATTTCCGCTGCGATTATATTCGGCGTGATTGGCGCAATCTGCTTTAAACCGAAAGGATAATAAAACACAAGCTCTTGTGTTTGACCCAAAAAAGCATTTTTCTCTCTAGCTTTTTGGGCCAAAACACGATGAACTTGTGCTTTCTTTTTTAATTACCGATTTGTAAACCAACTTTACCAAATTGTTTTCCTTTTCTTAGATAGGTAAATGCATCTTCTGCATCATCAAGATCATAAACACGATCAACTACGGGACGAATAAGATTTTCTTCCATAAATACTAGCATATCATGCAACTCTTCTCTACTACCCATTGTTGATCCAAACAACTGATATTGTCCATAAAAGAATTTTCGAATATCGATGGTTACTTGGTCCTCTGTTGTAGCACCAAAGGTTACCATTCTGCCCCCTTTTTTCAATACACCTAATGAACGGTTGAACGTAGCTTCTCCAACACTTTCTATCACTAAATCGATCGTTTCCCCTTCTAAAGCATTCTTCCAATCTTCATTCGTATCTATTACAACATCAGCACCTAATGCTCGTGCTTTTTCTCTTTTTTCTTGTGAACGTGAAGAGACAATGACTCTTGCTCCTACGGCTTTTGCAAACTGAATATTATAAGTTGCTACACCACTGCCAGCTCCAGGAAAGAAGATCGTGTCGCTTGCCTTCAATTTTCCTTTAGTAAATAATGCTCGAAAACCTGTTAAGGCGGGTAATACCAATACACCAGCTTCTTCCCACGTTAAATAGCTCGGCTTTTTTTCTACGTATGTTGCATCTACTACATATTTCTCCGCAAATGTACCATGATTAGGCATTCCAACAATTCCAAAACCTTCTGGAGGTGCGTCACTATTCGTTATCCAGCCAATTCCCGGATTAATAACGACTTCGTCACCAACCGAAAATTTTGTCACGCCTTGCCCGACAGCCTCAATTATACCTGCACCGTCAGAACCTAAAATAAGTGGCTCTTTGTTTGTCCCTCTTCTGTTGGGTATTTGTAAATCCCGATGATTTAATCCTGCTACTTTTAATTTAACCTTCACTTGTCCTTGCGTTGGTTCCGGTTCATCAATGGTACCAACCAAAAGTTTATCTTCTTGATGTATATAAGCCTTCATTATATCCCCTCCACTTAATTCTTATGACTCTTCTCCAATGCTATTAAACCTCGCAGTAGAGAGAAACTGTGACATAGATTCCTTACTCGCTCCACAATTGAAATGGGATCGCTTTCCGTGGGCACGGCTTCAGCTAACTCGGATAAGCAAAAACCGCTTTCCGAGTGGATCTTCAGCCCGTGCTGTTCCCACTGGAGTCTCACCCATTTCAATTGCTCCGCTAGTTTTGTCTTTAAATATTTTATGAACTACAAATAAACACATTAATCATTAGTCTCTTGAAAATGTTTCGATTGATTCTGTCTTACGCTTAAAAATAGTTCCACTAACTAGCGAAGGAAGCAAATGCTTGACACTCCTACGGGAACAGCGCGAGCCGAAGATCCACTTAGTAAAGCGTTCTTTGCTTTACTAAGTTAGCTGAGGCCGTGCCCCATAGCCGTCAAGCTAAGGATAAACTATAGAAAAAACAAACATTACGCAACTAACTTCTAACATAAAGTTGAATTATTTTCCAATTAGATGTATGTGTAATAATAAGCCACTTTACTATTTTAAAAAAATGTATACCGTAAGCCTATACTGCTTGGAAGGTTTGTTCATACGTAAGATATAGAATGTCAAAAGGACTCTTATGTTGATAACGATGATCTTTCCTTCCATGCCTGTAGACATTTTGATAGATGTTCTTTATCAATGTAATAAAGGAAGTGCTATGATACAACGCTTGGCCTTGATCCTCTTCAATGGCGCTTTTCACATGGTCGATACATTTGAACTCACTGCCTTCGATCTGATGCTTCTGATAGAGGTAATAACGACATTGAAAAGCAATCATAGATGATAGAAGAATATGAATTAGCGTACCATATAAATGGCACGCAAACCGTTCAGGATTCATTGCGCGCACCTTGTCGATATGAAATAATGATTTCCATGTTTTAAATAGAATTTCCACTTGCCAACGTAAGGAATAGATTGGGTATAACCCTTGCATATCTACTTGATCCGATGTTATATTGGTGGCAAGGATTTGGATTTGATTTTTTTTGGTGGCGGATTGGGTGTGACCCCCTTTCCGTCTTCTCTTTTGTAAATACCCCTCTCTTTTCATTTTCTGTTCCTCGGTTAATTGTTGCACGACAAGACGCGTTTGAAGTGTGTTTTTTCCTTTTTTTCCGATTTGAATGTGTCCATAATCTATCGCCTCTCCAGGTTCCAATTTTTTTGCATCTTCTTCTGGTTTGATTTCCATCATCTTCCCTTTTTCATCCCATGTCCAAAACGTCATATTGGCAGGAACACGTGAGATATAAAAGCCACCTGCACGCTCTATTTTCTTCAAATGTTCGCCAGAAAAGTAACCCAAATCGCGCAAGATAAGATCTCCTGATTCAATTGTATCTGCCAATTCACGTGCTGCGTATTGGTCGCTTTTTGTTTGGTCATAAAGGAATGTATGCAGAAATTTCCCTTCAAATAGTTCATATTCTAATTGGATTTTGGCACCATCCGGGTGATCTGGATCATTTTTAGGTACACCAAAAGAAGTGGCATCTAAAATACGGATACGAGAAAATAAATGATCTATATATAATGGACGCGTAAAAAGAGCTTGTTGTTCAGCTAGTTGATAAAAAATCCCCTTGAGAAAGGCTACACTTTTCTCATTGAAACGTTGATGTAAGGCTTGTTTAGATATATCTGCGCCAGATAAGCGCGTGATCGTTGCACATAACTTACTCAATCGTTCAGAGCCAACCGTTTGTTGCATAAAAGCACAAATACTTAGAAAATCCTCTGGCTTTAATTTGTTTTGGCGTTGAACAAAGCCAATTTCACGCGCCCATTGACGCACCTCAGAGACTGATAACACCTGATGAATGCCTTGAATAAATGGCTCCATTTCTTTCTTGAAACGCATCGAAACTCCCTCCAAATAAATTTTCCTTATCCGTTAGGGTATCGTATTTTTCTAGTTCTTTAAACCGTAGTGCTTAGCTTGACGGCTATGGGCCGTGCCCGTGGAAAGGGAAAGCATTTGCTGACGTAGCGAGTAAGACCAAAACGTTATGTCGCAGTTGATGATAATTGTGACGTAAGGATTGTTACGTTACAGTTTATTGCAGTTGTAAGCTATATAAGAGTTATGGTTCTTTTATTGTTGTCGTGTTCGTCAAGATAGCAAAAAGACTTCAATCTTCTTTTTTATCATTCGGATTCTTTGATAAGTTCTTTCAGAGATGGCATACTAAACAATATTAGTAGAAAGGAGTGGTCTGATGACACAAGTAATCTCTCATCCCTATTTCATGACAGAACGTAAAATTGTCAACAATCAACAATTTACACAAGAAACAACACATAAAGTTAACCTACACCACACCTTTATTGAAAGTACTGAAAATTATATTGCGTTAGAAAGTGTATTAGACATCTCTTATCGAGCATTGTCCACACACTTCTATTTTCTTTATTTACATACAGATAAGGGAGTGTTAGCTTTTCAATCAAAAACAAATCCTGCCCCATTTGTTGCTGTCTTTCACGATATAAAAGCCTCGAGTTACTCTTGAGTTAGTTGTAAAAACTCTTCTACATCTTGCTTACAAAGATTAATACCTTCTTCCCAAAATGTTGGATCTTTTAAATCAACTTGTAAATGTTTCATCGCTAAATCTTCTACACGCATTCTTCCCGTATCATATAATAATTCATTGTAAAACGTTTCAAATGTAGCAGTATCTTCTAATGCTCGTGCATATATACCCATGCTGAAAAGATAACCGAATGTATATGGGAAGTTATAGAATGGCACATCTGTAATATGAAAATGTAATTTTGAAGCCCAGAATGTTGGATCATACACATCCAATTGATTTCCATAGGCTTCTTTTTGGGCTGCTTCCATCAATTCATTTAAACGTTCTGTCGATACAAAACCTTGCTTCCTTTCATCATAAAAGCTTGTTTCAAATAAGAAACGAGCATGAATATTCATAAAGAACGCTACACTTCGTTGAATTTTATCTTCTAATAAGCCTATTTTTTCTTCTTTATTTTTTGCATTTTTTACAGCAGCATCTGCTACAATCATTTCTGCAAATGTAGAAGCAGTTTCCGCCACATTCATCGCATAACTTTGATTTAGAACATCTAAATCATCCATTATATGTTGATGGTAGCCATGTCCTAATTCATGTGCAAGCGTAGCAACATTCGTGGCATTACCGGCATATGTCATAAAGATCCGAGTCTCTTTGCTATCTGGGAAACTAGTACAAAATCCTCCAGGTCTCTTTCCAGAACGATCTTCCGCTTCAATCCAACTCTGATCAAAGGCCATTTGTGCAAATTGAGCCATCTTTGGACTAAATTTAGAAAACTGTTCAACAATAGTCTCGGCAGCTTCATCAAAACTAACCTTTTTTGAATTTTTTGTAATCGGAGCTTCCAGGTCATACCAATTTAATTTCTCCACACCTAATAGTTCTGCTTTTCGTTGTAAATAGGTGAAAAATACCGATTTATTTTCACTTATTGCTTGCCACATTGTATGTAATGTTTTCTGACTCATTCGGTTATAACTTAATGGTTCTTTTAATACATCTGTCCAACCACGATGCGCATACGTTTGTAATCGAAATCCAGCCATATGGTTTAATGTTTCTGTAAAAAGGTCTGCTTCCTCAGTAAAAGCCGCTTCTAGCTTATCGAATGCCGATTTGCGTACATCGCGGTCACTATCATTTAACTTATTTTCTACCTGTCCTACGGATAATTGTTTCACTTCATTTTTATCTTCCCAATCAATTGTTATCTTACCTACAATTGCATCATACATCTCTTCCCAAGCTTGATAACCATCTACTGCTAAATCTGCAAGTAATGCTTCTTGTTCAGCAGGTAATTTCTCTTTTGTTATTTGTCTACGTTCTTCTAATACAAAGGCAATTGGTTTAATAGATGGACTATCAAGGATAGACACCCATCTTTCTGTTGGAATTTCAGTAAGCATATTATCAACATTCGTCAAAATCTTATCAAACACCGCTTGATAACTATTACTTTTCCCTACAAGTATTTTGGCATATTTATCTTGTGTATTTTCTGCTGTTAAACAACCAATAAACGAAGACATTTCCTCTAATTGCATCGTACATAACCGGATTAGTTCTACTATTCTTTCTAACGTATCTCCATCAATCATTTTGCCTTGAGTTTGCTCAACATCATTCTTCAACATTTCTAAACGCTTCTCTAATTCCTTCATATAATTTGCGAATTCTTCAGAATTACTGCCACCAGTAAACAAGGTGTCTAAATTCCAAACCTGCTTATATTCCTTTTCCATTCCATCACCCCTAAACTCATTATGCTTCTATCTTACTACTTTTTAGTAAAAAAATAAAAAAGAACGCCGCAGCGTCCTTTACTCAACATGGACATACTTTTCATGCGCAGTAATATAATAAATTTCGCCTTTAGAATTTATTACTTTATATTGCGCACCTTTTCCAACATTTACTTTCTCTGCAATTTCCGGAAAACCAATTCCTTTATTGATTGTATTTACACAGGCACTGTCTTCCCAAGAAGGTTCTCTATAATAGCGTAGATTATCTACCTTACTTTCAAGCCGTTTACCAATATACCAAGGTATATCTTGTGCTATTTTTTCATGCTGATCAGGGGCAAAATAATCATAGCCTGCAAATTCACAAAAGCCTTGCACAACTGCTTCTGCATACATCTCCCAGTTTTTTTCAAGTTGGGTACGGTCATCTTTTAGTGAATCAGCGAATCCGTATTCAATAATGATTGTTTCTACTTCTCCCGTTTCTCTGTGCATAAAATAGTAGTCTTTACTTTTACTATTCGGTAACGTTCTAGTGAAAATACGTCGTACATTTTGCCCTGTACTTTTTAATTTAGATGCTAAGCTTTTAGCCATTCTTCCATCGCTATAAATTGAATGAATGAACTCAGCTCCGTCCCCACCTCCTGCGTTAATATGATTAGAATGACAATAACGCGCACCACTCATTTTCACCGTTCTTACCCTTCCAGTAGGAGATAGTGTTTGGTCTGTATTTCTAGTTAGTTCTACTGGGATACCTAATTCCTTGTATCTCTTCGATTGATATAATGATATTTGCAATACGAGATCTTTTTCGACCCACTTATCATTTGAGCCGCCTCCCGGGTCATCTCCACCGTGACCTGGATCAATAATTAGAACTGGCATCAAGCAATTTCCCTCCTTTATTACTTCGATAGTCCATGTTGTTTCAAACATTCCTTTTGTTCTTTTCCTTTTTTTGTTACATAATTGTTTCCAAACCAAGCAACCAAAGATGAGATTATGGTAAAGGAAGTAGAAAGGAATTGTTCCAAGACTACGTCAGATATTGGTAATGGCGATTTACCAAACAGTACGAGTACTTGGTTCGTTAAAGCAACAAGTAAAGTAAGTGTTCGTATAATCGTACCTTTGTCCACTTTGAATCACCTCCTTGCGTTACATTTAGTAGATAGTAACGCTACTATAGTATTTGCTTGAAGGAGCTTTTGTGGAACGGCATGATCTTATCGCCCTCTCTAATATAATTGATATAAAGACTAGCAAAAGTGTCTTTCATTTATTAAAAAAAGTGATAGAATACTTCTATGTAAGTACAACAATACATTTTAAAATTGATAATGAGGTATAACATGAAAAATCTAAAATCAAAACTTTTAACATTTTCACCACCCCAAGTATTGGCCATTAGTTTTTTAGTAGTGATTATATTAGGCACATTAGCATTAAAACTTCCCATTTCAACCACAGCTCCTATCAACTGGTTGGATGCTTTATTCACAGCAACATCTGCTACTACAGTAACAGGGCTAATTGTTGTCGATACAGCAACTGTTTTTACTCGATTTGGCCAAACAGTCATTATGATTATGATCCAATTTGGGGGAATTGGTTTAATGACATTTGCGATGTTTACACTACTAGTAATCGGTCGGAAAATTACGTTTAAACAACGTCTATTCTTGTCTTCGAGTTTTAACCAAGACACACCTGGCGGAATCGTTCGTTTAGTTAAATTACTAATGAGCTTTGTTGTTATTGTAGAAGCTTCTGGCTTTTTAATTCTTGCGCTAGATTGGGTACCTAAATATGGTTGGTCAGATGGTTTGTTTCACAGTATTTTTCATAGTATTTCAGCATTTAACAATGCTGGATTCTCAACATGGACTGATAACTTAATGGGACATGCAATTAATCCTGTAGTGAATATTGTCATTACCATTTTATTTATCATTGGTGGGATTGGATTTACCGTTATTGCAGATCTAAAAGTCAATAAGCATTGGCATCCCCTAACCCTGCATACGAAATTAATGCTAATTGGAACATTTGCGATTAATTTGATTTCTTTATTCGTAATTTTAGCTATCGAATATAATAATCCATTAACAATTGGTACATTTAGTCATTTTGATAAAGTGCTTGCTTCTTATTTTCAAGCTGTTGCACCTCGTACTGCAGGATTTAATACGATTGATATCGGTTCAATGGAGGATGGTTCCTTGCTCTATACCATTATGTTAATGTTTATTGGAGGAGGTAGTGGTTCTACTGCTAGTGGGGTAAAACTTACAACGATTATCGTCGTACTGTTATCCACTTATGCTTTTTTAACTACTAAAGAAGGACCTGTTATATTTAAACGTACTATTCCAAGAGATATAATTATAAGATCTTTGGCTATTATTAGTATCGGCTTTGCAGTCATTTTCATTTTCACACTAGCCTTAACAATTACGGAAAAGGCAGACTTTCTAGTAATTCTATTTGAAGTTGTTTCAGCTTTTGGAACAGTTGGATTATCAATGGGATTAACCGGTTCTTTAACAGATATCGGTCGAGAACTACTCATTTTACTTATGTTCATTGGTCGTTTAGGACCATTAACATTTGCATTTTTATTAGCAAGACCCCACAATACACACATTCGTTATCCAAAAGGTGACGTGCATACAGGATAATTAATTTAGATAATAATTGAAAAAGAAACCAGATTCACCGAAAAAGTCGTCGAACATTTATTTTGCTTAAGTGTCCGTCGACTTTTTTATCTACCTACTTCGCTTTCTAAATACACTATCCTATCTGAAAAAATATCTTATATACTGGCACACTTTATTTTCAGATTAATATAGTACATTAGTCCATTTAATTTTGAGGTGATGCTCGATGACTAAAGTTACTTTTACTGCGATTGTTTTAATCTATTGTTCTATTTTTATAGCAAGTAGTATTTATCTCATGATCCCGCTTCAACCATTGTTGGCAGACAAATTTAATGTGTCCCTACACTTTGCCTCTCTGCCTAGCACATTATTTGTTATCCCTTATGCGCTAGGACTAGTTTTCTTTGGTCTATTGGCTGATCACTTTTCATTACGAAAAATCTTGTTAACCGGAATGACATTGTTGGCAGGGGTTACCTTATTGCTTAGCTTTAGTAATTCATTTACTAGTTTAATTATTTTACGAACTTTTCAAGGATTTCTGGCAGCAAGCTTTGCTCCTGTAACTTTTGCTTATTGCTTTAAGCATTTTAAAGATACTTCTCAGACATTTATCATCGCTATGATTAATACTGGCTTTTTATTCGCAGGTGTTTTCGGTCAAATGACCGCTGTATTCTTTACTGAATTGAGTTCGTATCACGTTGTTTTTATAGCCTTCTTTTGCTTTTATTTCAGTTGTTTTATTGGTCTATTTCTTACACTCAAACAATCCAATACTGTACAAACAGATAATACTAAAAAAATCCAACCTATAATTTTAGCATGTTTTCGTGATCATACATTGAAAAAGGTATACCGGATTACTTTCTTCTTACTATTCACTATTATGTTATTTTATGGCTCATTTGAAATTCATTTATATAATGACTCGCATAAATTCCCATTTTCTGCACAAATCCTTCGTTTCATAAGCTTAATTGGCATTTCACCAGCGTTTTTCTCTAGTTTTTTCGTTAAAAAGTGGGGTGTGAAATCTGTATTGCGGTTTCAATTAGGTATTATGGTAGTGGGATTTATTCCAGCTGTTGTTTCGTTAAATGTCTTTACTATCTTAATTGCTTCCCTATTTATGATTGCCTCTACTTCATTAACTATCCCAATGGTTGTATTGCTTGTAGGAAAACATGCGGCTGTATTTAAATCTACTGCGGTGGCCCTATACTCTTTCGTACTATTAATTGGGGCAAGTATTGGTTCTATGCTAGCACCATTCATCCCTTTTACTACTGTCCTTTCTCTTATACCTATTCTTTTTGTTGTGCTTATCATCTTTTCCAGTTCAATTCCAAGCGAGTAAATGAACCTCAGGCAATGAAAAAGTATGAATTCTCTAATTAATTTTATTAGAGAAATCATACTTTATTTCGTTAGAGGAATTCTACTTCCTTTGTCATTAAGTTTTAATGTAAGATTTTATTATTTTCAATCGCATATTTTAATCGCTGTTGCATCTCTCCTATTCCCTTTGTACCCAATAATGGATAACGAATATTCTGATCAGGTCCAAACGTTTCTTCAATAATAGGTTGATACTTTTTACCGGTTAAGGAAATAATTTGATCAAACGTATCTAGTTTTTTATCAATTAGTTGAGCTTGTAATTCTTTAATCGAAATAACTTCCTCAGAATACTTCTTTTCAAATGTCACGTTATAATCTTCAAGGATTATCTCATAAGGTAGCATTAACCCGTGTTTGCCTGATAGCACTACCCATTGATTACAAAACATTTCTGCATATTGTTCACACATCCGGTGCAACACACCAATATATGCATCTTTCACGACTGTAGGTCCTTGAGAAGAATCACTATCCCAGATCTTTTTTTTACCACAAGGAATGATAGCTAATTGTTTCATGAACATTCTCCTTCCTCTTCACTACATATCATACCATGGATAATTGCCTATTTTTAATAAAATACACTAACAATTAACAAGTAGCTCTCGTAAGATATTCTTACAAGCAATATCTACAATTCAACATGATAAAAGGTGCATCAACATTAGTGATAACAAGGATTTATCGGTATTACTACTTAACTATTCTATTTAATAAAACACACATTTTTTATAAATATCAGAAAATTTTCACTAAACCTGTTGACCTCACCTCAAAATGGTTGTATGATTGTCGAAAACCAAATAAATTATTTATTCTAACTTTTGAAAGAATTTTTTAAAAATTTCGAACAGACGTACAACTTAACCAAAATGAAAGAATATGTTACACTTGACCTAATTAAACAAAACTTGTCACATCTAACAATACTGATGGTATAATGGATGAAGAAGGATAAGCTAAATGATATGAAATAAATAAATCGATGAAGAGAACAAAGGAATAAGTTCTTGTATTTACAGAGAGCCGGGGTTGCTGGAAGCCCGGAAATACATTTTATTCTGACATCGTCTCGGAGTGCTATATTGAACAGGGTTAACCTAAGTAGATTTGGCCGGGTGAATTACAGTTCACTCGTTAAAAAAAAGAAGTAAGCTATTATAGCTTACTTCATTGAGACAACACTTGTAAAAGTGTTGTGAATCAGGGTGGTACCGTGAAAAGCAAAGACCTTTTCTCCCTTGTAATACTGCAATTGATATAGCTGCAGTTTATTTGGAGAAAACAGGTCTTTTTTCTTTTATATTAAAACACTTTTAAAATATGCAGGAGGGATTATAAATGGCGAAAATGACAATGAAACAGGAAGAACAAGTCAATGCAACTAACAAAACACCGAAAACAGGGGCGGATCTTTTAGTTGAATCTTTAATTGATGCTGGTGTAGACACATTATTTGGTTATCCTGGTGGTGCTGTCTTACCAATTTTCGACGCATTATATAGAGCTAAAGGATCATTTAATCAAATTCTAGCACGACATGAGCAAGGATCCATTCACGCTGCCGAAGGGTATGCACGTGTATCAGGAAAACCAGGTGTCGTAATTGCTACTTCTGGTCCTGGTGCGACTAACTTGGTTACAGGAATTGCCGATGCAATGATGGATTCACTTCCAATGGTAGTTTTCACAGGGCAAGTTAACCAAGGTGTCATTGGTACCGATGCTTTCCAGGAAGCTGATATTATGGGGATTACTACTCCTATTACGAAGTATAATTATCAAGTAAGATCGATCAAGGACTTACCTCGTATCGTTAAAGAAGCTTTTCATATCGCTTCAACTGGTCGTCCTGGTCCTGTTGTAGTTGATATTCCAAAAGATTTAGCAGCTAATCCTTGTGAAGATCATTATGAAACAGATTTTTACTTACCAGGCTATCAACCAACAATTAAACCGAACCCAATGCAAGTAAAAAAATTGGGTGAGGCATTAAAAGTAGCCAAGAAGCCACTTATCCTTACTGGTGCTGGTATATCTACCGCAAAAGCATCTGAAGAAATCAAAGCATTTGTAGAACAACATCAAATTCCAGTTGTTTCTACTCTACTTGGATTAGGTGCATTTCCTGGCGAACATCCCTTATTTCTAGGTATGGCTGGGATGCACGGAACTTATGCAGCAAATAAGGCAATTTATGAAAGTGACTTGTTAATTAATATTGGCGCACGTTTTGACGACCGACTAACAGGTAATCTAGACCATTTTGCCCCAGCAGCGATCATTGCTCATATTGACATTGACCCTGCTGAAATTGGTAAAAACATCACAACGCATATTCCAATTGTTGCTGATGCTAAACTAGCACTAACACAAATGCTTACACAGATTAAGACATCACCAGATTATGATGAATGGTTGGATCATGTTCAAGAAAACAAGAAAGATTATCCACTTTGGTATAACAAACCTGAATCTGAAATGATTGGGCAATGGGTAATTGAACAAGTTTACAAAACGACTGAAGGCAATGCAATTGTTACAACAGACGTTGGTCAACATCAAATGTGGTCAGCACAATATTACAAATTCAGTCAACCAAATCGTTGGGTTACCTCCGGTGGACTTGGAACAATGGGATTTGGTTTTCCAGCAGCTATTGGAGCGCAATTAGCAGCCCCTAAAGACACAGTAGTAGCGATTGTTGGTGACGGTGGTTTTCAAATGACACTACAAGAACTATCAATCTTACAAGAACGTGGCTTGCCAGTGAAAATCATCATTGTTAATAATTCTGCTTTAGGAATGGTTAGACAATGGCAGGAATCATTTTATGAGAAACGTTATTCTGAATCGATTTTTGCCATCCAGCCTGATTTCGTTAAGCTTGCTGAAGCTTATGAAATTAAAGGGGTAAAAATAGATACACAAAAAGAACTAGCAGAAAAGTTACCAGCACTTATCGCTTATGACGGACCCGTGCTAATTGATTGTCGGGTTTTACAACAAGAAAATGTATATCCGATGATTGCACCTGGCAAAGGTATTCATGAAATGATAGGAGTGAAACCATGAAACGAATTATAACAGCCACTGTTCAGAATCGTAGTGGCGTCTTAAACCGAATTACTGGACTATTACAAAAACGACAATTCAATATTGAAAGTATTTCTGTCGGTCGTACTGAGGTCGATGGAGTTTCAAAAATAACATTTGTTGTCGATGTAGAAGATAATCAAAAACTAGAACAAGTAACAAAACAACTCAATAAACAAATCGACGTGCTAAAGGTTTCTGATATTACAGATAAAGCCATTGTTGCACGTGAGCTTGCACTAATTAAAATCGTTAGTAACAGCCAGCTACGTGCTGAAATACAAGGTATTATTGAACCTTTCCGTGCAACTGTTATTGATGTAAGTAAAGATACATTATCTGTTCAGGTAACTGGTAAACCAGAAAAGGTTGAAGCGTTAATTGAACTCTTACGACCTTATGGTATTAAAGAATTAGCTCGTACTGGCGTAACAGCATTCCAACGTGGTCAACAGCCACAGGTTGCACAAGAAAATACGTCATTTTCATTGCTCCATTAAAAGACAGAAGTAACATGTATCTTACATTTACTATATAAAAATAAAACAAATTTGAGAGGATGTATTCATTATGGCAAAAGTACTTTATCACAACGATATTCAAGAAGAGGTTCTAAAATCTAAAAAAATCGCAGTTATTGGATATGGCTCTCAAGGTCATGCACATGCATTAAACTTAAAAGAAAGTGGTTTTGATGTTGTTGTTGGTCTTCGCAAAGGTAAATCATGGGACAAAGCAGTTGAAGACGGTGTAGAAGTTAAAACAGTCGCTGAAGCTACTAAAGCAGCAGACGTTGTTATGATTCTATTACCTGATGAAAATCAACCTACTATTTATAAGGAAAGTATTGAAGCAAACTTAGAAGCTGGTAATGCATTAGTATTCGCACATGGTTTTAATGTTCATTTTAATCAAGTCGTACCTCCAGCAGATGTAGATGTATTCTTAGTAGCGCCAAAAGGACCTGGACATCTTGTTCGTCGTACTTTTGAAGAAGGTGCTGGTGTACCTGCACTTTATGGTATTTATCAAGATTATACTGGTAAAGCAACTGAAACCGCTCTTGCATACGCTAAAGGAATTGGTGCGGGACGTGCTGGAATTCTACAAACTTCATTCCAGGAAGAAACAGAAACAGATCTTTTCGGTGAGCAAGCTGTCCTTTGTGGTGGTGTAAGTAGCTTAGTAAAAGCTGGATTTGAAACTCTTACAGAGGCTGGTTACCAACCAGAAGTTGCTTATTTTGAATGTATGCATGAACTTAAATTGATTGTTGACTTGATGTATGAAGGTGGACTTGAAGGAATGCGTTACTCTATCTCTGATACAGCGCAATGGGGAGATTATGTTTCTGGACCACGCGTTGTGAATGCAGAGACAAAAGCTCGCATGAAAGACGTATTAACTGATATTCAAACAGGTGTATTTGCTAAAGGTTGGATTTTAGAGAACCAAGCAAACCGTCCACAGTTTAACGCTATTACTGCTTCAGAAAATAAACACCAAATTGAAAAAGTTGGGAAAGAACTTCGTGAGTTAATGCCCTTTGTAAATCAAAGAGCAAAAGCTAAGAAAGAAGTGGTCAAGAATGACTCGAATTAAAATATTTGATACCACACTACGGGACGGCGAACAGTCCCCTGGTGTGAATTTGAATCAAATTGAAAAACTTGAAATTGCTAAACAATTAGAACGCTTGGGTGTTGATGTTATGGAGGCAGGTTTTCCTGCTTCCTCCCAAGGTGATTTTGATGCCGTTCAAAAAATTGCAGATACAATCGAAAATGTTACGGTTACAGCTTTAGCACGAGCGTTTAAATCAGATATTGATCGTGCCTGGGAAGCGATTAAAAATGCTAAAAAACCAAGAATACATGTTTTTATCGCAACCTCCCCTATTCACTTGGAATATAAGTTAAAAAAGACCGCTGAAGAAGTAACAGATATTGCAGTTAACATGGTACGTTATGCGAAAGAAAAATGTGATGATATCGAATGGTCAGCAGAAGATGCATCTCGAACTGAATTACCTTTTTTAGCATCTATTATTGAGAAAGTAATTGATGCCGGTGCAACCGTAATTAACTTGCCTGATACTGTAGGATTTACGACACCAAAAGAATATGGAGAAATGTTTCGGTATATTAAAGAAAATGTACCAAATATCGACAAAGTTGATTTATCTTGTCACTGCCATGATGACCTTGGAATGGCAGCAGCAAACTCTATTGCAGCCGTTCAGAATGGTGCGACACAAATTGAAGGTACAATTAATGGTATTGGAGAACGGGCAGGTAATGTTGCTTTAGAGGAATTGGCCGTTGCTTTTAAAATACGAGAAGATTTTTACCCTTACACTACTAATTTAACGTTAAAGGAAATAAAGCGAACGAGCGATCTAATAAGTAAACTTACTGGAATGGTTGTTCCCGGTAATAAAGCCGTTGTTGGTCGTAATGCATTTGCTCATGAATCTGGTATTCACCAAGATGGTGTACTGAAAAATGCACAAACATATGAAATTATCACTCCTGAATTGGTTGGTATTCAATCCAATAACTTGGTTCTAGGTAAGCACTCTGGAAAACATGCTTTTAAAGATAAAATTGAACAACTCGAATTCACTTTAACAGATGAACAAATTACAGAAGCTTTTAAATCTTTTAAACTTTTAACAGATAGAAAAAAAGAAGTAACCGAAGATGATCTATTTGTTATATTAACTGATATTCAAACCGATTTAAGTACACGTAAAAAATATGAGTTACTTTCTTTTCAAGTTCAGTACGGTTCCCATAACTTGCCCACTGCAACAGTTGCGTTAAATACACCAGAGGGCAAAAGAGTTGAAACAGCACGCACTGGTCAAGGAAGTGTAGAAGCTTTATATAATACGATTGAAGCATTAATTGAAGAAAAAATACAACTTACTGATTTTACCTTAAATTCAATTGGTAAAGGTACAGATGCACTAGCAGAAGTACATGTAAGTATGACTGTAGAAGAATACCAGACTTCTATGAGTGGCCGTGGTACTGCTCAGGATGTATTAGAAGCTGCTGCTCACGCATTTATAAATGCAATAAACAGAATTTTCTTAACTAAAAATAATACTAAAAAAATAGATGCATCTGAAAATATCTAACCAATCGGAGGATAAATGATGGAAAAAAATATTGTACTTCTTCCCGGTGATGGAATTGGACCTGAAATTATCGATGCTACAACAGAAGTCCTCTCGGTTATTGCAACTAAATTTGGTCATAGCTTTACATTTGATTCACAAGCAATTGGAGGTAGTGCTATCGATCTATATGACACACCTCTTCCCGATCAAACGATTGCAGCTTGTAAACAAGCAGATGCCGTTTTATTAGGTGCAGTAGGTGGGCCGAAATGGGATAACAACCCTTCCCACTTACGACCTGAGCGTGGCCTTCTAGGCATTCGTAAAGCATTAGATTTATACGCTAATTTACGCCCAGTAAAAGGTTTCAAAAAACTATTAAGTGCTTCTCCATTAAAAGCAGAAGTTATTAACGGTAGTGACTTATTAATCGTTAGAGAGTTAACTGGTGGTTTATATTTCGGAACTCCTAGTGAACGACGTGATAACGGTAATGCGGTAGTCGATACATTGAGTTATAGTCGTTATGAAATGGAACGAATTATCGATAAAGGGTTTCAAAGCGCGCAATTACGTAACAAGAAACTTACTTCAGTTGATAAAGCAAATGTTTTAGAATCTAGTAAACTATGGCGAGAAATTGTCGAAGAAAAAAAAGCTGCCTATCCAGATGTCGAAGTAGATCATTTACTAGTAGATGCTGCCGCAATGAAATTAATTACAAATCCTAGCCAATTTGATGTAATTGTTACAGAGAATATGTTTGGAGATATTTTAAGCGATGAAGCTTCTGTCTTAACAGGTTCTTTAGGAATGCTACCATCTGCAAGCTTAGCTGAAAATGGCGTTGGTTTATATGAACCAGCACATGGTTCAGCACCAGATATTGCCGGTTTAGGGATAGCGAACCCTATTGCAACATTATTATCAGCTGCTTTGATGTTACGCTACTCTTTTTCATTCGAAGAAGAAGCAGCTTTAATCGAAGAAGCAATTGAAGCGTGTATAGACAAAGGATACTATACTGCTGATTTACAAGTTCAAAGTGGAGAAAAAGTAAACACACAGGAAATGACTGAAGCTATTATTGCTTACATCGAGCAAAAATAATAACCTTCATTTTCACAAAAGTAAAGGAGTGATTTCTAACATGGGAAAAGCCAAAACAGTTATCGAAAAAATCTGGGATAAACATGTTGTCCATCAAGAAGAAGGTAAACCAGATCTTCTCTACATTGACCTTCACCTTGTTCATGAAGTTACCTCCCCTCAAGCTTTTGAGGGATTGCGTTTGCAAGGACGGACGGTTCGTCAACCAAATCGAACATTTGCTACGATGGATCACAACGTACCTACTGTGCACCGAAATGTTATTAAAGATGAAGTATCAAAAAAACAAATGGATCAACTAAAAATAAACTGTAAAGAATTCGGTGTACCTTTGGCAGGTATTAATCACCGTCATCAAGGTATTGTACACGTCATTGGTCCAGAACTTGGTTTAACACAGCCTGGAAAGACCATTGTATGTGGAGATAGCCATACATCGACACACGGTGCTTTTGGTGCACTAGCGTTTGGTATTGGTACAAGTGAAGTAGAACATGTTCTTGCTACACAAACTATCTGGCAAGCAAAACCGAAAACGTTGAATGTTAAAATCGATGGTAAATTAGGTGTTGGTATTACAGCTAAAGATTTAATACTTGCAATAATTGGTAAATTCGGCGTTAAATTTGGAACTGGTTATGTCATTGAATATACTGGTGAGGCAATTCGAAATCTTTCTATGGAAGGCCGAATGACTATCTGTAATATGTCCATTGAGGCTGGAGCGCGTGCCGGGTTAGTTAGTCCTGATGATACAACGATTGATTATCTTCGCGGAAAAAAATATATACCAGAAGATGAAGATGCTTTTAACCAGTTGGCTGCAGACTGGAGAGCACTAGCTACTGATGAAGGTGCTAGTTATGATGCGATGGTAGAAATGGATGCTGCTGAAATTGAACCGCAAGTTACTTGGGGAACAAATCCTAGTATGTGTATTCCAATAAGCGCTAATATTCCTAGTCCAGATGATGCAACTTCTGAGAATGATAGAAATGAAATAAAAAGCGCATTAGAATATATGGGACTAGAAGCAGGCAAACCAATATCATCGGTAACAATCGAGCATGTTTTTATCGGATCTTGTACAAATTCACGGCTAGCTGATTTACAACGTGCGGCAGAGATTATTAACGGTAGAAAAGTCCACCCGAATGTACGTGCTATGGTCGTACCTGGTTCACAATCTGTTAAAACAGCTGCTGAAGAACTTGGATTAGATCGGATCTTTATCGATGCTGGTTTTGAATGGCGCGGAGCCGGTTGTAGTATGTGTCTTGCAATGAATGATGATGTTGTACCTTCTGGTGAGCGTTGTGCCTCTACTTCAAATCGCAACTTTGAAGGTCGTCAAGGTACTGGTGCACAAACACATCTAGTTAGTCCAGAAATGGCGGCTGCAGCTGCAATTGAAGGCCACTTTGTTGATGTTCGCAACTTGCCTGTAGGTGTGTAAGCTTAATTGGGTGTGAGGGAAACAAGCATGACTAATTTATTACCTCCCTCCCCTTTTACTAACAATTTTATTAGGAGGTACTTCAAATGGAACCAATTCGAAAACATAACGGACTTGTCTATCCACTGAATCGCGCTAATGTCGATACTGATCAGATAATACCAAAACAGTTCTTAAAAAGAATTTCTCGCTTAGGATTTGGCGAATTCTTATTCTATAATTGGCGTTATGATGAAAAGGATCAACCTAGACCTGATTTTTCTTTAAATCAACCGAAATACGCAAATGCTTCTATTTTAGTAGCTGGTGATAACTTTGGTTGTGGTTCATCTCGTGAACATGCTCCTTGGGCACTGCAAGATTTTGGTTTTAGAGTTATCATTGCATCGAGTTTTGCAGATATTTTCTATAATAACTGCACAAAGAACGGGATTTTGCCTGTTCGTTTAACCGATCAAGAAGCACAACAATTAATTGAAAATGCACAAGCAAAAGATTATGATATCACAGTAGATTTAGAGTCAAAGAAAGTTTATGATAGTGAAGGTTTTGAAGCTGACTTTGACATTTCACCTTATCAAAGAGAAATGCTTTTAAATGGCTGGGACGAAATAGCTGTTACGTTAACCCAAGCAGATAAAATCGATAAATTCGAATCAAACCATATCATTCACCCAGCTGTTATCACCAACTAAATCCTCCTTATTAGGAGGGTTTTTTAGTATATATTTTTCATAAGACTATCTTGCTAGTTAAACAACGCAATAGAGAGAAACTACGACGTAAAATTCTTTATATAAATTGCAATACAACAGAATTTATGCCCCCGCTCCTCAAGCGAAATGGGCTCCCTTTCCGCAGGCACGGCTTCAGCTAACTCGGAAGAAAAAACGCTTCCGAGTGGATCTTCAGCCCGTGGGATTGCGATTACTCATCCCATCGAAAACATTTGCTGTTCCTGCAGGAGTGTCGCCCATTTCACTTGATCCGCTAGTTTTGTCTTTAAACATTTTATGAACTACAAATAAACAAATTAATCAATCTCTTGAAAATGTTTCGATTGACTCTGGTCTTACGCTAAAAATAGATCCACTAAACAGCGAAGGAAGCAAATGCTTGACACTCCTACAGGAACAGTGCGAGCCGAAGATCCACTTAGTAAAACGTTCTTTGTTTTACTAAGTTAGCTGAGGCCGTGCCCGTGGAAAGGGAAAGCATTTGCTACCGTAGCGTAGAAATTAGTGAATTATTTATGTAGTCAATAACAATGTTGTTTCACACTTAATGATTATAGTAAATCTACATTATGAATATCCGGCTTCATTTCAGTTAATGATCATGACTGTGTGTAACTTCTTGTGAGGTTACTTTTGTTTCAATATGATCGTGTACTTTGCAATACCTTACTTCTGTTTTAACTTTATTTACCACGCTACACGTTTTTTCTTTTTCAATAAAATGGTGCCATACATTAAATTCATGCGAGTAAATAGGAACGTCATGATATGAAACCTTTTGAATCTCCCATATATGATTCTCAGATTGTTGCTCGTCTTCATGTGCAGCTTGCAATATAGTTGGTTGCATAAAATATACCAGTAGAAAGCCACATACTAATCTTACTTTCATTGCAGATTCTCCTTTACATGAAACATAATCTTTTTGTTAGTTTATCTACAATTTTTGAAACTATACATATTAAAAACTAAAATATTATCAGAATTTTCAAATAATACGGAAGACAATCTAACCAACTAGTGTTATTTTTTGTGATCAATCTGTAAACTAAGCGTGTAGGATATTCTCACAACACTTTTTACTTTAGTTCTATACCATTTACATAGAACTATAAAAAATAAGGGGGATTTACTTTGATAAAACGCAAAAATTATTTATCCGTTCTTTTGGCTAGCTTTTTCTTGATTCTCGCACTATTTTTGACTGGTTGTTCATCCGAAGAAGATGCTAGCACAGACGAAAGTGAAACACCTACCGAAGAAACAGAAGATACTGAAGAAACTTCCTCTGACAACGACTCTGGTTCCACTCTAGCTGCTGTTGAAGAAAGAGGAGAAGTTGTTGTTGGTGGTAATAGTCAATTACCTGGTTTTGGTTATGTAAATGAAGATGGTGATTACGAAGGATTTGATATTGATTTTGGTAAAGCACTTGCAGCTGCTATCTTTGATGATCCAGAAGCAATTGAAGTAAGACCCCTTTCAGCTCAAGAGCGTTTTACCGCTTTACAAACTGGTGAAATTGATGTCTTGATTCGAAATACAACATGGACAACAACACGTGATACTGAGCTTGGAACAAATTTTGGTCCAACGACTTTTTATGACGGGCAAGGAATGATGGTTACAAAAGAAAGTGGCATAACAAGTTTGGAAGATTTAGCTGGAGCACGTATTGGTGTTGAAACAGGTACCACAACAGAAATGAACTTAGCTGACCAATTCCGTAAATTAGGAATCGAATATGAACAAGTAGTATTTGATGACAGTGATTCATTAGTTGAGGCATATGAAGCAGGTACAGTTGATGCATGGACTACTGATAAATCAGGTCTAGTTTCTCGTCAAGCAACATTAGCAGAACCTGATGCACATCTAATTCTTACAGAAGCTTTATCGAAAGAACCACTTGGACCAACAGTTAGACAGGGTGATGATCAGTGGTTCAACATAGTTAAATGGGTAACATTTGCGATTATTGAGGCCGAAGAACTAGGAATTACGTCAGAAAATATTGATGATTTCATGGATAGTGAAGATCCTGTAGTTCGTAGATTCTTAGGAATCGAAGGTGAACTTGGCAGCCTAATGGGCTTACCAAATGACTTTGCTTATCGTGTAATTAAACATGTTGGTAATTATGAAGAAATATACAATCGTAATTTAGGAACAGATTCAGTCTTTAATTTAGAACGTGGTTATAATACAAACTGGAAAGATGGCGGATTACTTTACTCACCACCATTCAATTAAGATTATCTAATAGATGATTAAGATCTGCTCTCTTCAGTTAGGGGAGCAGGTCAATTTATTTCCATACGGAAGGGTGAATACTATGAATAAAGAACAAACTGTCCGTACACCGTTCTGGCGTGATAATCGAATATTACCAATCCTATTTCAAGTACTATTTGTCATTTTTATTTTTCTTATTGGTACTTATTTAATTAATAATGCACATGCAGGATTGGACCGTATCGGAATGAATTTAGGAGTTGGATTTTTAAATAATACAGCTTCTTTTAATATTTCTGAATCAATGATCGATTATCAACCCACTGATACATATTTACGGGCAATCTTAGTTGGAATTCTAAACACAATTAAGGTATCCATAATTGGGATTTTCTTCGCTACGCTAATTGGGGTTTTTGTTGGTATTTCCCGCCTCTCTACTAATTGGCTCGTTCAAAAATTAGCTGGATTGTACATTGACGTATTTCGAAATACACCTTTGCTCGTTCAAATATTCATCTGGTATTTTGCTGTTTTATTACCCTTACCAGCTGTTGATGAAAGTATTGAAATTGGACCCGCATTCTTAAGTAATCGCGGTATTGCTATACCATGGTTAAATATGAACGCCCACACATTTACATGGCTAATCTTATTTTTAATTGGGCTAGTAGGTGCAATTATTCTATGGAAAATCAAGCGAACAAAACAAATTGAAACGGGTAATAGAAAATACCCAGTTGTTTGGGGGATAGGAATTTTAATCCTCTCTCTTCTACTTGCATTTGTGATTACGATGTCTGGGCCAGTAAATATTGATACGCCAGTTCTAGGTAATTTTAACTTCGAAGGTGGATATATTATATCACCAGAATTCTTAGCTGTTTTACTAGGTTTAACCATTTATACAGCTACTTATATTGCTGAAATTGTTCGTGGGGGTATTCTATCCGTTGCAAAAGGGCAAAAAGAAGCAGCCAAAGCATTGGGTTTAAAAAGCTCTACAACAATGCGTCTCGTTGTATTTCCGCAAGCTATCCGGATTATTATCCCGCCATTAACAAGCCAATATCTCAATCTCACAAAAAACTCTAGTTTAGCAATTGCAGCAGGATACGCAGACTTAGTCTTTGTTGCAAATACAACGATGAACCAAGCCGGACATTTTATTGAAATGATTGTCATTATGATTCTTGTTTACTTAACGTTAAGTTTAATAACTTCCGTCTTTATGAATTTCTATAATGCTAAATCTCGGTTAGTAGAGAGGTGAATAGAATGGATATGAATATAAATACAAACCAAGCAACAAGTTCAATTAAACCACCGAAAAATTCACCAGGCCTATTAACATGGCTAAAAAGAAATATGTTTAATAGTTGGTGGAATGTTTTATTATCTTTTATTTCCATTTACTTGCTTTATCAGATTATTTCGGGTACTGCAAATTGGGTTTTTATCACTGCCGAATGGGGTGTAATTAGTAATAACTACCGTTTGTTTATGGTTGGCCAGTACGAACCATCAGAACTATGGCGTGTTTGGACTGGATTAGGATTCATCTCGCTTTTGTTCGGGATGTCAGCTGGAATTTGGAAAGGCACACCCCGTATACTTTCTGGTGTACTGATCTTTATCTTTCTTGTTCATATTTTCGTACCGTTTACGTCAGGACAAAGTAAACTATGGTTACTATCCATTATTGCAGTGATTATTGCTGGCTATATTATTGCGCCATATTTACCAAAGAAAAAATTGATTGTGATAATTGGGTTTTGTTTGGCCTTTCCACTAATCATCTTTTTGCTAAATGGATTTGGAATTTTGCCTGCAGTGAAATCAAATGTATGGGGTGGTTTACTCTTTACAGTATTACTATCAGCTGTAGCAATAATCTTTTCTTTTCCAATCGGAATTTTACTTGCGTTAGGACGCACAAGTAAGTTGCCAGTAATTAAATACTTTTGTATTGGTTATATAGAAGTTATTCGCGGCATTCCTCTAATTACTGTATTGTTCATGGCACAAATATTAATTCCAATATTCTTACCAGAAGGGTTTGAAATAACCAATATCATTCGCGTTATGATTGGCTGTACGCTATTTACAGCTGCTTATATGGCTGAGAATGTACGTGGAGGACTTCAGTCTATTCCAAATGGACAATACGAAGCCTCAAAAGCAATTGGTTTAAATTCGGTACATTCTATGACATTTATCATTATGCCACAAGCATTACGTGCTGTTATCCCTGCAATCGTAGGACAAAGTATTTCCATGTTTAAAGATACATCTCTTGTCGCAATTGTTGGGTTATTCGATATTTTAGGCATTGCCCAAACTGTTAAATCTAATCCTGATTATCTAGGACGTCATATGGAAGTTTATCTATTCATTGCGCTTGTTTATTGGGTAATCGCTTATGCAATGGCTTATTCTAGTCGTCGTTTGGAACGATCTTTAGGTGTTGGTGAAAGATAACTTATACTATTAAGGAGGAATTGATATGATCGAAAGTACGGCAAAACAAACACAACAGGGTCCTATAATAGAGTGTAAGAAAGTCAATAAATGGTTCGGTGATCTACATGTGTTAAAAGATGTTACGTTAACAGCAAATAAAGGAGAAGTTATCGTTATACTCGGTCCATCAGGTTCTGGGAAATCAACCTTTATTCGTACTATTAATGGATTAGAGGAAATACAAAAAGGGAAAATTCATATTGACGGTATTAACCTTTCACACGATATTAAAGATATTGAAGCAATTCGAAAAGAAACAGGGATGGTTTTTCAACAATTCAATCTCTTCCCACATATGACCATTTTAAAGAACATCACACTAGCACCAATCTGGGTTCGGAAAAAGCCAAAAGCAGCAGCAGAAAAACTTGCAAAAGAATTATTAGAACGTGTAGGAATTCCTGAACAAGCAGATAAGTATCCAGGTCAACTTTCAGGTGGACAACAACAACGTGTCGCGATTGCAAGGGCATTAGCAATGCAACCAGAAATTATGTTGTTTGACGAACCTACTTCCGCACTAGATCCAGAAATGATAAAAGAGGTTTTAGATGTTATGAAAGAATTAGCACATTCAGGTATGACTATGTTGGTCGTAACGCATGAAATGGGATTTGCTAGAGAAGTTGCCGACCGGATTGTCCTTTTCGACCAAGGTGAAATTATTGAATCTGGTTCCCCTGAAGAACTATTTGATAACCCTAAGGAAGATCGAACAAAGTTATTTTTATCCCAAATACTATAATAAGTGCAAAGGCTCTGTTATTTTCCAACAGAGCCTTTGCACTTAAAATTACTATTTTAGCCTTTTTTCTAAAAAGTGAAGCGAATAACCCTCTGGATGATCTTCAATCTTACCAACCATTTGATAACCTTGTTTCTTATAAAAATCAGGTGCTTGAAAACTAAATGAATCTAAAAACAGTAAACGGCATTGATTTTCTTTTGCCGTCTCTTCTATTCTTTTTAGTAATTGCCTGCCATATCCCTTACCTCTATTATTACTATCGACCCAAAGAAAATCAATATGAAGATGATACCAAAATGCTGTTGCGGTAATTCCGGCAATAATTTTCTTTGTTTGTGGATCTTCTATTTTAAAACAGAAACTTTGTTTTGCAGTTTTTACGCTATCAGGCAACTGTTCCATATTATAAGCAATAATTTGTTCGCGAATATAGTCACTATCTACAGTATTTCCTTGTATAATTGGTTCCATCTTTTCTCCTCTTCCGCTAAAAAGATGGGCCTTCTATGTTCGAAGACCCATCTTTATTATGCTTCTAAAAATTTTACACAAACTGCCTCAGGCGCTTTAACATCCTTTTGTAATAAGGCTAGCTTACCTGTTTGTTCATCTCTTCTAAAAAGTGTTAATGTTCCAGAATTTTGGTTAGCTGCAACTAAGAACTTTTCAGTAGGATCTAATACAAAATCTCTTGGCCAATCGCCCTCAGTTGATGTCCATTCAACAAATGCTAGTTCTTTTGTTGCTTGATCTATTGCGAACACAGCAATGCTGTTATGACCACGATTTGCAACATAAACAAACTTACCATCCTTTGTTATATGAATACCGCTTCCATCGTTTACATCAGTGTGAGTAGATGGAATAGCTTTAATTGCTTGCATCTCCGTGAAATGGCCATCTTTTGCGTCATATTCTAATGCAATAACTTCTGAAGTTAATTCCGTCATAATATATGCATGCTTACCATCTGGGTGGAAGACAATATGACGAGGACCACTTCCTGGTTTTGGTTCAAAAGTTTGAACTTTTGTTAATTTACCTTTGTCTACAGCATAAGTGATTACATTGTCACTACCTAAATCAATTGCGATAACATATTTTTCATCTGGTGTGAAACCAGCAAAGTGCATATGTGGTTTTTCTTGGCGATCATGTGGTCCGCTTCCTTCATGCTCTGCAACGTCGGCAAGTGATTGCAGAGAACCATCTGCAGCAGTTAAATAAGATTCTACCTTTTTCGTGTGATAATTTGCTGTTACAACATTTGCATTATCATTTGAAACACTAACATGACAAGGTGGTGAACCAGCAGAAGCAAGACTATTTAATTTTGTTAATTCTCCTGTTTTTTCATTTATAGAAAATGCTGTTACACCACCTTCTTCCCCTTCTTTTGATACCGCATACAGAAATTTGTTATCTTTTGTAGTCGTAAGGTAAGTTGGGTTATCTAGCTTAGCTGCAGGTGTTACATCCGTGATCATTTCTTTTTCCAAATCTAATGTGAATTGATAAACCCCTTCACTAGTTTTCTTTGTGTAAGATCCTATATAGCCTATTAAATTTTTCCCCATCATCTAAAACTCCTTTATGTATTGTATAGTTTCATTAATTATAACAAAAGAATATCGCACTCGCTATGTTAACACTTCATGAAATTAAACGAGCAGACGAATTGTTTCATTCGCCTACTCGTTGTTCACTTACATATTTTTGTTTTGATTCATTGCAGAAGTCATTTTGTTCATTACATTTTTTCCGCCACCATTACGTCTCATACTATAATAAGTAGCAGCACCTACACCAATAGATGCAAGCATCGGAAGCATCATACCTTTATTTTTTTGCATTAGTTGTTCACCTCCTGCTTATACTTTTTACTAATTCGTCTAGAATACAACCTGTAATTTTTGACAAGCAGGGAGTGTTGATCAGTGAACAAATTGAAACGTTTATGAAAGTTCATTTACAATGAAAACTAAACTTTTTTAAATTGCTTTCGCGCTCTGTGAATTTGTATTTTCACTATATACAAATAGATGTTTAATTTTTTAGCAATTTTCTTCATCTTTAAAATCATTTATCAATTTTAGACGAGTTACATTACGAAATAACGGATATAGTATTAGTATTGTTACAACACCTAGCTAATACTTTTTTTTAGCCTCTCCTCAAGCAAATTATGAGAAGAAATAATGATTGTCATATTTCGATCAGCAAGATCTTGAATCATGATATTCTTAATTTTATTTTGGCGAACAACTGGATCAAGACCATCAAGGGTTCATCTAAAATTAACATCTCAGGCATCTTACTGCCTATTGCGATATTCTTAAATCAACAATTACTTTACGGAAACGTTTTTCATAAGAAAAAATAAAAGCTACAGGATTAATATCCAGCAGCTTTTGTTTACTATTCTATCTTTGAATCAATCGTTTGTTTTACTTGTTCGGCAATTTTGGTTGGTACCTTAGCTATTTCTATTACTACCCCAATACTCGTATTTACTATCAACTTACTAATTATCACTTCTTGTGAACGAGAACCAATTACAAAACGTTTTTCAATACCTTGATCCTCTATTTGACAATTTAGAACATCTTTAAAGTTAACGCGTTTATCAACTGATGAATCCTCTGTGTTCATTTTAAAATAAAAAACACGTTTATCTGTAACAAATAATAAATCTGTCGGCTTATCAAATGTAGTTGCCATTTCTAGCAATACTTCATCAGTATCTAACTTATTTTTCTTGAAGACTTCAGTATATTTCTTAATGATTTTCTTTCGTCCAAATCCAGCTTCATTTATTGTCTCTTCAATGGTATTCATCGCAGTGTAACTACCTCCTGAGTCAAACTTTATCTATAAGCTGATTCTATCATAATATACCAATTTATGTTTGAAATATTTAATATTTTTCCTTATACCAAAGTTTAGCTGCATCAACTTCGGGTAGTGTTAATTGATGCCCTTGATTTTCCCAATGCAATGTAACATCTGCACCATTACCTTCTAAGATTTCATATAATTCTTTCGATTCAGCTTCCGTACATAAGGGATCATTATGACCTGCTCCAATAAAAACATTCATTCCTGTAAGATCAGGTAATGTGATACCACGTCTAGGAACCATTGGATGGTGTAAAATAGCGCCCTTTAGAGCTTGTTCATGATGAAATAATAAGCTTCCAGCGATATTAGCCCCATTAGAATAACCAATAGCTACAATATTATCACGATCAAATTGGTAATCACCTGATGCTTTTGTTAAAAAGTCATTTAAATCCTTTGTTTGCTTAATTAAATCTTCTTCATCAAAAACGCCTTCTTCTAATCTTCTAAAGAAACGCGCCATACCATTTTCTGAAACATTTCCTCTTACACTAAGTACATTAGCAGAAGAATCAATCATTTCAGCAATTTGTAAAAGATCCTGTTCTGTTCCACCTGTCCCATGTAACAATAATAATGTCCGATCCGAGCTACCTTCATTATAAATATGTTTCATTTTTATGATGTCCTCCCTTTCATTCGTTCGTATCTTGAATTCAAGATAATTATATGAATAATTAACTCAATAGTCAACCAATACCATCCTCTTGAATAATTATGCCCCATTATTTATTCAAGAGTTGCTGATAATTCTCTTTATTTAACTTTATAAGACGTTCTTGACTATAACGTGCTCGATTGTATAACTGGTCTAATTCCAATCGTGTTGATTTTTTCAACAGTTCATTTTTATCAATTCGAGTCAGCAGTTCATGCGCAGTTTCATTATTCATTACTTGGTATCCTTCTTCTTGAGCTTTTTTAACGAATTGAAGATACAAATAACGAACCTTCTCGGTTTCTGATAGTGCTTCCCATTTTTTCTGCTTTAACAGACGCTTTTTCACAAAACGGTTTGTTTGTTTTTTTATTTTACTACGAAATCTATTCCAATCAAAAAGCGTTTCTTTTTCATCTTGATGCGTTGACATGTTTGTATCAAGTATTGATTTACTACCTATTATTTCTATCATACGGTAAATAATAGCGGTGATCCAGTGAATGAATCTTTGAAAACTATTTGATATTCTATACCCGATAAAAATTATGAATAGTATTAACACAAGAATAACTGCAATAGTAGCAACTATTTCAAGAATTTGAGCGAATTGAGAAGGTTCATTTATTTCTTCGCCAATAAAAGACGTTTCATTCGGAACATCTGATACTAGTACTTCTGCAGGTGAATCGCTTTCAAAAAGACTAAAAAAATCAGAAATCGCTAGAAACATCGTACGAATTGTCGTAAATATTACTGTTTTGACTATACCAAACTGTGTTAGTAATGTGATAATCACAAGCATAATTACAATATAGACATAATTTTGTTTTCGAATAACACTACTAATGGATTTTTTATCTTGATTAACTAAGATTGCCTGTTCCAAATGATCTGCATTTGATTTAAAAAGTAATAGCACTAAAAAAATTAAACCACTACCTGTTATAACAGGTACATAAACTTCTAACAGATTGGTATAGCGATAAATAAAGTAACTGATAAAGTATAACGGCACGCCAAATGACCACAAAACATGGACTGGAAGCAACACGTTCCAATCTGTTTTACTGTACTGGAACCCCCGAATGAGAATACTACCACTGAATAGAAAGAGCCCAATGTCTTGAATGAGCGAACCATCATACAGAAGCATGTGAATAAGTGCAATAGAAAATAGACTACCAGTTAGTAGCGACTTTTTTTGAAAAAAGCTACCCACACAGATACCTAGCATATATAGGCATAGTATCGTAACTAAAAAAGGTATAGACAGAGGTACAGGCACTAACCAAATTGTTATACCAAGTAATATAGGAAATGACGCTATATATTCAACAATAGTCTGTCTAAAGATTCGAAATATTACTTTATGCTGCATTATATTTCTCCTCCTTTACGCTAATCATCATCTTCTGAGGTCATCCAAATTATTTCAACCGCTTGCCCTTTATTTCTTAGTAGTTCAATTTGTTGTTGTGTCTCATTTGAAATTCGTGAGGTTATTAATACATAATCGATTTTTCTGGTATCGTTGCTAACTGCTTCTTCAATCAAGTAGTGAAAGTTTCTGCTTCGCTCGTATGTAAGGTGGGCCATGGAATCTAATAAATAGTATAACTGTCCGTCTCCGCTCTCAGGATATAGATGAACAAATGGCTTTATCTGCTCAAATCTATCTTTGTCCAAAACAGCATTTGTTGCAAAACCTGTTTCGATACCTTTACTAATTGTGTAATGTGCGATCGATGCGGCATACGTGATCGATTGCTCTAACAATTGTTCATTTTCAATTGGCAATTTAATATCATCTGATTGATCTACATTTAAATAAATCATGACGTAATGATCAGCTGTATAGTCATGCATGTTTACTTGTAGCTGATTCGTTCGAGCAGAAGCTTTCCAATTGACTGAATGGATTGGATCGGATTCTTGATAGGTTCGTGTACCGATCTTCATAAATGGATCATCCATAATCCAACGTTTGACTGATTGTTCACCTAGAAAGCTATGGACAGGTAAGCTTAACTCCTCTATTTCTAATAGTTTTGGATAGACAGTTAAAACTGCATCTGTATTAAATTGCTTAAACTTTTCTTGAAAGCCAAAAAGGTCACCTGTTGCTAATGATACTGTTTGTAGGGCATATACACCACGTTTTAAACAGGTCACTTCATGCCTTCTCGTTATTTTTTGATATGGAAGAAAACTAAACAGTGTACGATGAAATTGTTTATCTTCTGAGACGTGATCTTCTGTCTGTTTTATTGCTAAATGTCTATTAATTTTAGATTCTAAACGAACCCAGGGTAATGGCAATATTTTTTCATTCGCTATTTGATCGATAAGTTCAACTACCTGACCTTCAAACACAGCTAGTTTATTAAATTTCCGATGATATGTGATTTTAGTTAATCCCCATCTTTGATAAAGACTACTTTGTAGATAAATAAATCCAATCGTCACAACAATGACCCAGGCGATATTCATATGCTATGAACCTTCTGTTTTAAATGATTCTGTAGGAACTGTGACCCGTTCTAGTACATTATCAATAATATCATCTGCTCCATTTAAGCTTCTTCTAGCCATTGGTTTTAAGACTAACCGATGACCCAGAACAGACTTTGCCATCATTTTAATATCATCAGGTATAACGTAACTTCTCCCTTTAACTGCTGTGTATGCTTGTACTGCTCTTAACAAAGCTTGCGAACCACGTGGACTGATTCCAATTAATACTTCGCTGTGGTGTCTTGTTTCCTCCACAATAGCCATTATGTATTCCAATATTTCATCACTTACATATACATTTGTAAAAAGATTCTGTGCTTCTATAAGACTTTCTTTACTCACAACTGCCTTAAGTGATGCTAATGGATCATTATCCTTAAATCGCTTTAGTATTTCCATTCCTTCCTCTTTGTCTGGATACCCCATTTTAATCTTTAAGAAAAAGCGGTCTAATTGTGCTTCTGGTAATGGAAATGTTCCTTGGCTTTCAATTGGATTTTGAGTAGCTATTACCATAAACGGACGATCCAACACATGCGTCTTTCCATCTATCGTTACTTGTTTTTCTTCCATGCTCTCTAACAAGCTAGATTGTGTTCTCGGTGTTGCACGATTAATTTCATCTGCTAATAGTAAATTCGTAAATAATGGTCCAGGTTGGAATTCAAATTCCCCTTTATTCGTTCGGTAAATAGTCAAACCTGTTACATCCGTGGGTAAAAGATCTGGAGTGAATTGAATTCTGTTGAACTTACAATCTAGTGAAGTTGCTAAAGACTTTGCCAACAATGTTTTACCTGTGCCTGGCACATCTTCTAACAATACATGACGTGAAGCAAGTAACGCTACTAAGAGTTGTTCTACAACATCGGATTTCCCAACAATAACTTGTTGCACATTTTCTTTTATTCTATTCGTAATCGTTTGAATATCTTCTAAATTCATAAATAACCTCTCTCCTTTCTATGTTTGCGCTTTCAATTGAACTTGCTATTAAGAAAAAGTAAAATTAGCTATTGTAGAATGTTTATATTTCTAAAAATCGGGAAAAATACGAAGGAAATCATTGTTAAATTAGAAAACTAATCTCAATTTTTCATACAACAATAATAGACCACCAAAAAAACAGTGAAATAAATACAGCTGTTCCTAAGATAAAACTTTTTAACCTTTTACTTAGTGAATTAGGAATGAAGTGCAATAGCAGGCTAATTATTAAGCTAGTAATAATAACAAACAAGACAGCATATAAAAATATCCCTAACAAATTATCTACAGGAAATACCATTGATTCAAATAACGTTGTCATCTCTCCACCTCTTAGGACATACTTGTTCAGTTAAATATTAAACGATACCGATTTAAATAAAGTATAGTACAAATTACATTATAACATTTCCACTAAATTAATAACTACTATTTAGTTTATTATAAGCCAACCATTTACTTAAACAAACAAATTTTAATTAATACCATAAAGAAAGTGGGAGATGAGATGGAACGATTAACTGATAAACAACTTATTGAAGCCTATCAGACTGCAATTAGGTTAAAACTGGATAATCAATTTATCTTTTTATTAAAAGAAGCATTGATTGAACGAAAAATAAAATAATGCTGACATTCAATCGCTATTGTCTATTTCATTAATTTATTTTATTTGAAACGACTGAAAGTGGAATATCATCTCCCCTTTTATCAGATATATTTGGTCTTTCTTTTAGATATGCAGTCCAATAAGCAACAGCTACAAATAAAGTACCACCTACAGCATTACCTAAAAATACTGGCACAAAATTACTTAAATATGCTAACCATGTAAAATGACCTGCAAATATAGCAGCAGGAATTAGAAACATATTAGCTACCACATGTTGAAAGCCTATTGCAACAAAAGCCATCGTAGGGAACCAAATACCCAATATCTTACCACCCATATCTTTTGCACCATAACTTAACCAAACTGCTAAAGCGACTAACCAATTACATCCAATTCCAGATACAAATGCTTGTAAAAATGTTGCGTCTAATTTATGTTCTGCTAAACTAATTGTTGCTGTTAAATATGCTCCAGTCTCTGTTAATCCAACAATATGCCCAAAAAAATATGCAACAAATAGTGCGCCGATAAAATTACTTAGTGTGATAATACTTATATTTTTCAATAATTGCAACGTGCTAATTTTATTTTCCATTCGTGACAAAGGAACTGCCATCATATTTCCAGTTAACAATTCACCACCAGCAAGAAGTGTTAGAATTAAACCGATTGGGAATAATGACGCTCCAATAAAAGTTGAAAACCCTCCCCATTCAACAGGCATACTCGCTGTTACACGAATATATAACAAGAACCCAAGTGCAATAAAGGCTCCTGCTTCAAATCCCAAAACAGAAGATTGTAAAATAGATAAATGCGCCTTTTTTTTTCCAGACGATACCGTATACGTTGCAATTTCCTGTGGCGTATAAAAACTCATGTCAACCAAACCCTTCTTCTAATTAGTTATGTGAAGTTATGCACAACTAATTATACCAATGTTCTACAGGAAAACATATGAACATTTTTCAACTCTTTTTAAAAGTATTATTTGTGATTAAGTATCCATAGACACCGGCATAACATTACTTGCGTCAAAATTGCCATCAACTGTGACATAACAAAATCCCCTGACCGACCCGCTACTCAAGTGAAATTGACTCCCTTTCCGCAGGCACGGCTTCAGCTAACTCGGAAACTAAGAACGTTTCCGAGTGGATCTTCAGCCCGTGGGATTTCGATTACTCATCCCATCGAAAACATTTGCTGTTCCTGCAGGAGTGTCGCCAATTTCACTTGATACGCTAGTTAGGAGAAATAAATAACAATATTCACTATGAAGAATTAGGTTATCTAGGGAATGAAGCAAGTTTGAAGAAAAACTGTAATTGTAATGGAGAATATAAACAATTGATAAGCATGTCTTTAGCTAAAGTGTCATTATTCCATATACAATCATCATGTAGAATCTGAACTAGCTTTGGAAATATACGTAGACTCCTGTGGGAACAGCGCGGGCTGAAGATCCACTTAGTAAAGCGTTTTTTGCTTTACTAAGTTAGCTGAAGCCGTGCCCACGGAAAGCGAAGTACATTTCCAAAGCGGCATGTTATGTCACATTTTCTATCAACTGTGAATCTTAACAGTAATAAAAGTTTTATATTTAAATTAAATAAAAAACTAGCAAACATTTAAAATGCTTGCTAGTTTTTCGTGTGCTATGAAAATGTATCTTGCTTTTCTTTATTCTCTTCTGTCAAAAAGTTGAAAAAAATTTGGAGACTCATTTTAGAATGTTCTTTCACCATATTAATATATGCCTTTTTCTTATCATCAGCAACAACATGGCTAGTCTTTATACGTTCAATCATGTGTTCCTTACCAATCTGATGAATCTTTTTATTAACATGTTTTGCTTCTTTATATAACGCCATTCCGATGGAGGCAATCAAAGCATAAGTCACCGCAATTGGTAGCATATCTTCGCTCCAATTCCCTTGAAAAGCCATAATTATTAAATTAATCCCTCCTACTAACATGAGAGGAAATGCAAACAGTATATATCTCGAATTTCTTTTCATTAAAGGTTGAACTTGTTCTGCGATCTTTTCCATTTCTCTTTTTATGAAAAACGGCATGTGCTCAGATATTAAAGGATTCATAAAAAACACCCTTTCATTTTATTAACAATATATGTTTTTATAATACTACTATACACATAAAGCTTAAAAACCTATTATAACCATTATATAATGACAAGGAATTACGGTCAATTTAAATGATTTGTCATCATAAAAAAAGAATTAACCTCATCGAAGTTAACTCTCTTTTTAACAACCTATAATATTTTTTCTAAGAAAGATGCTGCACGCTCTGTTTTAGGTTTATCGAAAAACTGATTTGGTTCGCCTTCTTCAACTAATTTACCATGATCTAAAAAGATTACACGGTCAGCAACTTCACGAGCAAATCCCATCTCATGTGTTACGACAGCCATCGTCATACCAGAATGCGCTAAATCTTTCATTACATCTAATACTTCTTTAACCATTTCGGGGTCCAATGCTGAAGTTGGTTCATCAAATAACATTAACTCAGGTTCCATTGCTAAAGCACGAGCAATTGCTACACGTTGCTTTTGACCACCTGAAAGACTACTTGGATATGCTTCCTCTTTATCCGTTAAACCGACTTTAGCTAAAAGCTCTTTCGCTTTTTCTTGTGCCTGTGCTTTTGATTCGCGTTTCACTTTCATCGGAGCATACGTTAAGTTATCCAAAACAGATAAGTGAGGGAATAAGTGAAAGTGTTGAAATACCATACCAATCTTTTCTCTTACTTTCATAATATTCGTTCCAGGATCTGTTAAGCTTTGACCGTTAATATATATTTTACCTTCTGTCGGTTTTTCTAATAAATTGATGCATCGTAAAAAAGTTGATTTACCTGAACCAGAGGGCCCAATAATAGAGACAACCTCACCTTTTTTAATTTCTGCTGAGATGTCTGTTAATACTTCATTGTTTCCAAACTTTTTTGATAGATTTTCTACTTTAATCACTAACTCTCAACCTCCGTTCCACAAGCTTACCTACTATTGTAAGTCCCATAACTAATAGATAATATATCACACCAACAAATAATAACGGTTCAAAATTGCGATACATTTCAGCACCAACGACCTGTGCACGGCGCATTAGATCTAAGTAACCTATTGTTGAAACTAAAGCTGATTCTTTTGTTAGAGTAATAAATTCATTCATTAATGCTGGCAAAATGTTCTTCATAGCTTGTGGTAGTATAATATCCGTCATCATCTGACGATACGGTATTCCTAATGCTTGTGCAACTTCAGTTTGGCCTTTATCAACTGCCTGAATACCAGCACGAATAATCTCTGATACATATGCAGATGAATTTAATCCAAATGCTAAAACTGCTGATAAAAATGGTTGGATATCATATCCTGTAAGTTGAGGAACAGCAAAATAAATAATCATTAATTGTAATATTAACGGTGTTCCACGAAATATTGATGTATACGCATCAGCAAACCATCTCAGTGGTCGAATGCTACCAATTTTAAATAATGCTAAGATGGTTCCCAATATGAAACCAAATATAATAGCGACAAATACAAACTTTAATGTTACCCATATTCCTTCTATCATAAAAGGAATATAAGGCACGATTTGGGTAAAATCCAAATTCATGCCTTACACCTCATTTCTTCCTATAATATTTTATTTGACTAATATAATTTATTCTTCTTCACTTAACCATTTATCTTTTAATTCTTGTAAAAAGCCACTTTCTTCTGCTTGAGCTAGAACTTCATTCACTTCATCAACCATTTCGCTTCCTTTTGGAAATGCAATCGCCATTCCTGGTGAACTTGTTGTTGGATCATCGAATCCAGCAAGATCTTGCTCCTCTATATAACCAGTAGCTACGGCTTTATCCATGTATGCTACATCAATTCGATTAGACATTAATTCTTGAATTAATATTGATCCAGTATCAACAGCTTTTATTTCAAAGTCTGTATCTTCTTGAATCTTCTCTGCACCATCTTGTTGAATCGTACCTAATTGAACACCAACAGTTTTTCCTTCAATATCTTCTAATGAAGTGATTTCGGAATCCTTAAGTGTTACAAACATTTCACCTGAATGGTTATATGCTGTTGAGAAATCAACATTTTCAGCACGTTCATCCGTTGCCGACATACCCGATAATACCATGTCTACACGATCATTCTGTAGTGCTCCAATTAAACCATCAAAATTCATATCTGTAATTTCTAATTCATATCCTAGTTCATCTGCTACATAATTAGCTAAGTCAATATCAAAACCAACGAAATCGCCATCCGTATTTCGTGATTCAAATGGTGGGAAATCAGCAGAAGTTGCCATTTCTAATACTTCTTTATCTTCTGATTCAGTTGCGTCTGTCGTTTCTTCTGAAGTATCCCCCGTCGTTTCTCCTTCATCAGATGTACCACAAGCTACTAAGAATAGTGAAAATATTCCAATAAGTGCTGCCATTAAGAAAAATTGTTTTTTCATTTTTATCTTCCCTTCTTTTATCTCTTTGTAACGTATATTTATACACGATACTGCATTTTAACAAATATTTATGCATTTGGGAAGAGTAAATCAAAAATTAGCTCATTTTTTAGTTATTACTTGTTAAATTCCGCATTTATTTTTTTAAGTAATGTTTTATCAGCGACTATGTCATAGCCAGTCATCGCTAAAGCTAAAGCACCACGAGCAATTACAGTATGCCCCTTTTCGGTAATTGTTTTATCTGCGAATTCAGTTGTGTGTGCGATTAAACCTGGATGATCGAAGCCAATATACGGATGAATAGCTGGCACAACTTGACTCACGTTCCCCATATCAATCGAACCATATGATGCATTGGAAGGGTTCACTTTCGTTTCACCAGCTGCATATAAATTCTTCGTGAATAAATCAGATAACGTTTCATTTGTATGCATATCATCATAACTCAACTCATAGTTACTCATTTCAATTGATGCACCAGTCATTGAAGCTGCACCTTCTGCGATATTTTTCACCTTTTCTACTACTTCATTCAAATAAGCACGATCTTTTGCACGGACATAGAATTGTGCTGTTGCTTTATCAGGAACAACATTTGCAGCAACCCCACCTTCTGTTATGACACCGTGAATTCGAACATCAGACCGAACGTGTTGTCTTAATGCATTAATACCATTAAATAATTGGATCACGCTATCTAATGCATTAATACCTTTTTCAGGAGCAGCTGCAGCATGACTTGTTTTGCCATGGTAGGAGAATTGTATCGCATCCATTGCTAATGAATGACCACTCTTTGCTGAGACATCTCCTGGATGTACCATCATCGCGACATCAATGTCATCAAAAATACCTTCGTCAGCCATTGGTACTTTAGCACCGTTCGTTTCCTCTGCTGGGGTTCCTAGAACAATGACTTTACCTCCTGTTTCGTTTATGACTTTACTCAAGGTCACACCAGCACCTACACCCATTGTAGCAATCATATTATGACCACAACCATGTCCAACACCCGGTAAGGCATCATATTCGGACATAAATGCTATTGTCGGTCCGGGTTTATTGCTATCATAAACAGCTCTAAATGAAGTTTCTCGATCAACTAAACCTGTTTCCACTTCAAAATCATGTGACTGTAAGAATTCAACCAGAAGTTTCATCGAGTTGTATTCCTGTCCACCTAATTCAGGATGATGATATAAGTAATCACTCATCTCCCATAGTTTGTCTTTAAACATGTCTAAATTTGATTGTAGTTTATTCTTCATAATATTATTCCCTTCCCATCTAGTTGTATGTATTCATATAGTAATGATTAAATATAATGCTTAGTGAAAATTTATGCAAGTCATTACTTCATGAATTGACTAGCCATTTCGAACCAGTTGGATCTGGACATTTTTTATAAGCCAATTTTGCTCTAAATGCAACAAAACAACCGCAGTATCCACAAGTCGTTTCATATTGCAGGTTTGGACATTGTTCACAGATTTGCATTCTAGATTGATAAATATCTTCTGTTACTAGATCAGGTTCTAATGCTAATTGCTCACTCACAAGTGCTTCTACTTCTTCTTTTGTATGCCTTACGGATGCTGAACAACCTTTGCAAGCCATCTTTATCCTCCTAAAGATTCTATTAGTTTTTACTTTACACTTCGCTTACGACGTTTAGGTGTTTGATAGCTTCTCTCAAAAACTTTTCCACATGTCACTGCATGCTGTTTTATTAAATAATCAATATTTGATACTTGATTATCTTGCATCGCTTGGACCAACAATTCAATAACCGCTCGTGAATCTGCAAGTGCATGGTGATGATCGAGCATAATACCTTTTAAATCAGCCAATGTATTCAATTTATAGTTTGGCATTCCTGGCCAGACTAATTTTGATAGCATAACAGAACAGAGATAATCGAATGTCGGATAGGCTAACCGCGATTTATCTAATGACGCGCGTAAAACGCTCATATCAAAACTAGCGTTGTGTGCAATTACGATTTGATTGTCAAGGTAATCTTTCATTGTATTCCAAACTTCATCAAAAGTAGGTGCGCTTTGTACATCTCTTTCTGTAATTCCATGAACATATATATTATGACTTTCAAAACTTGTTTGTGGATTTATTAAACTGTAAAACTCATCAATAATGCCATTCTCATTTCCAACGACAATCCCCACTGCACAAGCACTATCACGAAAACGATTTGCAGTTTCAAAATCAATTGCAACAAAATCCATACAGACTTCCTCCTAGCTTCTCTATACTATTATTCTATCAAATGATCTGTGTGTTTCACAGTAAATATTCTTTTTCGCTCGATTATTCTAGTTTTCGATTGATTATTAAAAATTTCGCCCGATAAGTTCTGCTGTTCGCCCAATTATTGAAATTATCGCCCGATTCGGCGCATATAGAATTAAAAGAGCTTGACCTCCATGTTTGGGGCCAAGCTCTTTATACATATTTATTATGCTTGTTTTTTGAAAATACCATCTATTCGTTCAATATCGTGCTCTGTTAACGTCACGTCTAATGTTTTTAAATTATTTAAGACCTGATCTGAATGTTTCGCACCTGGAATAAGCGCGTTTATTGCTGGTTGCGTTAGATACCATGCTAAGACGATGTGTGGAACCTCTACACCCTTGTCATGCGCGATTTCTCTGATTTGTTCAACCTTATCCAAGTTATGTTCAAATTGTCTGCCTTGAAAATGTGGCATGTCTTTACGTAGATCATCAAATTTCATATCTTTTGTATATTTCCCTGCTAATAAACCTGAAGCTAAAGGAAAATATGGAATGAACGAAATATTATTCTCTTTACAATATGGTAATATTTCATTCTCTGCCTCGCGGTTAAGTAAATTATATTCACCTTGATATACATCTACGAGGCCATCTTTATTCGCCTCTTTTAATTGATCAATTGAAAAATTGGAAACCCCTATTGCTCTTATTTTGCCTACATCTTTTAATTCTTGTAGAGCACCAACAGCTTCATCTTTTGGTGTATGCTCATCTGGAAAATGAATGTAATACAAATCAATATAATCTGTCTGTAACCTTGTAAGACTAGCTTCTACTGCTTTTGTTAAAAAAGCCGGTGAATTATCGATAAGAACATCATCGCCATTAAACTTGTGCGCCCCTTTTGTAGCAATCACAACATCCTCGCGATTTCCTAATTCCTTCACCACTTGTCCTACTAATTCCTCTGAGCGTTCCGGGCCATATATAAATGCGGTATCTAAAAAGTTAATATCGTTTTTTATTGCAGTCCGCACTAAATCCTTACCTACTTCTTCATCTAAATTAGGATATAGATTATGTCCTCCTACTGCATTCGTTCCTAAACCTATAGGATTAACGTATAAATCTGATTTTCCGAGTTGTGTTCTTTCTGCCATAAATGAAACATCTCCCTCAATTGTCTATCTAATCACTCTCCTAAATTTTACCCTTTGTATCATTGTCTTAAACATATTCAAACAAAAGAATAACTGAACAAAATCTCAGTTATTCTGGTAAATCAACATTATGATAGACTTGACGAACGTCCTCTAACTCTTCTAGCGCTTCGAATAACTTCTCCATTTGTGCATTATCTTCTTCTGACAGGACAACATCATTCTGAGCTAGCATTGTTAATTCTGCAACCCTAAATTCTGTAATCCCCTCTTCTTTTAATCTATCTTGTACTGCCCTAAACTGATCTGGTTCAGCATAAATAATAACCGCGTTATCTTCTTCTAAAACATCTCGAATGTCAATATCCGCTTCCATTAATAATTCTAAGACATCATCCGCTGTTTTCCCTTCAAAACCTATAACCGCTGTCGCATCAAACATATATGCCACAGAACCATTCACACCCATGTTTCCACCATTTTTATTAAATGCTGCACGGACATCTGCTGCAGTTCTGTTAACATTATTTGTTAATGTATCAACAATAAGCATCGAACCATTTGGTCCAAAACCTTCATAGCGTAATTCCGTATAACTTTCTTCTTCCCCACCTTTAGCTTTTTCAATTGCGCGATCAATAATTTGCTTTGGTACACTATATGTCTTTGCGCGCTCTAAGACTATTTTCAACGCTTGATTTGTCTCAGGATCTGGATCACCAAGACGTGCTGCAACATAGATCTCACGTCCAAACTTTGCATAAACTCTACTTGTATTCGCATCTTTTGATGCTTTCTTTTCTTTAATATTATTCCACTTACGTCCCATATCGTTCCTCTCGCTTTCCAGTTACACTTCTATGTTTTTTACATCAAAATAATTATACCTTATTTTTGAAATATGTTAAGACTTTACAACTAATAATATGTATACTTTCTAAATTCATTCACAAAAAAACCAGCCAAGACCAGGCTGGTTTCTACTAAACTTAATGAAATTCTCTTCCACTTTCATTCTGTCGTGAAAATACGACATACACTACAGTTGTAAGTAATGTAAATAATGTGACAAGCAACGTGTTCTTCATGAACGGATTCCCTCCTTCAAATGATGAAAAAAACCAGCTTACTTAACTTAACGTTGATATGTTTTTAATTTAAAATGGTTTGAATTTACCTTTTTTCAATACAAGACCTGCTCCACCAAGCATAAACAAGTAACGATCATCAATGACATGCTTCATCATTTTAGCTGATAAACCATACAATTTTTTACCTTCGAAAATTGTACCCATTGCATGACGTCCACCTAATGATGCAACCGTTCCTTTATTGTCAAACGTAAACTCTTTTAATGAAGTACCTTTAATTAGTGCATCAATATTTGCTGCACAAACATCAGCCTCTTGAATAGCAATTTGTGCTGTTGGAGGATAAGGACGTCCTGATTCTTTGTTCATAACCCATGCACAATCACCAAGGATAAATACATCCTCATAACCTGGTGCACGTAAATCAGAATCAACATTCACTTTACCTTTTGTGAGCTCAAAACCAGATTCACCTAAAATAGAGTTAGCTTGAACTCCACCAGTCCATACAATTGTTGCTGCTTTAATTTCTTCTTTATCGTCACCAACAATAACACCGTCAGCTTTACACTCTTTAATCATTGTACCTAATTTAAACTCTACACCGCGATCTTCTAAAGAACGACGTGCATATTTTACAAGGTCTTCATCAAACCCTGGTAAAATTGTTGGAGCAGCTTCAATATTAACGATGCGAACTTTATTACGATCTACATCATATTTCTTACATAATTCAGGTATTTTCTCTGCTAATTCACCAACAAATTCAATACCAGTAAAGCCACTTCCACCTACGATGAATGTTAGTAACTCTTCTTTAGGATTTTCTGCGTTATGATAACTTGAGAACTGATATTCAATGTGGTCACGAATATAACGACTCTTATCAATACTTTGGATAGATAATGCATGCTCTGCCATACCTGGAATACCAAATGTTGCTTTCTCAAATCCTAATCCTACAACAAGATAATCGTAATCTAACTCACCGTTTTTTAATGCAACTTTCTTCTGATCTGGCATAATTTTCTCTACCGTATCTTCTACGATTGTTACGCGATTTGGATTAATCACGTCAGAGATCATAACACGAGCGCGATTTGGATCAATAGTTCCAGCCGCAACTTCGTGTAACCACGTTGTTTGATAATGATAGTTGTGCTTATTAACTAATACAATCTCTGCATCTTCAATTGACAATTTTTGCATGAGACGTTTTGTTGTCATCATACCGGCATAACCTGCGCCAAGTAGGACGATTTTTGGTTTACTCATTTACATTCAACCCCTTATTTGTAGTGAATTGATGCACAGCAATAGTGTAATTATTTGTCTATAAGTCGCTATGTATACATTTAATAGCACTTTAACATTCTGTCCATCAAATGCTTCCATCCCTGTCGTTCGAAAAAGCATCTTCTATGTTATTCTAACAAATAGGAGCCTAAACGTCTAACCAAATGTGTCATAAGTAACAAACTTATTAATAGACTATCTTTTCAGAATATACAGTCTCGTCTTTAGATTTAAGGATAATTGTGTATTATAGCTGTTTTTTTATGCACAAACTGCATGCTATTTTTTTACTAAGCGACTATTACCCAAATTGATTGGCACTATTTTTATTTTTTTATTAACCCTACTAGTTTCAAACCATGCACAATTCCATCTTGATCGACATCTTTCGTTACATATTTAGAGACTGCCTTCACTTCCTCTTTAGCATTTCCCATTGCAACACTATTCGTTATTGAAGCGAGCATTTCTAAATCATTCAGTCCGTCTCCAAATGCGTATTGATTCTCTTTTGCAATACCGATCGCTTTCATTGCCTGTTTAATGCCGTTTGCTTTTGAACCACCTTTTGGCAAAACATCAACTGCAACTGGGTGCCATCTTACAAAATCGAATGCTGGAAATTTTGCGCGGTACTGTTCCTCTTCTCCTTCTGTACAAAAGAATAATGATTGATAAATGTTACGTTCTTTATAATAATCTGGATCATGTGACGGTAAATAGTCAATTTTTAATGAAGCAATACTTTCTACAATATGTTCATGTGTTGGTACATTGGCTTTCATATCCACCTCATCCATATATACAATTGGATGATCATTTGTTAAGCCTACTGCGGTCAGTTCAACCAATGAAGGAACGTCTAATGGTTGACCATAAACGACCTCACCGTTGACCACAACATATTGTCCGTTATAACTAACGTATGTATCAATTTCTAATTCTTCACGTAGATCAGCATACATAAATGGAGCGCGTCCTGTTGCGATGGCTACAATATGTCCTTGTTTTTTCAATTCGAATACAGCTTCCTTTGCTGAGACAGGTAACTTTTTATCATGATCTAATAAAGTCCCATCTATATCAAAAAATATTACACTTTTTTCAGTCATATTAGCTCTCCTTTTATACTTTTACTATGTATTAGCTTGTTCCTACTAGACTGTACTTCTTTCAATTAAATGGACTGAAACCTTGTGTTGTGATATCGACGCGGTGTCAATTGCTTGCAAAAATAATTGCTTACCCATATCAACTAATGGAATTTCCATTGTTGTTATCCCGAGGTACTTTGCTATTGGTTGATTATCAAATCCAACAATGGCTAAATCCTTTGGCACTATTATCCCCTCGTTTTGACAACATATTATAATTCCAGCAGCAACTTGATCATTTGTTACAACTAAAGCGGAAGGTGGATCCTTCATTTGTTTCCATTGTTGGACAACTTTCTCGCCATCTTCAAAGTTCAAGCAACCTTCAAAAATATAGGTATTGTTATAAGGTAAGGCATTGCTTTTTAAAAATGTTTGATAAGCTTTTTCACGTTGTTCACTGCTAACTCCTGTTTTACGGTTGATACAATAACCTATTTGGCGATGCCCATTGACAAACAAGTAGTCAATTGCTTCATAAAAAGACTGGTAATGATCAATATAGGTAGCGGAAATTTGTTTCTCACTAGCATTTTCTGCTAATATAATTGGTCCGTATACGAGATATCGCTTGATTGTATCCCATTCACTAATTCTGGAACAAATAATTAATCCATCAATTTGTTTTTGTTCTAACATAATTAATGCTTCTTTTTCCTTACTTTTTTGATAACTTGTTTGAATCAATACTAACTTATAATTGGCCTCTAAAGCTTGATTCGCAATGCCTTTTAACAACATGCCAAAATAAGGATGATCTGTATAAGGTAATACAACACCAATTAAGAAAGTCTTCCCTTTACTCAAATGAACCGCATTAATATTCTTACGATAATTGCTCGCTTTAACAGCGTCCAAAACAGCTTCCCGTTTTTGCGCACTTACATAAGGATGTTGATTCAAGACTCGCGAAACAGTTGTAACAGAAACCTTAGCCATTTTAGCAATATCTCTAATATTCGTCATTTCAATCACCTTTTTTACTCGAATACGAATATTTTAACATAATTTAGCTTACTTTATGAAACGCGTTTCAGGTCAATAAAATTCCGCATTATTTCTTTCTATTTCAGGGAAGCCTAATAAAAAGGAGGTGTTCACATGGGACAAAACCATCAATTCAATCCTGGTCAGAAAGCACCGAATAATGGCATTTACGTTGAAATTGGTGAAACAGGTAGCATGGTAGCAGATCCAAAATCAGTAAGACTAGAAGCTGGACAATCTTTCCCCGAAACATCTAATCAAGATAGAAAATGGATGCCAAAACGAAAACCATAAGTAAAAAGCGAGCAAGCCTATAGTGGCTTGCTTTTGTTTTTGTGAAAAGCTTCTCTATAAGACAATCTCCTCCATTAAACACACTTTTATTTGCATGATTTCGATTATAGCAATGACAGGAGGTGAGACAGATGGCCGTATCAGAAAAAATTGATTCTAGGTTACAACTATTGTTTGAAGATGGTTTTGATGATGATGGAAACATTGTAATTAAAACGAAGACATTTAATAACATCAAAACAGTCGCAACAGCAGACCAATTATTGACCATTGCGCAAGTACTAGTACCTTTACAAACATTAACATTACAAATGGTCAAACGTAATGACACAGAACTTATTACTGTTGAGTAGTACTAAGTGATTAAAAGAAAGGAGGTCAAACCATGAAGACACTTGAATTAAAATTCGGTAACGAACAAGATAAAATAGTAACCGTTACACTAGATAATCCAATTGAACCTGCAGATCCTATTGCAATCAATGCAGCAATGGATAGTATAATTGCCCAACAAGCTTTTTACTCATCTGGTGGTGAACTAACAAGTAAAAAAAGTGCACGTATTGTGGAACGTAATGTAGAAGAAATTACATTATAAAATAAAGTAGGCATAACAAATGGGGAGCAGAGTATTGCTCCCTTTTTCAATAACTAGTTAAACTAAAGAAAGGAGTTAACTTTTATGCAGGAAACATGGGTATCCATTCTAACAGATGTTGGCTTTCCTATTGCGGTTACGTTCTACTTATTACATCGCATTGAAGGGAAATTGAATACATTAATTGAATCCATCCTATCCTTACCAGCAAATTTAAAATAACATGAACGTAAGAGGCTATCTGCTACTTGTAAAGCAGATAGCTTTTTAAATTATTAGTTTTTAGTCGATACCAGTTGCTCATCTATGTTAACCTCGCTATAATAATGGAAGTACCATGCAGGGGGGTAAAAGAGATATGCCGATTAATGTACCTAAACAATTACCAGCAAGACAGATATTAGAAAAAGAGAATATCTTTTTAATGGATGCTGAACGGGCAACAACACAAGATATACGACCGATGAACATCCTCATTTTAAATCTAATGCCAGAAAAAGAAAAAACAGAAACACAATTATTACGTTTACTGAGTAATACACCACTACAAGTACGCGTTGATTTTATTCATACCGCAAGCTACGAATCAAAAAATGTGCATAAATCACATTTAAAACAGTTTTACAAGACGTTTACTGATGTTAAAGCTAATCGTTATGATGGTTTAATTATCACTGGTGCTCCAATTGAACATTTGGAATTTGAACAGGTTCGCTATTGGGGAGAGTTAACCGAGATTATGGAATGGTCTAAAAAGAATGTGACTTCTGTTTTACATATCTGTTGGGGTGCACAAGCAGCGCTTTATCATCATTATGGGATTAAGAAGGAAAGACGTCCAAATAAACTAAGTGGGATTTTTAACCATGAATTAGTCGTTCCTACTTCTAAACTAGTTCGCGGTATTAATGATGAGTTTTTAGCTCCACACTCGAGAAATACAGATATTGATTTAGCTAAAATTGATAATCATCCAGAGTTAATCGCATTAGATTCATCAAATGATGCAGGGCCTTTCTTAATTGTTTCAAAAGATGAGAAACATATTATGATCACTGGCCATATTGAATATGATGCAATCACACTTGCTGATGAATACCTTCGTGATAAGAATAAAGGATTAGACATTCATATGCCTACTGGATATTTCCCGGAAAATAACCCAGATAAATCTCCTTTAAACCGCTGGCGTTCACAAGCCTATTTGATTTTCTCGAACTGGCTTAATTACTACGTTTATCAAGAAACACCCTATACATGGAAATGAAAAGGCTACCGTGGCTACTAGCCCGGTGGTTTCTTTTGTCTAATTAGTCTTCACTCACTTTAGCTACTCCTAATGCAAAATGATCCCACAGGATCGCTTCTACTAAATCTATATCCTTTTCTTCGCAATCTACGATAACAATCACTTCTCCGTGTTTACCTTTTAATAATCGCCTTCTCTTTTTCAGAAATATTTCGGTAAAAATTCGAATCGAAAGTCCTAAAAGAAAGCCCAAAACCGCACCAATTAATCCCCAATATATCGGACCCCAAGCCAACTTGAACCCTATGCTAGCACCAACTACTGCAAATGCTGTCGCAAGCGCCATCCCAATATCAATCATTGAAGTCCCATCTGAACGATGGATCGTATCAAAAACCTTCCGTTCCTCTTTTCGATTATCTAAAGGAACTGCAAAAATTCTTTCTTTACTAATTCCCTCTTTTTCAAGCATAGAAAGTGCAATTTCTAAATAGACTGTATTTTCAAAAGTCGAAAAAATTTGCATTCTATTCACTCACTTTTTTCTTTTTGATATGGAACGTATGTGATTGGTATCTTTTAGTCAAATAAGCACGCTGTTCTTTCTCAAATAGCTTATTATTTTCAACAGTATTCATATAAGAATCGAACATAGCAAAGCCGTATGAAGATGGTAAAAACAATAACCATTCAGGTTTTAATACTGCTGTTGATCTTTCTAATTCTCCTAAGAACAAGAGAGAAATCGCTTCTAGTGCATGCGAATAATAAGTGAAAATAACTACCCAAACAACCACAAAAAATGCACTGACGATTCTATGTATATAAAGTTGGCCTAAACCTGGAACAAATAGGGACCATATAACGGACATCATAGGATTTCTTTTATCAAGATAATTAATTTCGAGTGCACCTATACTAAACGAATTAAACCGATGCTGTTCTCTTTCTGCTAAAAGATAAATTTTGTTCAAATCGATCGTAGTTCGATAGCTATCCCAAATCGCAAAAAGATATATTGGTATATAAATTACTAACCATTTTGTATCTAAAACTTCTTTCGCCATAGCTATCTCACCTTGAAACGAATAGACCATAGCTTCGTTAATATGTGCGTTTATATTCACGACCACCTCCCAGATAAATAAAACAAAGCCTCGAAGATATTTAGATAACAGTAAATGACCAAATCCAGGAAAGGCTGCACTCCACCAAGCAACAATATAAGGGTTTCTTAAATGAATTTGTGTAGTTCCAAGAATACTGACATGTGCTGTATAACGTCTTGCTGTGTTATCATTCGTATAATTATCCATATAGAATCCTCTTTTATAAATTTCCATTTAATTTACTAATATTAGTTTCCCTAAGTAGCTTCTTTTCATCCACATTATTTATATTACTAGCTTTTAAGACAAAACGATAAAAGCCCATCAAATAGAATCTATTTGATGGGCTTTCTATTTTTTTAGTTACCTTTTAAAGTAAAACTATATCTGTATAGTTGATTAGCAAACAAGGTTACATCTTTGTGTGTTTTTTGACCCCAGCTATCATCGCCTCCAATACCCATTTGGGCGAGATTAATCCGTACAATAGTCTGGTCGGACTTTGGCAATTCAAAGCCGTAATTACTCTCTTCTAATTGTTTTGCTGTGTAAGGTAATACGTTTAGCTCAACAGTTGGACTTCCGATTATTTCTAAACCAGTACCATCACCACAATGAATTCTGCCCGATCTTACGCCCATCTTATTCCCACATTCTTGTGGCTTCAAATAAGGTACATATTGATCGGCTACTTTACCTTGATAAAGTCCAATTTTAGCGCCTTTTTGTTTATCCCAATACGACTCATGTGGTCCTTTTCCATACCAGCTTAATTCGTCAAATTCGACTGGCATTGTTAACTTCACACCAATTTCAGGGATTTCTGGTAACGCTTCACCTGGTTCAAAAACATAATCAATCTTCACTTCACCTAAACCACTTATTGTATACTCAAGTTCTAACTTTGAATAATTTACTATAGCCATTAGATAAACTGTCTTAACTACAATATGATCTTTATATACTTGGTAAGTAAAGTCCATTAATTCTCGCGTATCTCCCGCATATTGCCATAGTGCACTACGCTGATCCAACTGATTCCCACGGTCATTGTCAGTCATCGCACGCCAGAAGTTTGGTGCTAATCCTTCCTTAATCAGTTCTTTGCCATTAATACGATAAGAGGAAAGTACACCAGTCGATTTATCAAATGCAACGGAGAAGTTATTACCCGAAATGGCGAGCATATCATTTTTTACATCAACTTCTATGGTTTCTGCTGATGTCGCTACTTCCCGTAATGCTGGCGCTTTTACAGGCAAAGTGAATTGACCAAAGGCGAGTTCATGTCCATTCTCACACCATAAACGGTCAACCCGCTCTGTCAGACTAAGTGTTACAATATATTCACCTTGGTCATCAATCCTATGTGGCAACTGGTAATCAAGTGTAAATTCTTTTTTCTCTCCTGGTTCACAATCAATTGTTAATTCACCTGATTGTTCCACTTCACCATTCTTAGTAACCAACCATTTTAATCGGTAATCACTAACATTAGTAAATAGAAATTTATTACTTAGATTAAACTTTCTTTTTTCAAAATTCATAACACTGAATTCTACTTGTTGATAACAACGTTTCACTTCAAATATTTTCGGACTAATTGCACCGTTCCCAAAAATCAAACCATTTCCTGCGAAGTTACCATCATGTGGGGATTCACCAAAAGCTCCTCCGTATGCGAGATACGGAGTCCCGTCTGCTGTTTCCGTCAATAAGGATTGGTCTTTCCAATCCCAAATAAAACCACCTTGTAAAATAGAGTACGTATCAAACAGTTCCGTGTACTTATGAAAATTACCTAACGAGTTACCCATTGCATGACTATACTCACATAAAATATATGGTTTGGTGTCCTCTTTCGCCTCTTTTGCATACTGTTCAATACCTTCTGGTGAAACGTACATTGTACTTTCGATATCTGAAGCCGCTTCTGAGTCACGATAATGGAATATTCCTTCATAATGAACAAGACGTGATGGATCATTCTGCTTAAAAAAGTCATGCATCCTCAAGAAGTTATCACCACCAAATGATTCATTACCTAATGACCAGATAACAATTGATGGATGGTTTTTATCGCGTTCGAACATCGACTTACAACGATCTAACACATTTTCAGTCCATTCAGGACGACTACCAGGTACCGTTTCAGCCAATCCCTTTTGACCATAAACCCATGTACCATGTGTCTCTAAATTCGTTTCATCAATCACATAAAGTCCATATTGATCACATAACTCATACCATAATGGATTATTAGGATAATGCGATGTACGTACAGCGTTAATATTAAATTGTTTCATCAACTTAATATCAGCGACCATATCATGATACGTAACGGCACGCCCCTTATCAGATGCAAATTCATGACGATTTGTTCCTTTAAAGACAATACGTTTGCCATTTATTTTCATCAAATTATCTTTTAATTCAAATTTCCTAAAACCAACTTTACTGCTTTTAGCTTCAAGTAATTGACCACCTTGTTCATATAAGCTCAAAACTAATGTGTATAAATAAGGGCTTTCCGCACTCCATTTGTTCGGATTTTTCAGTATCGTTTTTAGTGTAGGACGAATAACACCATCGTTCTGAAAATTCACATTTGACAACAAATGTTCATCTAATACTGCCTTACCAGTCTCATCATAAAGCATTGCCTTAAGGTCGACAGACTGCCTTGCCTTAAAATAATCGAGTAATTTCACATTAACAACTAGTTCAGCATCTTGATATTTTTCATCCAAATGCGTATTGACAAAAAAATCATCGATATGCACAGTCGGCATTGTATAGATGTACACATCACGAAAAATACCGCTTAAGCGCCAGAAATCTTGATCTTCAAGCCAGCTTGCGTCACTCCAGCGATACACTTCAACCGCTAACTTGTTTTCACCATCAATAATATACGGTGTTAAATCAAATTCAGCCGGTGTAAACGTATCCTCACTATATCCAACAAAATCACCGTTTATCCAAAGATAAAACGCAGACTCCACACCTTGGAAATTCAAATAAACCGGCTGGTCCTTCCAATCAGTTGAGACAGTAAAAGTCCTTACATATTGACCTACTGGATTATAATTTGTCGGTGCAAATGGCGGAGTTATATCCTCTTTTTCTATCCAAGGATACGTTGTATTTGTATATTGCGGATAATCGTAACCTTGCAGTTGCCAATGACTAGGTACTTTTATTTGATCCCATTCACTATGGTCAAAATCCTTCCGATAAAAGTCTTTTATACGACTGGTTGGTTCATCACTATAAGCAAATTGCCACATGCCATTTAGTGATCGATAATTTTCTGAAGCAGTACGATCACATTTTTTTGCTCCCTCTATCTTAGGATAGGACATTAGTGTTGCATGTGCTTCCCTGCGATTCAATTGAAAAATTTCAGGATTATTATTCCATTCAGGATAACCATTTTCTGGTGGGCTATATATGAATTTTTTTGTCATAACTAATCGCTCCTAACTTTATTAATCTAGCTATACACGTGTTAATTTAAATAGTTCAGATCTGAAATCACCATGTGCGCCATTCTTGCGATAGCTGTCAATTTCAATTCCTGCTTGTAACAATTGATCCCCATAAAAACAGGCCTCAATTCCATCGATTTTATAACGTGCATCTGCCTCTAGTCCTGTTAATCGAATGCGTCTTCCTGCTGGATTCGGACGTGATAGAATTTGATAATAACCGACAAGCGCTTCTTGTTTATCTTCTGAGACAACCATCCAACTTGCACTATTTTGATCGCCTTCAAATGGACTCAGTAATCTGTAAAAATGGCCCGTCTGGATTAATTTACGATTTGCTTGATAAAAGCGAACTTGTTCTGAAACCTTTTGTTTATCGGCATCACTCATGGTTGTCACGTCCAACTCATAACCAAACATCCCAAAATAAGCGACAGCAGCACGCATATCGATACTAGTTAGTCGATTCACTTGATGATTCGGAACCGCAGATACATGCGCCCCCATCGATGAAATCGGATAAACCAGCGATGTACCATATTGAATCATTAGACGCTCAACCGCATCGGTATTATCACTTGTCCATGCTTGTGGAGCATAATAGAGCATACCTGGATCGAATCGACATCCTCCACTTGAACACGATTCAAATAGAATAGTAGGAAATGCTGTGATTAAACGTTCATATAATTGATATACACCTAGAATATAACGATGCGGTAATTCTTGTTGACGTTCTGGTGGTAACGTTATCGATCCTATTTCTGTCATATAGCGATTCATATCCCATTTCACATAGGAAATTGGTGCCTCTTTTAACACCTTTGCCATTACTTGAAAAATATGATCAACAATTTCTTTTCTTGAGAAGTCCAGTACATATTGATTACGACCTTGCGAACGATTACGGTCAGCTACATGAATTATCCAATCTGGATGTTCTTGATAGAGCTGACTAATTGGTGAAACCATCTCTGGTTCAAACCACAAACCAAATTCAAGACCTAAATCACAAATTTTATTTGCTACATGTGCGATTCCGTTTGGTAATTTATCTCGATCAACAAACCAATCACCTAATGAAGTCGTATCATCATTGCGTTTTCCAAACCAACCATCATCCAACACAAACAACTCCACACCTAATTGCTTTGCCTCTTTTGCCATCGTCACTATTTTCGTTTCATCAAAATCGAAGTACGTTCCTTCCCAGTTGTTTATTAAAACTGGACGATCTTGATCACGCCACTTCCCTCTTGCAAGTCGATTTCGATAAAGTTGATGATAAATTTGACTCATCCCATTCAAACCTTGATCAGAATAAACCATCACGACTTCGGGTGTCTGAAAAGAACCACCTGCTTCTAAAAGCCAATTAAAATCAAAGTTATTAATCCCCATCATCACACGTGTGACATCATAATGATCGACTTCAACCTGAGCCAGGAAATTACCACTATAAACTAAACTAAATCCGTAGACTTCTCCTAGATGCTCTGTCGTTTCTGGACGTTTTAATGCAATAAACGGATTTTGTTGGGCACTACTTGTTCCCCTAGTGCTTGCAATGCTTTGCAATCCAGGTTGAAGCGGCCTTTTTTTCACATGTCGCTCACGTGCCCACGAACCAGATAATTGAACCATTTCATAGTTACTATCATTTAAATCTATACTTGCACTAAGCGCACGCAATAGATTCACATTTGCAGAGCCACGATTAACAAAACGTGTAGATCTCGTAAGTACATGATAGGTTTCAAAAATCGTATAAGATAAAATTAACGCTGTCTCTATCACCTGATCATATAAGGTAATCTCTAACGTTGTTGCTTCGTCTTCTGACTCCACATATGTAGCAGGTAATCCTTCCAATCCACGTTTTCCTTTATAAATCTCATGACTAACGTATTCAAAGTTGGTAATCCTACTACCATCTTGTTGTAAAATTTGATGTGCTGGTTCACGAAAATCTGTCGTACCATAAGCCGGATATTCTTGTTTGATTAAATCTAGTGAAAAAGGATCACTTATATCACTGATATAACAAGTATTATCTTTTTGAGCGGTATGAAATAAATGTGTGAAATTATCCTGGTGGTTCAGGTGTTTACCAAAATACAAATGACCTAATTGGTTATTTTCTAGTACCTTTAAGATATAACTAACTTTACTAGATTGAAGATGGAATTCTTTTGTTTTTTCATTAAATAAAATAGACATTGTAAACCTCCAACTCTATTAATTTCACGCAAAAAGCAAGCGTGAATTTGCTTTTTGCGTGCTAATTATCCTTTAACAGACCCCATCATCCCAGCAACAAAGTGCTTCTGCATAAAGAAAAACACGATGGCTGTTGGTAACGTTGCGATCGTAATCGCGGACATGATCATACCGTAATCAGGTGAGTAGCTTGAACCAAGATTAGAAATTAACAATGGTATCGTTTGATTTCCTGGTGATTGTAATACTACTAATGGCCAAAGGAAATTATTCCAACTATTCATAAAAGCAATAATTGCTGCTGCGGCATATGTTGTTTTCATTGTTGGAACGTAAATTCGGAAAAAGATACCTATTTCACTTAATCCATCAATTCTACCTGCCTCAATTAAATCTTTTGGAAACATTTTTGTGTTTTGTCGAAAGAAAAAGATGAAGAATGCGGTCGTAATGGTTGGTAAAAAGGCTGCCGCTAATGTATCAATTCCAATCATTGGTGCTGTTTGTGAAATTCGTCCAAACAGACGATACAGTGGTACCATTATTGCTGCAAACGGAATCATCATCGAAATCAATAAGATATTGAAAACAATATCTTTCCCTTTACTCTTATACATTTCAAAGCCATAGCCTGCTAATGACGCAAGAAGTAATGTCAAAAATGTAGAAGCAACTGCAATAATTGCTGAGTTAGTAAGAGCAGTGACAATATCAACTTGTTCAAATAGATTTTTCAAATTTTCAATTAGGTGTGTACCTGGTAACTGTCTTCCTTGTGTGACATCTACCGATTTATTAGTCATGCTAACGATCATCCAAAAGAATGGATAAATGGAAATGATCGTAGCAATCGACAAAAATGTATAGACTGAAATTCTTTTTATTTTTTTCACTTTTTATCACCTGCCAATTTAAATTGAATAGTAGATAGGATGACCACTAGAATAACAATCACATAGGCTACAGTGGCTGCATATCCAAAATCAGGAGTATATTTAAACGATAAATCATAAATATATTGTGAAATGGAAATAGTTGCATTACCCGGTCCACCACCGGTAATATTGACGACTTCATCAAAGATCTGAAGCGTTCCGATTGTTGATGTAATCGTTGTAAATAAAATAATTGGCTTCAACATCGGTATCGTTATCTTTAGAAATTGTTGTAACGAAGATGCACCATCAATTTTTGCTGCTTCATAAATTGATTTATCTACGTTTTGTAAAGCAGAAAGATAAAATATCATATTGTAACCAGTCCAACGCCATGTGATTGCTAATATAATTGTAATCTTTGCCCAGAAGGGGTCTGATAAAAAGTTTATTGGATCTGAAATAATCGATAGACTCATTAAAAATTGATTAGCAATTCCATCACCACTGAACATGTATTTAAAAATAACAGAATAAGCTACCAGTGACGTTACTGCTGGTAAAAATATTGCTGTTCTAAAAAAGCCTCTAAATTTTAAGGTTTGGTCATTTAATAAAGAGGAGAATAATAGGGCTAATAGGATCATAACTGGCACTTGAACGATTAAATAAATACTTGTATTGATCAAAGCTGCAATAAAAGTAGGATCATTAAATAGGCGACCCCAGTTATCAAGTCCTGTAAAGGTTAATGTCGAGCCCATACCTGATTGTAAAGACAAGAATAGTGCGTCAATCATTGGGTAAAAATAAAACAGTGTGATTGCAATAACTGATAGGATGACAAAGAGCCATCCGATATTATTCTTTTTAAAGAGCTGTTTCATACCTTGTTACTCCCTTCGATTAAAATAAGAGCGTGAGATACAATCGTCGTGATTAACGAACGTATCTCACGATCATTTTCTCTATTCTTATCTTAACTGCGTTTCAGCTTGTGATTGTGCATCATTCATCACATCAGATAAAGCTTTACCATTTAAATAGTTTTGCATTTCGTTGATTAAAATATCATCAATTGCATAGGTGTGCATGCCGTAATTGACTGCTGGAATTTCTTCTGTCCACTCTGTGAAATCAGATATAATCGGTTGATCACTAAAGAACTCATCTTCGTCTTTAAACGCTTCTCCTTGAATACCAGGAATATACGTACCAATAGCACCGATTTCTGTAACTAACTCTTCATAAAAAGCTTCATTTGAACCAAATGTGTTCGCAAGAAACTCTGCTGCTGCGTCTTTACCATCTGTATTTAATACATACCATGAACTACCACCTAAGTTTGAAGCGTTTACACTTCCTTCTACTTCTAAACGAGGAACTGGAACGACAGCCCAATTTCCTGATTGTGATTCTTCTGCTTTCACACTTGGTGTAATCCAATTGCCTGTAGGTACACTAGCAACATCCCCACTATTAAATGCTCCAACAAACTGACTCCAATCTGAGTTCATCTTCACAATGTTTGCTTCCATCATTTCTTTATAAATTTCAAATGATTCCTCTAATGCTGCATTATCAGCTAAATGAGGTGTGGAACCATCTTCTTCAAAATACCATGTACCTGCTGTTTGAATCATGGTCCGTATAATCCCAAAATCATTTGGATCTAATGTAATCATATCCTTACCTGTAGCTTCTTTCACTTTTTTTCCGATTTCCACATACTCGGACCAAGTAATGTTTGTTACATCTTCAACCGTGTATCCTGCTTCTTCAAGATAATCTGTGCGTACATACAAACCAGCTACACCTGAATCAAACGGTACACCATATTGTTCGCCATCAAGGCTGGTTGTTTCTGTTTTATAAGCTGCAAAATCATCTGCATTAATATAATCCGTTAATGGATAAAAAGCATCTGGATATGATTGTAAGAAGCTTTGCGCACGATAATCTTCAATTAACACAATGTCAGGCATACCTTGCGTTGTTCCCGAGCTTAATCCTGTGTTTAATCGTTGAATTAAATCGTCTTGTGCGTTTTCAATAATTTCTAATTCTATATCTGTCTCTCCATCGTATGCCGCTTCTGCAAGTTCAAGCGCCGCAATATTAAAGTTAGGATCCCAAGCCCAAACAGATATTTCTTGAGTTCCACTACTCGTGTCCTCAGATGATGTACTGTCTGTTCCTTCTGTCTCATCTGAACTTCCATCTCCACCGCAAGCTGCTAATAGAAATACACTAACTATTGCAAATACCAATAAAAATAACTTTTTCATAATTAAACCTCCCTGTTTTTTTGTAAGCGTTATCTTTAACTACATTCTTAGTATAACGCGCGAAAAAAAAGATCGTTAGAACGATCTTTAGACTATCCTTGTAATTATTTATGCAGTTAAATAACCGGTAAGATTTATAGTTGTATTTTCTTTAGAATTTGTATTTTCTTTAGTTATTAGATAACTTTTACATCGCAACAAGCTGTTTGGAAATAAATTACAATATTTTACGAAGCAGGAAAAATTGAGTTACGATTCATCATCTAATGAATTTGTAATTAATGGTAATCGAACAACTACTTTAGTACCCTCTCCGATTGTACTAGACACTTGCACACCATAGCGATCACCATAAAGTAAAAGAATTCGTTCATGTACATTCCGCATGCCAATACCACTAAACATTTGGCGTTTACCTTTATAAACATAAGGGAATTGTTCTTTTTCCAACTGCATACCATCCCCGTCATCAACAACTTCACATACTAATGTATCCGCTTCTTGATGAATC